>CAVGKH010000140.1:0-2029 GCA_963629755.1 Gemmiger sp.
CAGATTGATGGCCTTCTAACACAGAAAATGCTCAACTTGTTATTGCAATTTTCACTCAAAACAAAAATATAAGACCTTGATGCTTCATATTTGATATAAAACAGGCTTGACAAGTGAACGGTCGTTTACTACAATAATGTAAACGATCGTTCACTTCGCTAGGGGGATTCTGAGTGGAAAATACCAAAGAAAAAATTTTAGCAGTTGCACTTGAGTTGTTTGCTGAAAACGGTTATGAAGCCGTTTCAGTAAGTATGATCGCTGAAAAAGTTGGAATCAGCAAAGGAGCGCTTTATAGGCACTATCAGAGTAAAAAAGACCTATTTAACAGCATTCTGGCTCGTATGGAAAATCAAGATTCAAACAATGCGGAAAGTTACGATATGCCTGAGGCGGCTTTAACAGAAATGCCGGAGAAATATCAGCAAGTCTCACTTTCTGAAATTGTTGAATATAGTAAATCACAATTCCGCTACTGGGTAGAAGACAAATTTGCCTCAAACTTTCGGAAGATGCTTACCTTAGAGCAATATCGGAATATAGAAATGTCTAAGCTGTATCAACAGTATCTTGCTTCAGGGCCGCTTGGATATATGATAGATCTATTTGAAAGTATTGGCATTTCTAATGCAAAAGAGAACGCGGCAGAATTTTATGGTGTTATGTTTTTATTTTATAGTTACTACGATGGGGCCGAAAATAAAAGCGAAACGACTGCACAGTTGGACGCCAGTTTAGACCGTATGAAAATTCGCCTGGAAGAAAACTTAAACCGCAAAAAGGAGAAGAAATATGTCAATTATAATTCGCAATGAAATAGAAGCAGACTATAGGGCCGTAGAAAATTTGACCAGAGAAGCTTTTTGGAATATTTATAGACCAGGCTGCAGCGAGCATTTTGTACTTCATAAGTTTCGTTTCTCCCAAAACTTTCTTCCAAAACTGGATTTCGTTATGGAAAAAGACGGCAAGTTGATTGGGCATATTATGTATGCGAAGGCGGCAATTCAAGATACCACGGGGAAAAGCATTCCCATTGCAACCTTTGGCCCGCTCAGTATTGCTCCAGATTATAAACGGCAGGGGTATGGAAAGCAGCTTTTAGACTATTCTCTGCAAAAAGCAGCGGATCAGAGCATAAAAGCTGTAGCAATCACCGGAAATATTGCATTTTATAAAAAGTCAAGCTTTGTGCTAGGCAGCGAAAGGCAGATTCGATATGCATATGCGGATCCGGCGGATAAAATTGTACCTTATTTTCTTGTGAAGGAATTGCAGCCAAATTTTTTCAGTAAGGTTCAAGGGCTTTATAAAGACCCTGATGAATATTTTGTAGCGGAAAAATTAACAGAAGAATTCAAAGAATTTGATTCAACATTTCCCTATAAGGAAAAACAAAAATTACCTGGGCAGCTACTGTAAAAGTTTATCATAAAAGCAAGGGCTGTGAAATTTTTTTCCACAGCCCTTGCTTTTATCATAGCTTATAAATCGATTGGCCTGTTTCCAAGGCGCATTTTAAAATCGCCGTATCCAAATTCGGCCAAGGGTACGCATTCGCCATTAAGCTTTTCTAAATAAATTGAAGGAAGCGGCATACCATTAAAAGTGTTGTTTTTTACGGTCGTATATATCGCCATATCCTCAAAGCACAGCCTTTGCCCAATTTGCAGGGGAGTATCAAAGCTGTAGTCACCGATCACATCCCCGGCCAAGCAGCTCGGCCCGCCTAAACGATAAGTAAAGGACTTCTCTCCCGGCTCACCGGTGCCAGCCAGCGGCGGGCGATAAGGCATTTCCAGCACATCTGGCATATGGCAGGCGGCACTGGTGTCAACCACAGCAATCTCGATACCGTTTTGCAGCAGATCAAGCACCGTTGTGTGCAGTGTGCCCGCATTTAAGGCAACAGCCTCGCCTGGCTCTAAATAAATTTGCAGATCATAACGCTCTTGTATTTCTGTTATGTTTTTTTCCAGGCATGTCAGATCGTAGCCTTCACGAGTAATATGATGCCCACCGCCGCAGT
>CAVGKH010000140.1:2060-5112 GCA_963629755.1 Gemmiger sp.
AAAAATTCACCGAATTTTTCAATCACGGCTTGCAGAGTCTTTTCTAAGGCATCGCTGTTCTGCTCACAAAGGGTATGAAAATGAAGACCGTCCAGCATGGCAATCAGTTCCGGGGTCATTGCAACATCCCACTGGGCACGGGTCGTACCCAAGCGGCTGCCGGGTGCGCACGGATCGTAAATTGCATGGCCTTCCTGCGTACTGTATTCAGGGTTGATACGCAGCCCAACGCTTTTTCCGGCTTCCTTGGTACGGGGGCCAAACTGCGCCAACTGCCGCGGGCTGTTGAATACAATATGATCGGCATATTGCAGAAGCTCTGCAAAGTCCTGCTCACGGTAAGCGCCACAGAACACATGGCATTCTTTGCCGGGCATTTCCTCATGGCCAAGGCGTGCTTCATATAAGCCGCTCGCCTCTGTTCCTGCAAGATATTCCTGCAAAATCGGATAGGTTGCAAAATTGGCAAAGCATTTTTGCGCCAGCAGAATTTTCGCGCCGGTTTTCTGCTGAACACCGTGCAGGATTTCACCGTTTTGCCGCAGCTTGGATTCCGAGATCACATAGCAGGGGGTAGGCAGTTCATAAATTTTCATGATCAATCAACCAAAACCGGTGCAAAGTCTTCCTGCCAGGGCAGGCCGTATTTGTTCAGCGCATCCATATACGGATCGGGGTCAAACTCTTCTACAGTGTAAACGCCCGGCTTATTCCAATTGCCTGTCAGAAGCATAAGCGCGCCGCACATAGCGGGCACACCGGTGGTATAGGCTACAGCTTGGCTGCCAACTTCGGCATAGCATTCCTGGTGATCGCAGATATTATACAAATAATAGGTTTTGGGCTTACCGTCTTTGGTACCCTTAAAGATGCAGCCAATATTAGTTTTGCCTTTGGTGCGCGGGCCAAGGGTAGCAGGATCCGGCAGCAGCTTTTTTAAGAACTGGATCGGCACGATCTCATGCCCCTCAAATTCTACCGGCGTGGTGGAAAGCATGCCGACATCTTCTAAACAGCGCATATGATCCAGGTAGCTCTGGCCAAAGGTCATAAAGAATCGGATGCGCTTTACACCGGGAATATTTTGGGCAAGGCTTTCAATTTCCTCATGATGCAGAAGGTACATGTCTTTATGGCCAACCTGCTTAAATTCATATTCGCGCTTGATCGACATAGCCGGAACTTCTACCCAATGCCCGTTTTCCCAGTAACTGCCAGGGGCAGAAACCTCGCGCAGATTGATCTCGGGGTTAAAGTTTGTGGCAAAGGCGTAGCCATGGTCACCGCCGTTGCAGTCCAAAATATCGATCTCATCGATCTGGTCAAACTGATGCTTCAAAGCATACGCACAATATGCCTGCGTTACACCCGGATCAAAGCCAGAGCCCAGCAGGGCAGTTAAGCCGGCCTCTTCAAATTTCTTTTTATAGGCCCACTGCCAGCTATAGTCAAAATAAGCGGAAAATCCCTCTTCCTTGCAGCGCTTTTCATAAATCTCACGCCAGGCAGGGTCATCGGTATTCTCAGGCTCATAGTTAGCAGTATCCATATAGTTCACACCGCAGGCAAGGCAGGCTTCCATAATAGAAAGATCCTGATAGGGAAGAGCAATATTCATTACAAGATCCGGCTTGTATTCCTGGATTAGAGCTTTCACATCTTCGACTTTATCTGCATCCACACGGGCAGTAGTGATCACCGTTTTGGTGTTTGGGCGCAGCAGCTCGGCAAGCTTTTCACAATTTTCACGGTGACGGCTGGCAATGCAGATCTCTTCAAACACTTCACTGCAGCTGCAGCATTTGTGAATAGCAACGCTGGCCACAGCACCGCAGCCAATAATTAAAACTTTTGCCATTTGTTATTTCCTCCAAATTTTATCATAAAATTGCAAGCATGAGTTCCCGCATTACTTTGCAGGCCAACGCAGTAGAAGCACCGGTCTGGTCTAAAATAGGGCACAGCTCATTTACATCAGCTGCTACGACATTGCCGCTGCAAACCGTGCGAATTGCTGCCAGCAACTGCATAAAATCTACGCCGCCAGCTTCTGGTGTGCCCGTGCCGGGGAAACATGAGGGGTCTAATACATCCAGATCAATCGTAAAATAGATCGGTGCATTGCCAATAGCCTTTATGGTTTCCTGTAGGCCATCAAAGCAAAACGGATGCAGATCAGTATGGCCGCTGCGGGCAAACTCCCACTCGGCACGCTCGCCGCTGCGAATGCCAAACTGATGAATACGCCCGTCGCCCAGAATATCATGACACCGGCGTATTACACAGGCATGGCTGAGCTTTGCCCCTAAATAATCATCACGCAGGTCTGTATGCGCGTCAAAATGGATCACATGCAGATTCGGGTATTTGCGCGCAGTAGCACGAACGCTGCCCAAGGTGACCAGGTGCTCGCCGCCCACAAGCAGGGGAATCTTATCATTCTGCAAAATCTGCTCAGCTCGGACCTCAATATCTTTAAGTGCCTGTTCACTGCTGCCAAAGCACAGCTCTAAATCGCCGCTATCCATAACAGCACAATCTTCAAGGTCTTTATCTTGATACGGGGAATAAGTTTCTAATCCAAAGCTTTCATGGCGAATAGCCGACGAAGCAAACCGGGTGCCCGGGCGATAGCTGGTTGTACTGTCAAACGGTGCGCCGAAAATCACCAGATCAGCTTCGTTATAATCACTGTCACAGCCAATAAAGGTTTCGATATTTTTACTCAACATCCTTCAAAAATTCCTCCAAAAATGCGGGAAGATAGAAAGCCCCTACATGAAGACGGGTGGTGTAATAGCGTGTCTTCAGCCCCAGCGTATTCCAAGCTTTTTTGTTCAAATCATCAATGGGGTGATATTTTTTACTGGCAAACCCAAACAGCCAGTAGCCGGCCGCATAGGTGGGGATATGTGCCTGATACACGCGGCTGATAGGGAAAGTATCTGCAATACGCTTATGGCTGCGCTGCATAGCATTGGCATCTTCTGCATAAAAAGGGCTGCCCTGCTGATTGACCATAATGCCGTCTTCCCGCAGAGCCTTATAGCAG
>CAVGKH010000141.1:0-2531 GCA_963629755.1 Gemmiger sp.
GGCTGGCGCATATCCGGGGCATATAAGTCTACAATGCCGCCGCGCACGCTGAACTGGCCGGGGCCTTCTACTTTATCGCGCCGGTGGTAACCCGCACCGTACAGCCGGGCAATCAGCTCTTCGGCGGGGATCACCATGCCGGGCTTGAGGGTCAGCGTGTTGGCGCGGAACTCTTCGCGCGGCACGGTATACTGCAAAAAGGCTTCGGCGGGCAGGCACACGGCCTGCAGCCGCCCGCCTGCAAGATCGCCCAGCACGGCCAGGCGGCGGTATTCATACTCGCGGCCTGCGCCTTCGATGGGGCGCAGCACCAGATCACGCGCCGGGAACACCGCTGCGGCAATGCCCAGCGTATTCAAATCGGCGGCAAAGCGGGTGGCCTCGGCTTCGCCGGGGGTCACCACGCACAGCGGGCGGCCGGTATCTTTGGCAAGGGCGGCCAGCAGCTGCGCGCGGCCTGCCGGGGGCAGGCCGAAAAGAGCCGCCGTGCCGGGGGTCCCCGCCCCGGCACGCAGCCGCTTATATTCGCTGGTTTTTGCAAAAAGAGATTGCTCCATGGCCTGCTCCTTTCCCAATCACTTTTAGTGGTTGTACTTGTTCTGCGCTTCGCTGAGCTTGCCGTCCATGATCAGGCAGCAGGCGGGTTCTAAATCGTCTAAACGGGCCTCAATGGCGGTCTTATCCTCGCCCTGCGGCTTGCCCAGCACCCAATCGGCCAAATCATAATCCGGGTGGGGCTTGGCGCCCACGCCCATGCGGATGCGCACGAACTCCTGGCTGCCCAGGCGGGCGATGATACTCTTTAAGCCGTTGTGCCCGCCGGCCGAGCCGCTGGGGCGAATGCGCACCTTGCCGGGCTTCTGGTCGATATCATCGCAGATCACGATCACCTGCTGCGGCGGAATCTTGAAAAACGCAGCGGCGGGGGCAATGCAGTCGCCGCTCAGGTTCATATAGGTGAGGGGCTTTACCAAAATCACCTTGTGGCCGTCCACCGTGGTTTGGCTGTAAAGGCCCTGCCACTTGCTTTTGTTCGGGGCGGCATTCCAGCATTCGGCCAACTTATCCAGCCCGGCAAAGCCGATGTTATGGCGGGTGCCGTCATATTTGGGCTCGGGGTTTCCTAGGCCCGCAATCAGCCAGGTATCGCCCTCGGCGGCAGAAGTATTTTTGAAAAACATGGTAGTAAACAGAACCGTCCTTATAATATATTAAAAATGTAAGGCAATTACTTGCTCTCGGCTTCCAGCTTTTGCTTTTTGGCAATGTAGGCCTGCATTTTGGGCTTGGCCCAGCCTGCCAGATTGGTCTGGCGCTCGCGGGCAATGCCCATGTCTCCGGCGGGCACATCCTTGGTAATGGTGCTGCCGGCAGCGGTGTAAGCGCCGTCGCCCACCTTTACCGGGGCCACCAGATTGGTGTTGCAGCCAATAAAAACATAATCGCCGATGGTGGTGCGAAACTTATTTTCGCCGTCGTAATTGCAGGTAACGGTGCCGCAGCCGAAGTTGCAGTATTTGCCCACATCCGAATCGCCGATATAGGTGAGGTGGCTCACGGTGTTGCCCATGGCAAAGTTGGAGTTCTTGGTCTCTACATAAGCGCCCAAATGCACGCCGTAGCCGGTAACGGTATCCTTGCGCACATGGGTGTAGGGGCCGATCTTATTATTTTCACCCAAGGTGCTGTCATATACCTGGCTGGCATTCACGGTCGTATTTTTGCCAACGACGGCATTTTCCAAAAGCGTGTTGGGGCCGATCACGCACCCTTCGGCCACTTCGGTTTTTCCGCGCAGGATCGTGCCGGGCAAAAGCACTGCCCCGGGAGCCACCTTTACGCCGGGCTCTACAAAAATATCCTCGCTCATCAATTCCACGCCGCTTGCAATAAGCTCTTCCAGCACGGCCAGGCGTGCTTCACGCTGCTGCTGCAGCTTTGCGCGGGCGGCTTCGCGCTGCTGTTCGGTAAGTGCCATAGTATTTTCCTCCTGTCCCAAAAGGGCCGCATGCCTCAAAGAACAAAAACAGAAAAAGCGGTTTGGCTTTTTAAGGCCTTTTATTTTTGGGCAGCGATTTACTCTCTATCATGAATAAATTTTACATAAACGGGAACAAAGCAAAATGTGCCTTTACACCCATTATAATTTTATCGTATTTTCCCGGGTTTGCAAGTGCTTTTTGTGCGAATTGCATTAAAAATGCAATAAAATCTCTACACTCGTTTAGCAAAAAGAATGGATTTTGCCTGTAAACTATGTTATAATATTAACGCATTCTGAAAAGGATATATTGATGAGATCAAGAAATGCGAAAGGGGTGCCCCAGGGCACCAAGTAAAGATGGAGGTAAACTTTAATGAGCAAAAAGTACCTGTACTATTTTGACGAAGGAACCAAGGCTTTCAATGGTGATATGACCACCATGAAAAACATTCTGGGCGGCAAGGGCGCCGGCCTGGCAGAGATGACCGCTGCCGGCATGCCTGTGCCCCAGGGCTTCACCATCACCACCGAAGCCTGCACCCAGTAT
>CAVGKH010000141.1:2541-5104 GCA_963629755.1 Gemmiger sp.
GTATTATGCCGATGGCCGCCAGATCAACGAAGAGATCGCTGCCGACATTTTTGAGCATGTGAAGGGCCTGGAAAAGATCACCGGCAAAACCTTTGGCGATGTGAACAACCCGCTGCTGGTTTCTGTGCGTTCCGGTGCACGCCAGTCTATGCCCGGCATGATGGATACCATCCTGAACCTGGGCCTGAACGACCAGGCTGTGGAAGGCCTTGCCAAAAAGACCGATAACCCCCGTTTCGCTTACGACTGCTACCGCCGCTTCATCCAGATGTATTCGGATGTTGTTATGGAACTGGGCAAGAGCTTCTTTGAAGAAAAAATCGACGAAATGAAGGCCGCCAAGGGCGTAAAGCAGGATATTGAGCTGACTGCCGACGACCTGAAAGAGCTGGTGGTTCAGTTCAAGCAGATCTATCTGGAAAAGCAGGGCTCTGAGTTCCCCCAGGATCCCAAAGAGCAGCTGATCGGCGCTGTAAAGGCTGTGTTCCGCAGCTGGGATAACCCCCGCGCCAATGTATACCGCAAGATGAACGAGATCCCCTACGAGTGGGGCACTGCTGTGAATGTGCAGCAGATGGCATTCGGTAACTCCGGCATGAACTCCGGCACGGGTGTTGCCTTTACCCGTAACCCCGCTACCGGCGAAAAGTGCCTGATGGGCGAGTACCTCATCAACGCACAGGGCGAAGATGTCGTGGCCGGTATCCGCACGCCTTCTCCCATCAGCCATCTGAAAGATCAGATGCCTGAAGTGTACGATGAATTCGTACAGATTGCTACCCGCCTTGAAAATTACTTCAAGGATATGCAGGATATGGAGTTCACCATCGAGGACCGCAAGCTCTACATGCTGCAGACCCGTAACGGCAAGCGCACCGCACAGGCCGCTTTGAAGATCGCCATCGACCTGGTAGACGAGGGCATGATCGACGAAAAGACCGCTGTGCTGCGTGTTGAGCCCAAGCAGCTCGATACCCTGCTGCATCCCCAGTTCGATGCCGCTGCCCTGAAGGCCGCCGAAGTGGTCGGCAAGGGCCTGGCTGCATCTCCCGGTTCCGCCTGCGGCCAGGTAGTGTTTACCGCTGAGGAGGCCGAGGAAGTTGTGAAGAACGGCACCATGCCCAAGTGCGTGCTGGTGCGTTTGGAGACCAGCCCCGAGGATATCGTGGGCATGCAGGTCTCTCAGGGCATCCTCACCGTGCGCGGCGGCATGACCAGCCACGCAGCTGTTGTGGCCCGCGGCATGGGTGTATGCTGTGTTTCCGGCTGCGGCAACGACAACGATGTTGTTATGAACGAGGCTGGCAAGACCTTTACCATCAATGGCGTTACCTTCAAGGGCGGCGACTGGATCTCCATCGACGGCTCTACCGGCAATATCTACAAGGGCCAGATCGCTACCGTGGCAGCTACCGAGGATCCCAACCTCAAGCGCTTCATGGGCTGGGCCGATGCAAACCGCCAGCTGAAGGTGCTCACCAACGCCGATAACCCCACCGATGCACAGAACGCTGTGGATATGGGCGCTGAGGGCATTGGCCTGTGCCGTACCGAGCATATGTTCTTTGCTGCCAACCGTATCAAGGCCGTGCGTGAAATGATTTGCGCCCGTACCGTAGAAGAGCGCAAGGCCGCTCTGGCCAAAGTCGAGCCGTTCCAGGAAGCAGACTTTGCCGCTATGTACCGCATTATGGGCGACCGTCCGATGACCATTCGTTATCTGGATCCTCCTCTGCATGAGTTCCTGCCCACCAAGGCTGAGGATATTGAAGAGCTGGCTAAGGATATGGGCATGACCGCTGAGGAACTCACCAATGTGGTGACCAGCCTGCATGAGTTCAACCCCATGATGGGCCACCGCGGCTGCCGTCTGGCTGTCACTTACCCCGAGATCGCTGAGATGCAGACCAACGCTGTGATCAAGGCTGCTCTGAAGGTTTCTGCCGAGACCGGCAATATGATCACGCCTCATATCATGATCCCCCTGGTAGGCGAAGTGAAGGAGCTCAAGTTTGTTAAGGCTGTGGTCGTAGCTACCGCCGACAAGCTGATCGCTGAGGCCGGTGTGGATATGAAGTACGAAGTAGGCACCATGATTGAGATCCCCCGTGCAGCTCTGACTGCCGGTGAGATCGCCAAGGAAGCAGACTTCTTCAGCTTCGGCACCAACGACCTGACCCAGATGACCTTCGGCTTCAGCCGCGACGATGCCGCTAAGTTCCTGACTGCTTACTACGACAATAAGATCTATGAGAGCGATCCGTTCCAGCACCTCGATACCAACGGTGTTGGCAAGCTGGTCAAGATGGCAGCCGAAGACGGCCGCAAGACCAACCCCAATCTGGGTCTTGGTATCTGCGGCGAGCACGGCGGCGACCCCAGCAGCGTAGAGTTCTGCCACAATGTCGGCCTCGACTATGTGAGCTGCTCTCCCTTCCGTGTGCCCATCGCACGCCTGGCCGCTGCACAGGCAGCCATCAAGAACCCCCGCAAGTAATTAGAGTTCTTAGAGCAGGGCCTATATTTAGTTAAATAAAAATCGCAGAGCAACCTGGTTTAGGAT
>CAVGKH010000142.1:0-5043 GCA_963629755.1 Gemmiger sp.
CTTGATCTGAACGATGCAAACCGTGTGACCTTTGACGAGATTACCCGGAAGGGCGTAAAAAAGGGCATGGAGCACCCGCGCACCATTGATATCGACCTTTTTAACGCGCAGCAGACCCGCCGCATTTTAGACCGCCTGGTGGGCTATAAGCTCAGCCCGTTTTTGTGGCGCACCGTGCGCCGCGGGCTTTCGGCAGGCCGTGTGCAGAGCGTAGCCGTGCGCCTGATCGACGACCGCGAAAAAGAGATCGAGGCCTTTAAGCCGGTGGAATACTGGAATGTGGATGCCCAGCTGGGCACGGCGGGCTCGAGCCGCAAATTCATGGCGCGCTTGGATGCCACGGCCGACGGCAAAAAGCTGGCCGTGAACAACCAGCAGGAGGCCGATGCCATTTTAAAAGAGCTGGAGGGCGCAGAGTATACGGTGAGCGAGCTGAAAAAGGGCCAGCGCAAAAAAACGCCTGCGCCGCCCTTTATTACCAGCACGCTGCAGCAGGAGGCCAGCCGCCGCCTGGGCTTTACAGCCCTGCGCACCATGCGTGCGGCACAAACGCTGTATGAGGGCGTGGATATCGCCGGGCACGGCACCGTGGGCCTGATCACCTATATGCGTACCGACAGCCTGCGTGTTTCCGATGAAGCCGTTGTGGCTGCCAAGGAGTTTATTGCCGGGCATTACGGCGAAAACTATGTGTGCAATGTAAAACGCACCTGGAAAAGCCGCAGCGCTACCGCAGCGCAGGATGCGCATGAGGCTATCCGCCCCTCTATGGCAGACCTGACCCCCGACGAGGTAGAGCAGAACAGCAGCGGCGATACCGCCAAGCTGTACCGCCTGATCTGGTCGCGCTTTATTGCAAGCCAGATGACCGACTGCCAGCAGGATACGGTTTCGGCCGCAATCTCGGCCGGAAACTATCTGTTTAAGGCCAGCGGCTATGTGGTGACCTTTGATGGCTTTACCGCCCTGTATGAAGAAGCCGAGGACGAAAAAGAGAAAAAAGAGACCGGCCTGCCCCCGCTGGAAAAAGGCCAGGCACTCAAGCTCAAAGAACTGAAAGGCGAGCAGAAGTTTACCCAGCCGCCCAGCCGCTATACCGAGGCTACGCTGATCCGCGCGCTGGAAGAAAACGGCATTGGCCGCCCCTCTACCTATGCGCCCATTATTTCTACCATCATTGACCGCGGCTATGTGGAGCGCGATGCCAAAAAGCTGAAGCCTACCGTGCTGGGCCGCGCAGTGGATTCGCTCATGCTCGAGCAGTTCCCCAAGATCGTGGATGTGACCTTCAGCGCCGGTATGGAAAAACAGCTGGATAAGGTGGAAAGCGGCGAACTGGACTGGCACAAGGCTGTGGATGATTTCTATAAGGATTTCAGCGCCACGCTGGAGCAGGCCCAGATCAATATGGAAGGCAAAAAGATCAAGATCCCCGAGGAAGAGACCGACGAGATCTGCGAAAAGTGCGGCCGCCATATGGTGATCAAGGTGGGGCGCTACGGCAAGTTTCTAGCGTGCCCGGGCTTCCCCGAGTGCACAAACACAAAGCCGCTGATCAAGGCTACGCAGGGCTTCTGCCCCAAGTGCGGCAAGCGTATGCTGATCCGCAAAAGCAGCAAGGGCCGCGTGTATTACGGCTGCGAGGACTATAAAGACTGTAAGTTTATGACATGGGACGAGCCTGTGGCTGAAACCTGCCCCAAGTGCGGCAAAACACTGTTTAAAAAGAGCGGCCGCCTTTACTGCGCAAACGAGGGCTGCGACTATGAAAAGATTATCACGAAAGGACGCAGCAATGAGCAGAAATCTGAACAAGCTTGATTTCGATATCCGGGTGCTCGGCGCGGGCCTGGCGGGATGCGAGGCGGCACTCTGGCTGGCCGGGCAGGGCTTTCGGGTGGCGCTGTATGAGCAGAAGCCGGTAAAATTTTCGGCGGCGCACAAAAATCCGGGCTTTGCCGAGCTGATTTGTTCCAACAGCCTGAAAGCCGACCGGCTGGATTCTGCCAGCGGCCTGTTGAAAGCCGAAATGAAGCTGCTGGGCAGCCACCTTTTGCCTATTGCCGAAAAGGCGCGCGTGGCTGCGGGAGGTGCGCTGGCCGTAGACCGCAATGAATTTTCAAGCCTGGTCACCGAGGCGGTAGAGAGCGAAAGAAACATCACAATTTTTCATGAAGAGGTAACAAGCCTTGAAAGCGAGGTGCCCACCATCGTAGCCACCGGCCCGCTGACCGATGGCGCGCTGGCCGAGGCCATTCGCACGGCTACGGGCGGCAGCGGTCTTTCGTTTTTTGATGCCGTTGCGCCCATCGTAACGGCAGAGAGTCTTAACATGGATAAGGTGTTTGCCGCTTCCCGCTACGACCGCGGTGAGGCCGATTACCTGAACTGCCCGTTCAACAAGGCTGAGTATGAGGCATTTCATCAGGCACTGGTGGAGGCCGAGCGTGCCCCGCTGCACGATGTGGACAAGCAGGAGGGCTTTACCGTATACGAGGGCTGCATGCCCATTGAGGTAATGGCAGGCCGCGGGGCGGATACCATGCGCTTTGGCCCACTGCGCCCGGTGGGCCTGCGGGACCCGCACACCGGCCACCGCCCCTGGGCCAATGTGCAGCTGCGCAGTGAGAACAAAGAAAATACGCTGTATAACCTGGTAGGCTTTCAGACAAACCTCAAATGGGGTGAGCAGAAGCGCGTGTTTTCCATGATTCCTGGTTTGGAAAATGCCGAGTTCATGCGCTATGGTGTGATGCACCGCAATACATTTTTAAACAGCCCCCAGCTGCTGAACGGCACGCAGACCTTAAAGGGCAGCAATAAGCTGTATTTCGCCGGGCAGATCACCGGCTTTGAGGGCTATATGGAAAGCGCGGCCAGCGGCCTTTTGGCTGCGCACAGCGCGGCGGCTGCGCTGCGCGGCAAAAGCTATTGCCCGCCCCCGGCCGATACCATGTGCGGCGCGCTGATCGGGTATATCACGACCGAAAATAAAAATTTCCAGCCGATGGGGGCCAATATGGGCATTCTGCCCGAGCTGACCGACCGCCCGCGTGACAAACGCGAGCGTTACATGGCTATTGCAAACCGCGCGCTGGAAAGCATGCAGAAGTGGCTGCAGACGGCAGAGTAAGTTTTGCTCTGTGCCGCTGCGGCGCTGGATGAGAGGAAACAACCATGAAAATCATTGTAGATGCAATGGGCGGTGACAATGCCCCGCTGGCAGTGCTGCAGGGCGCTGCCGCAGCCGTAAAGGAATACGGCATAGACCTGATTTTGACCGGGCAGGAAAGCGTGATCCGTGAGTGTGCACAGAAAAACAACATCTCGCTGGAGGGCATGCAGATCGTAGACTGCCCCGAAGTGATAGAGATGTGTGACGAACCGGCCATGTCGATCCGCCGCAAGAAGAATTCCAGCCTGGTGGTGGGCCTGCGCATGCTGAAAGAGGGCGAGGGCGATGCCTTTGTGAGCGCAGGCAGCACGGGAGCACTGCATGTGGGCGCAAGCCTTTTGGTGCGCACCATCAAGGGCGTAAAGCGCCCGGCACTGGCTACCTGCGTGCCCACGGTGGGCAAGCCCTATCTTTTGCTGGACTGCGGCGCCAATGTAGAGTGCCGCGCCCCCATGCTGGAAGCCTTCGGTGTGATGGGCAGTGTGTATATGAATAAGGTGATGGGCGTAGAAAGCCCTGCTGTGGCGCTGGTGAATAACGGCACAGAGGAAAGCAAGGGCACACCCATGTATCAGGAGGCCCACCAGCTGCTGAAAAAGAACCCCAATATCCGCTTTGTGGGCAATATCGAACCCCGCGATGTGCCGAATGGCGAAGTGGATGTGGTGGTGTGCGACGGTTTTACCGGCAATGTGATTTTAAAGCTGAGCGAGGGCATGGCCAAAAGCATTCTGAGCATGGTAAAGCAGGTGCTTTACAGCAGCCTGAAATGCAAGATCGGTGCATTGCTCATTAAAGACAGCCTTTACGGCCTGAAGGATAAGATGAGCAGCGAAAAGATCGGCGGCGCACCGTTTCTGGGTGCAGCCAAGCCGGTGATCAAGGCACACGGCTCCAGCAAGGCGGCAGGCATTCAAAACGCGATCCGCCAGGCAAAAACCTGTGTGGAAAACGATCTGTGCGGAACCATGGAGCGTGCTTTGGAGCAGATCGAAGCTGTCGGCAGTGAAAAAGCTGATAAGTAAATAGAAAAAGAAAGTGTGAAGCCAAATGAGCCATCCTTTGGAAAAGGTGATCGGTTATACATTTAAAAACCCCGCATTGTTGGAAACAGCGCTTACCCATACCAGCTATGCCAACGAATCGCGCGAGCCGGTAGAGCACAACGAGCGCCTGGAATTTTTGGGCGACAGCGTGCTTTCGGTGGTGGTGGCAGATTATCTGTTTCACCATGTAAACAAGCCCGAAGGCGAGCTTACCCGCATGCGCGCCAGCCTGGTAAGCGAAGAGGCACTGTTTCAGTTTGCGCAGGAGATTGATTTAGGACATTATTTGCGCCTTGGCCGCGGCGAGGATATGGGCGGCGGCCGTGAGCGCCCCAGTGTGGTTTCGGATGCGTTTGAATCGGTGATCGCCGCACTGTATCTGGACGGCGGCATGGAAACCGCCCGCAATTTTATTCTGCCGTTCGTGACCGAGGGTAAAACCGCAGAAGCCGATTATAAGACCCAGCTGCAGGAGGTAGTGCAGCAGAACCCCGAAGAAAAGCTGACCTATGTGCTGGAAAGTGAGACCGGCCCCGACCACGATAAGCATTTTGTGGTGGCCGTGCACTTAAACTCCAACTGCTTTGCGCGCGGCGAAGGCCGCAGCAAAAAGCAGGCCGAGCAGCACGCAGCGCATGAGGCCCTGCGCCTGATGGGCCTGGCCTGATAGGCGCAGCTTATCCCCGCCCGCAGGGGCACAGGAGTGTGAAAGAAACGCAATGCTACTGAAACAGCTTGAAATACAGGGCTTTAAAAGCTTCCCTGACCGCACCAAGATCGTGATAGAACCCGGCATCACCGCCGTGGTCGGCCCTAACGGCA
>CAVGKH010000143.1:0-5037 GCA_963629755.1 Gemmiger sp.
CTCGCTATGGACCTTTTTATTTGTCTAAATGCGCAACTTCATTTTACAATGCGCCAATTTTCTTATGTGAAAAAACAAAGCCAAAAATTTGTTTTTTTGCCCCCATTGTGTGCGCTGATCGGAATGCTTATAATAAGAAAAAATGTCGTTTTTCCCTGTTATGATCAAGGAGGATTTTGAAAAAATGCGGATCTATAAACCTCTGGCAGCAGTGGCCGCCGCCTGTGCCCTCTGCCTTACAGCCTGCAGCAGCACCAGCATCACCGGCGCTTCTCTCGCCCTGCCCGAGTAGCCGGAAAAAGGCTCTACCGCCAAAGCGCAGGCCAAATTCAGCTACAACGGTGATGCCCCCAGTGCAGAAAAAGCTGCAAAGCTGGAAAGCAAGCTGGAGCTTGGCTATACCTCCAGCGACCCCAACGTTGTGATTGTGGATGCCGACGGCAATATTTCAGCCGTTGGCGCAGGCACTGCCGAGATCACACTGGCCAGCAAAGACGGTAAGATCACCGCCAGCCAGACCGTGCAGGTGGTGATCAGCCCCACCGGCATCGAATTTCCCACAGAGCTGACCCTCACCGAGGGAGAAACCGCCGTGCTGGAAGCTACGGTGCAGCCCGCAGATGCCACGGCGCAAACGCTGGTTTTCACTTCTTCTGATGAGAGCATCGCCACGGTAAGCAACAGCGGGGAAGTGACCGCCGTTGCCGCCGGTGAAGCCACGATCACTGCCGCGGTAGAGGGCAGCGAGGTTTCTGCCGAGTGCACTGTGACGGTATCGGCCCCCGAGCCGGAGCCCACGCCTGCCCCCACCGCACAGCCGGGCCAGAGCGGGGCAGGGCAGAGCCAGGAGTCTGCCAGCCAGAACAGCACGCAGAGCACCGTCCCGGATGCCCCCAGCGTAGCAGGCTTTGAAACCGGTGCCCTGCCCGCCGTTGGCAGCGGCTGGTGGACGATCGATTCTACCGATGATGCCTACTGGGCCGTTGCCCACAACATCAACGCCATGCGCGCCGAGGTCGGCCTGCCCGAGCTGAGCGTAAGCGATTCGCTGAGCAGCATCGCCTATGACCGCTGCGAGTACCAGGCCGCACATAACACACTAACGCACGACGGTGCCGTTACCTCTGAAATTCTGGCCCAGAGCCAGCGCAGCGCCGCCGAAGTGTGCCAGGCCTGGAAAACCAGCCCGGCACACTATGCCATTATCACCACCCCCAGCCACACCCAACTGGGCATCTGCTGCGCCTTTGATGTAGGCCAAAGCGCCTATATCTGGTGCGTGACCTTCCAGTAAAACAGCAAGCCCCCAGCTTTCTATTAAAGAAAACTGGGGGTATATTTTTGCTTTGCTGCAAAAATTGCGCGGCGGGCAGGGGAGTTATCTCCTCTGCCCGCCGCGCGGGTTTATGCTATTTCAGCCTGCGCCAAAAATTGATTTACTATCAATTTTCGCCGTACAGCTTCTGCAGCTTGGTCAGGTGGTCGTAGCGCTCCTTGGCAGCTGCCTCGTTGCGGGCAAACAGCTCCTGTGCACGCTCG
Source organism: Gemmiger sp. (assembly GCA_963629755.1). Classification (GTDB taxonomy): domain Bacteria; phylum Bacillota; class Clostridia; order Oscillospirales; family Ruminococcaceae; genus SFIE01. Next base: position 1,540 of record CAVGKH010000143.1, read on the forward strand.
GGGAATGCGATCTTCAGGCGGCTGTAACGGCTTTCGTTGTTCAGCAGTGCCTGATATTCCTCGTACTTGCCTTCCTTGCTGGTCAGGGTGAAGGGGTTCTTGCCCTCTGCCTTCAAAGCGGGGTTGAAAGTGAACAGGTTCCAGTAACCGGCCTCCACGGCCTTCTTCATCTCGTTCTGGCAGTTGGTCATGCCGCCCTTCACACCGTGCAGCTCGCAGGGTGCGTAGCAGATGATCAGCGAGGGGCCGGGATAAGCCTCGGCCTCGGCAATGGCCTTCACAGCCTGGTTCATGTTGGCACCCAGAGCAATCTGTGCCACATAGATGTAGCCATAGGTCATGCTGATCTCCGACAGGCTCTTCTTCTTGATCTCCTTACCGGCAGCTGCGAACTGGCAGACCTCGCCGATGTTGGAAGCCTTGGAAGCCTGTCCGCCGGTGTTGGAGTACATCTCGGTATCGAATACCATGATGTTTACATCTTCGCCGGAAGCCAGCACATGGTCAACGCCGCCGTAACCGATGTCGTATGCCCAGCCGTCGCCGCCGAAGATCCAGCAGCTCTTCTTAGCCAGATACTGCTTGTTGGCCAGCACCTCGGGAGCGATGGGGCAGCCAGCAGCGGCAGCCTTTTCGATCTCGGCGATCAGGGCCTTGGCGGGCTCAATGTTGGCCATGGTGTTGTCCTTGGTCTTCATGAACTCTTCGTAAGCAGCCTTGAACTCGGGGGTAGCCTTTTCGTTGGCAGCCATCTCGGCAACCAGCTTCAAGGTGTTCTCACGAACGGTCTTCTGGCCCAGATACAAGCCAAAGCCGTGCTCGGCGTTATCCTCGAACAGAGAGTTGTTCCAAGCGGGGCCGTGGCCGGTAGCCTTGCTTACGGTATAGGGAGAAACTGCTGCGGTACCGCCCCAGATAGAGGAGCAGCCGGTAGCGTTGGAGATGAACATCTGTTCGCCGAACAGCTGGGTGACCAGGCGGGCATAGCTGGTTTCGGCGCAGCCTGCGCACGAGCCGGAGAACTCAAGCAGCGGCTGGTTGAACTGAGAACCCTTCACGGTGTTGCTGGGCATCATGCCGGGCTTCTTGCGAATGTTCTCTACGCAGTAATCGAATGCTGCCTGCTGGTCGGCCTGGCTCTCCTGAGGCTTCATAGTGATAGCCTTGGTGGGGCACACGGTCACGCACTCGCCGCAGCCCATGCAGTCCAGAGGCGAAACAGCCATGGTGAACTTGTAGCCGTTGGGCTTGGGCTTGTTCTCGGCAGTCTTCAAAGAAGCAGGTGCAGCGGCAACCTCTTCTTCGGTCAGCATAAAGGGGCGAATGGTAGCATGAGAGCACACAAAGGCACACTGGTTGCACTGAATGCACTTCTCGGCGCTCCAATCGGGCACGGTAACAGCAGTGCCGCGCTTTTCGTATGCAGAAGCACCCTGCTGGAACTGGCCGTTTGCATTGTGCTCGAAAGCAGAAACAGGCAGGCTGTCGCCATCCATATGGGTGATGGGCATGGTCAGTTCCTTGACCATCTTCACCAACTCGGGGCGGCCTTCCAGCTCAGCGGCGGGAGCATCGGGAGCAGGATTTGCCCAGTCGGCGGGCACATCGACCTTATGCAGAGCGTTCAGGCCGGCATCGATGGCCTTCCAGTTCATCTCTACAACATCCATGCCCTTCTTCAGGTAGCTCTTCTTGGCAGCTTCCTTCATATAGCCGACAGCCTCGTCGATGGGCATGATGTTGGCCAGCTTAAAGAAGGCAGACTGCAGAATGGTGTTGGTGCGCTTGCCCATGCCGATCTCGATAGCCTTGTCGATGGCATCGATGGTGTACACCTGAATGTTGTTCTCGGCAATATACTTCTTTGCCTCGGCGTTCAGATGCTCGCCCAGCTCTTCATCGGTCCACTGGCAGTTGATCATAAAGATGCCGCCCGGCTTCACATCCTGCACCATCTTGATGCCCTGGTTGATATAAGCAGGCACATGGCAGGCCACAAAGTCAGCCTGGTTGATGTAGTAGGGGCTGTGAATAGGCAGATCACCAAAGCGCAGATGGCTGATGGTAAAGCCGCCGGTCTTCTTCGAGTCATACTGGAAGTATGCCTGGATATATTTATCAGTATGGTCACCAATGATCTTGGTAGAGTTCTTGTTGGCGCCAACGGTGCCGTCACCGCCCAGGCCCCAGAACTTGCACTCTACGGTGCCGGGGGCAGAGGTGATGGGTGCGGGCTTCACTTCGGGCAGGCTCAGGCCGGTAACATCATCGGTGATGCCCACGGTAAAGCGATGCTTGGGGTTTTCCTTAGCCAGCTCGGTGAAGATAGCAAACACGCTGGAAGGGGGAGTATCCTTGCTGCCCAGGCCGTAGCGGCCGCCGGTCAGCACAACATCGTTCATGCCGGCCTCACGCAGGGTAGCGGCAACATCCAGATACAAAGGCTCGCCCAGTGCGCCGGGCTCCTTGGTGCGGTCCAGCACAGCGATCTTCTTTGCGGTCTTGGGCAGAACCTTTAGCAGGGCCTCAGATACCCAGGGGCGGTACAGGCGTACCTTTACGATACCGACCTTTTCGCCCTTGGCTACCAGATAGTTGATCACTTCTTCGGCCACATCGCAGATAGAGCCCATAGCAATGATCACGCGGTCAGCATCGGGTGCGCCGTGATAGTTGAACAGATCGTAATCGGTGCCCAGCTTTTCGTTGATCATGCCCATATACTTTTCTACTACAGCGGGCAGGGCGTTGTATACAGGGTTGCAGGCCTCACGATGCTGGAAGAACACATCACCGTTCTCGTGCGAGCCGCGCATAGCGGGATGCTCGGGGTTCAGTGCCTCATCACGGAACTTCTTCACGGCATCCATGTTCAGCATTTCTTTCAGGTCTTCGTAATCCCACTTTTCGACCTTCTGGATCTCGTGAGAGGTACGGAAGCCATCGAAGAAGTTTACGAAGGGCACACGGCCCTCGATGGCAGCCAGGTGAGCCACAGGCGAAAGGTCCATGACCTCCTGCACAGAGCCCTCGGCCAGCATGGCGCAGCCGGTCTGGCGGGTAGCCATAACATCCGAGTGATCGCCGAAGATATTCAGCGACTGGGTAGCCACGGTACGGGCCGACACATCAAATACGCAGGGCAGCTGCTCGGCTGCGATCTTATACATGTTGGGGATCATCAGCAAAAGGCCTTGGGAAGCGGTAAAGGTGGTGGTGATAGCACCTGCGCCCAGACTGCCGTGCACAGTGCCTGCCGCGCCGGCCTCCGACTGCAGCTCAACAACCTTTACCTGGTTACCGAACACATTCTTCTGACCCGCTGCGCTCCACTGGTCAACCATGTCGGCCATGGGGCTGGAGGGGGTAATAGGGTAGATGGCGGCTACATCCGTGTAGGCATAAGCTACATGGGCAGCAGCGGTATTGCCATCCATAGACTGCTTTGCTCTTGTTACTCTGGGCATTCTTTTTTTCCTCCGTTCCATTCTTCCGGGC
>CAVGKH010000144.1:0-4989 GCA_963629755.1 Gemmiger sp.
ATTTATCGCGATGCAAAGCAGGCGGCGGTATAAAAACAGAAAAGGTATTAGGAGAATAAAATGGCAGAAGAACGCATTCAAAAAGTAATGGCCGACCAGGGGTTGTGCTCCCGCCGTGCGGCCGAGCAGGTGATCCGTGAGGGGCGCGTAAAGTTGAACGGCCACCCGGTAAAGGTGGGCGATAAAATGGATATCAACCACGATGTGCTTACCGTGGACGGCGAAAAGGTGCGCTTGGTAAAAAAACAGGAGCGGTATTATATCCTGCTGCATAAGCCGCGCGGCTATGTGACCACCGTCAGCGATGAGCTGGGCCGCAAAACCGTGATGGATCTGGTAAAAGATATCCCCGCGCGCATTTTCCCCGTGGGCCGTTTGGACAAAGACAGCGAGGGCCTTTTGCTGATGACGAACGACGGCACCTTTGCCAACATGCTCATGCACCCCAGCCACGGCATCAGCAAGCTGTACCGCGTAACGGTGCGCCCCCGTGCTACCGAACAGCAGATCGTGCAGATGACCGAGGGTGTTGTGCTGGACGACGGCGTAAAAACGCAGCCTGCTGTGATCAATGTAGTGGTGGATGAGCCCGAGCGCACCGTGTTGGAAATGACCATCCGCGAGGGCAAAAACCGTGAGATCCGCCGCATGTGCGAGGCAGTGGGCCTGGAGGTAGTGCGTTTGAAGCGCAATGCCGAGGGCGCGGTAAAGCTGGGCATGCTGCAGCCGGGACAGTACCGTGAGCTGACCAAGGCCGAGATCAATGCCCTGCGTGCCGCTGCCGTAAAGGGCGCAAACCGCACCAAAAACCAGCAGGGTGAAGCCAGAGCCGAGGCCCGCAAGGCTCGTGCCGCTGCCCGCACCGGCCGCCCGCCCCGCCAGGGCGCGGCCAAAACAGGCACAGGAAAACCCGCTGCAAAGCGCAGCTTTAAAAAATAATTGAAAATTCCTATAGCACTTATCATAAATCTTGCAAAAAAGTGTATTGCGATTTAGCAAATTCAATAGTATAATAAATCTGTAAATGCAAATTTTGGCAACACTGTATGAACCATCCATCAACAAAATTTATGAGGTGACTTACTTTGGCTAACAAAACTGCAAAACCCGTAAAGATCACAGAGGTGGCTCTGCGCGATGCACACCAGTCTTTGATCGCTACCCGCATGACCATGGACGAAATGCGCCCTATTCTGCCTGCCATGAACGAGGTGGGCTACTACTCGGTAGAGTGCTGGGGCGGCGCCACCTTCGACAGCTGCATTCGATTTTTGAATGAAGACCCCTGGGAGCGCCTGCGTATCCTGCGCAAAGAAATGCCCGATACCAAGCTGCAAATGCTGTTCCGCGGCCAGAATATGCTGGGCTACCGCCACTATGCAGATGATGTGGTAGAGTATTTTGTGCAGAAGTCGGTGGCAAACGGCATCGATATCATGCGTATTTTCGATGCACTGAACGATCCCCGCAACCTGGAGACCGCCATTAAGGCTGCCATCAAAGAAAAGGCACATGTGCAGGCCTGCATCAGCTATACCCTCAGCCCGGTGCACGACAACGAGTATTTTGCAAATTATGCCAAAACACTGGAAGAGATGGGTGCAAACTCAATCTGCATCAAAGATATGGCCGGCTTGCTGACCCCTGCAGCTACTTATGAGCTTGTGAAAAAGCTGAAAGAGACTATTTCTATTCCTGTTGATATCCACAGCCACTACACCTCGGGCCTGGCCTCTATGTCAATCTTGAAGGGCATCGAAGCCGGTGCGGATATCATTGATACTGCCATCAGCCCTTTGGCACTGGGCACTTCTCATATGCCTACCGAAAGCTTGGTGGCAGCCCTGCAGGGCACCGAGTACGATACCGGCCTTGACCTCAAAAAGCTGAATGTTGTGCGCGAGCACTTTGCCAAGCTGCGTGAGAAATACCTCAAGAGCGGCCAGCTCAGCCCCAAAATGCTGGGCGTGGACGCCAATACGCTGCTGTACCAGGTGCCCGGCGGCATGCTGAGCAACCTGCTGAACCAGCTGAAAGAGGCAGGCAAAGAAGATAAGCTGGAGGATGTGCTGAAGGAAATTCCCGCTGTGCGCAAGGATTCCGGTTATCCGCCGCTGGTCACCCCCACCAGCCAGATTGTGGGCACACAGGCTGTGTTCAATGTGCTGCTGGGCCAGCGCTATAAGATGGTCACCAAGGAATTCAAGGGCCTGATCCATGGCGATTACGGCCATACCCCCGCCCCCATCGACCCCGAGTTTGCAAAGCAGATTCTCAAGGGCAAAGAGCCCATTACCTGCCGCCCGGCAGACCTGCTGGAGCCTGAGATGGATAAGATCCGCGAGCAGGCAAAGCCCTATATGGAGCAGGAAGAAGATTGCCTGACCTACGCCATGTTCCCGCAGGTAGCACCCAAGTTCTTTGAGGCACGCAAAAAGCTGCGTGAAGAAGCCCAGGTGCGCGAGGAGCAAATGAAAGCACTCAGTGTGGACTATTCTGCCATGAGCCACCCCGTAAAGCTGTTTTAAACGGCAGCTTTTAAAGGCTCAATAAATAATAAAAAATTAAAAGCCAGACTTCTCTGCCCAATGGCAGGGAAGCCTAGCTTTTAAAATCAGAATCAGTAAATAAAAAAGCACCTGCCTGGGTGTAGAAACCCAGACAGGTGTTTTTTAAATTATTTTATTTTCCGCTGCCGTTCCGTTTGGCGGCATCGGCTTCACGCGCCTCGCGGCGGCGCTGCTGCACCTGCTGCGATTGTGCCAGCTGCTTTTCTCGCTCGGCGGCCAGGGCCGAATTTTCTGCGGCAAGCTTGCGGGCAAGCTCTTCCTGGCGGGTGCGCACCATCTCGCGCGCCTGCTCAGCCGAGCCCCACTGAATGTGCGTGGGGGCGTTATTCTGGCGGCGCGGCGGGGGAGCAAACGAAGCGCTGCGCACCGATGCCGAAAGCCCGCTTACCGGCGGCTGCACACTGGCTGGTACCGGCACGGCGGCAGGAGAAGGCACGGCTTTGGGCTGCACAGCTGCCGAATTTTCTGCGGCAGCGGGCGCACAGCTCTTGCCGGTGCCCGGCTCATTCGGTGCAGGGCCTGCGGCGGCTGCGGTCGATTTGCTCTGCGCGGCAGGGCTTGCATTCTTGGCGGCAGGGGCCGCTTCTTTCTGCCGAGGCACAGCGGCTTCCGCTTTAGCAGCCTGCAAAGGTACGGCATCGGCAGCAGCTTTTATTGCCGCACTCTCGGCAGGCTTTGCAGCTTCCGGCAACTTTACAGAGTGTGCTGCAGCGGGGGAAGCCGCAGCCTTATTCTTGGCAGGCATGGGTGCAGCTACTTTCGGCAGCTGTTGGACCGCTTTGGCAGCGGCAGCCTTGCACATTTTTGCCTTCAGTGAAAATGGCTGTTTGCCCAAAGCCTCGCTCAAATCAAGAAACACCATGACCCAGGTAGCGGCCAGCAGCAGAAAAATGCAGCCTACCACCAAAGCCAGAATACGCGATGCCAAAAACTCGTAGCTGGTCACCAGATGGGTACACCAGCAAAGGCCCGCGGTGATCACCAAACCGGCCGCCAGGCTGACGGCGAAAGATCGAGTGTGCTTCATAAATTATTTGGTGCCGTAAATACGGTCGCCTGCATCGCCCAGGCCAGGCACGATGTAGCCGTTTTCATTCAGGCGCTCGTCCTTGGCGGCAATATAGATATCCACATCGGGGTGAGCAGTGTGCAGGGCATCGATACCCTCAGGGGCAGCAATCAGGCAGATAAACTTAATGTGGCGTGCGCCATGCTTTTTGATCTGCGAGATAGCATCGGTAGCGCTGCCGCCGGTAGCCAGCATGGGGTCCAGCACGATCACATCGCGCTCTTCAATGTCAGAGGGCAGCTTGCAGAAATATTCCACGGGCTGCAGGGTGCTCTCGTCGCGGTACAGGCCGATAAAGCCCACCTTGGCAGCAGGGATCAGGCTCAGCATACCGTCCAGCATGCCCATACCGGCGCGCAGAATGGGCACCAGAGCCAGCTTGCGGCCTGCCAGAACCTTGGTGCGAGCCACAGAAACGGGAGTTTCAATCTCTACCTCTTCCGTGGGCAGATCGCGGGTAGCCTCATAGCACAGCAGCATGGCAATCTCGTTTACCAGGTCGCGGAATTCCTTGGTGCCGGTAGCCTTGTTGCGCAGCAGGCTGATCTTATGCTGGATCAGGGGATGGTTTACAATCATGGGCTCTTTCATAATAGAACACTCCTCAAAATAGTTGATCAAATATAGTAAAATAAAACGAAAACAAAGTTAAAAACGATGCGCTCAGCGGTTTTCCAGGGCGGTCAGCTTATCCACACGGCGCTGATGGCGGCCGCCCTCAAACTCGGTATTCAAAAATACATCCACCAGCGAGCAGGCCAGACCGGCGCCCACCACACGGCCGCCCAGGCACAGTGCGTTGGCATCGTTGTGGCGGCGGGTATACTCGGCGCTGAAGCAATCGCTGCAGCAGCAGGCACGAATGCCCTTGATCTTGTTGGCGGCGATCGAAATACCAACGCCCGTGCCGCAGAACAGCAGTGCGCAGCGGCATTCACCGTTTACAACGGCATCGCAGGCAGGCACAGCCATATCGGGGTAATCCACGCTGTCGGTGCTGTGGGTTCCATAGTCAACAAACTCCAGCCCCAGCTCGGTCAGGTGCTGTTTCACTGCTTCTTTCAGCTCAAAGCCGCCATGGTCTGCGGCAAGTGCGATCGGTTTGCTCATGTGTATACTCCTTTTTATTTTCTTATCAGCCATCAGCCAAAGGCCCTGTGCCCCCGGCCAAAGAGTGCAAAAAGATGCAAGGGCGGTGCAGGCTCAGCCGCCGCTGCCAAGGCGTTCGGCGCGCTCGCGCTCAGCCTGGCTCAGGCGGTGGTAGCTGGGCAAAAGTGCCGTGGGGGTACAGATTTCGCCGCGCTCTGCCATCGCTTTTGCGGCCAGGCACACCCCGGCGGCCCTCCCTGT
>CAVGKH010000145.1:0-4986 GCA_963629755.1 Gemmiger sp.
GAGGTATACTTTGCCGTGCCGGAGAGAGTCTCTTCCGCACTTCCCCCGCACCCAAAGTTATAATTAGTATTATAGCAGTTTCCCGCGCAATTATAAAGCATTTTCACAAAAAAGATGCGTCGTAAAAAGAGCTTTTTCCCCGTTTTCTTTTATATTATTAAAAGTAAAAAGCAAATAAAAAAGGAGCGATCCTCATGATCTACATTACCGCCGATACCCACGGCGAGCTCGAGCGCTTTAAAGAAAAGTTCATCCGCCGCCTGGGCCGCAAAGATACGCTCATTGTCTTGGGCGATTTTGGCTTTTTGTGGGATGGCAGCAAGCAGGAACAGAAAAATCTGCACTGGCTCACCAAGCGCCGCTACAAGATCCTGTTTTTAGATGGCTGCCATGATAATTTTGATATGCTCAAAGAATACCCCGTCGAGCCCTTTATGGGCGGCAAAGCCCGGCATATCGGCGGCAGTGTCTACTATATCTGCCGCGGCAGCGTGCTTACCATCGAGGATAAAAAGCTGCTGTGCTTTGGCGGCGGCGAAAGCTTTGATAAAGAAGACCGCGAAGAGGGCGTAAACTGGTGGCGCTCTGAAATGCCCACCAGCGATGAGCTGGAATGGTGCGTAGAAAACCTGAAAGCCTGCGATAATCAGGTAGATTATATTTTAACCCACGATGCCCCCCGAAAGCTGCTGGATTTTACGAATATCCGCAGCGAAGATTTCCAGGGCAACTGGCTGCATGCCTTTTTCGATAAGCTCATCGACCGCGTGCAGTATAAATGCTGGTACTTCGGCCGCTACCACCGCGACCAAGCTATCTCCACTAAATCCAAAGCCGTATTCTGTGGAGTGATCCCATTGGAATAAAGAAATACAATATAAAAATATCCGCCGTAGATCATTCCCAATCCACGGCGGATATTTTTTACTCAAACACCCATGCTCTTAACAGCATAGATATTATATCGTATTGTTATCGTATTGTGATCTGCTCTATCAGATCTTCTTGCGCCAGATAAATGCCAGCCCAAGAACACTGGCCAGCAGAATAGCCAGGCTCAGCAGCAGGCTGCTGTTATCGCCGGTCTGCGTGGGGGCAGCCAGGGTAACGGCAGCGTTCTGTTGCACGGCAGCCTGCTCCTCGGCAGTGTCGTTGTCGTCACTGCCAGAGTTGTTGCCACCGCTGGAAGACTTCTTGTTCACGGTCAGGGTAGCCAGCTTGGTGTGCTCATCGTTCAAGGTGAACAGGTTCACATCGTAGTTGGCGTTGGCGTACAGGCCGCTGACACTCATGTCGACCTTTGCGTTAGAAGCAGAAGCATCGGCAGCAAGCTCGACCTGGTCAAAGCTCATATCGTACTTACCGGCAGAGAGCTTGGGGCCCTGCGTAGAATCGGCATAAGATACGGCAATCTCTTCTGCCAGCTCATCGCTCATCCAATCCGCTACGGCATCCAGCTTATCGCCGGTCTCTTCATCTGCATCATAGAAGCTGTATTCCACAGCGGGGAAGTTATCTCCCTCGGTCATGGATGCATCCTTTACCTGCAGGTAAACACTGCGGGGATTAACAGTCAGAGTGCCCTGCTTTACAGTAAGCTTGATGTGACCGCCTTCGGGAATGTTAAGCACATCATAGGTGTAAGTGCCTGCATCCAGAGGCTTTGTGGTGTCGGCTACGATCTGGCCGTCCTTGTCCAGCAGAACGATCTCTGCGTCGTTAACTTCGTCAGCAAAGTTGTCTTTGGTCAAAACGGTGTCTTCCTCGCCGCCGCGCAGGAACTTGTACTCTGCGGCAGGGGTCTTATCGCCATAAGCAATGGTGAAATCCGCAAACTCCATGGTAACTTCGCGCTGCTGAATGTTCAGATAAGCGGTCTTATCCTCGGGTGCACGGTAGGTGGTGTAATCACCCTCGGGCAGATTATCCTTGTCAAATTTTACAGTCAGCTGATAGCGGGCAATATCTTCGCCGGGCTTACGCACAACAGAAACACCGTCAAAGTCCTTAGCGGAAACCTTCTTGGCGTTGGCAACATCACCGTTGGTGATCACGGTGATCTCAAAGTCGGGATCCGCATCACCATAAACCTTTTCGGCATCAACAGGGTAGATTGTGATCTGGTCGTTGATAATAGTGTACAAACGGCTGATGGGGGTAACTTTAAAGTTGGTGCCGATCACAAAAATGGTCTCGGTGTAAATACCGGGCTTACGGCAGGGAGTGGTGCTCATATAGGGGGTACCATCGCTGAGCTTGCCGTTATAATAAGCATTTACGCCGATCTGCAATTTCTGGGTAGCAGCATCGCTGCCGTCCACAACGGCAATGTCTACCATATGGCCGCCAAAGTTAAAGTTCTTAGCCTCCGAAACGGTGAGGGTCTGGCTCTCGGGCAGTTCCTGATTGAACGCCAGCTTCTTCATATCAGCGTTCTGGTTGATGGTGATAGTGCCGAAAACAGGGGCGGTTTTATAGTTCTTGTTGGTAACAAAGCCAACAGCCGTGTAAACGCCTGCCTCGGTGGGGTCATCAAACGAGATCTTGGTGTTTTCAATGCGGGGCATTAGCTTGCTCAGCACGGTAACAGCGGTGTTCAGGCCGGTCACATCTGCATTGGGAACATTCTTCAAAACAGAAGCCAGCTCTTTCAGAGTGGTAGCGCCGCTTACGGCATTCTGCATTTTTTCGTTGCAGAACTTCACGCCCACATAGTAACCGCCATTGGCATCGAGGCCGGCAATAATGCCAACACCGTTTGCCTCAGCAGGGTTGCAGCTGAACACGGGCTGCAGAGTTTCGTCGTACTTGATCTTCTGCGAGTTCACAGTAATAACAGCGCCGGTCTGCTTAATAACGATAGTGCCGGTTCCAATAGCGGTGTTGTAGTTTTTGTTGGTAGTAAAGCCAACAGCCGTGTAAACGCCTGCCTCGGTGGGATTAGTCAGAGAAATCGTAGCATTGGCAGCACCGGGAACTGCTGCGGTGAGCAGGTCGATAGCACTTTGAATAGCATTGATTGCAGTGCTTACATCACCGGGAACATTAACACCGGGAAGATTCTGAGCGAAACTCAGAATCTTGGTAATGACATTGGTGAACTCACTCACCTTAAACTCAGTAATACCAAGTTTTTGGGTCAAGAACGCCTGCACAGACATTTCACCAACTACAGGAATATTGGTGCCCAGCAGCTGATTTACGGTTACGCTGTTGGCTTCCAAACCAACATACACGCCGCCGTCTGCTTTAATGCCGCCAATCAAACCGATCAAGCCAGCTTCATCAGGGTCACAGCTGAACACGGGGGCCAGCGTTTCACCGTAGTTAATGGTCTGAGAGTTCACAGTTACAGTGGCATCGCCCTTGGTAACGGTGATCTTACCGGTAGCAATTGCAGGCTTGTATTTTTCGTTGCCTGCAAAGGCAACAGTCAGATCCTGCTCGCCCACATTGTGGTTGTAAGTAAAGGTGAACTTATCGTCCTCAAACTTGCTGGCCTGAATAGCCTGGCCGTCTTCGTCCAGCATGGTCACATACTGCACACGCATCTGCTTGACAAATGCATCCATAGCATCATGATCTGCCTGATACTTTACCGTGTAGTCATTGCTGATCTGCATGGTAACAGTAGCGCGAGGGTCTTTCAGATTTACGGTAAACTCAGTGCACATGCCGGGATACTGAGTGTTACCAGCAAATCTTACGCGAACCAGTTCAGTTTCGCCATTGGCACCGAAAGCGTGCAGAAACACTCCAACAGGGGGCTTGTAGTCTACAGACTGCCAGCTAAAATCGAGAGAACCAGCTTTATACTCGATGCTAACATCGCCGGCATTATCCAAGCTGGGTACAGCCTCAGAAACGATACCCTTTAAAGCATCCAGAATAGCAGCTTCTTTATCGCGTGTGCTCATGCTGTCAAGGTAATCCATATTGGCGGTAGTACCGTCCAGCGTGATATAGGGCTTCTTGGCAGTTGCTGTGATGGTGATTTCGGTAAGGCCGCCCTCAGTAGGCTTACCGGGTGCCGTCAAAGTAGCAGAAGCGGCATAGGTATTAAAGCTCAGTTCACTGGTGATATCCTTACCAGCTTCAACAGAAGCAACACCATAGCCGTCCTCGGGGGTCACAATGACTTCATAGGTACTCGCATTCTCGGCAGTGCTGTAGGGAATGATTTCATATTTTTCACCAGTGACCTCGGTGCCATTCACAGTGATGGATTTAATGCCATCGCTGAGTTTTGCATTGACCTTTACACCCTCAGAAAGCTTATAAGTAATCTTCACTTCGCCGGAAACAGTGGGAGTTACAGTATAAACACCCTCGGTGGCCTCTACAGTATTGCCGTTAAAAGTAACAACGGCATCGTAGTTATGCACGGGGGTAACTTTAAAGGTGATGTTGCCCTCAAAGCATCTTACGGGGTCAGTAGTGATAGTGGTAGCGGTGCCATCCACAGTCACATCAGAAAAACCGCCGTTGCCATCGGGGGCCGTCTCGGTGATAAAGGTAATATTATGGTAAACCTTTACAGAGAGAGTTCCTTTATTAACCCAGCCAGTATTCCAAGGCTTTCTACCAGTTTGCTCGTATACATAGATTGTATACTCACCTGTAGATAAGGAAACTGGATCAGAACCCAAAAGGCCAGCACCAGCATCAAATTCAATTTTGCCTTTAGTATCAGTCTTTTCCAAATAAACACTAGTGAGGACCTTACCTATGCTTCCCAAAAGGACATTTTTACCAGTGATAGCCTTCAATTTTTTGATAAGATCAGGACCGGTAATCTTGCCATCTTCGATTTCCAGAACATTATCTTTTGCTGCGAAAACAGCAGCTTTTGCTGCGAAAACAGCAGCTTTGCTTTTACCTATTTCCAGGGTGTCAGCCTTGTCAGCAGGCTGCTCGTCTTCGGTAACCTTCGAAGAGGCGGCCTCGCTGCCGGCACTCTCCGAAGAAGCCGCCTCGCTGCCGGCA
>CAVGKH010000146.1:0-3286 GCA_963629755.1 Gemmiger sp.
GAATATCAGAGCTATGTGAATTATATTACGGAGCTGGGCGAAAAGCTGGGCTTTGACTACTGGGATTTCTGCCTGAGCCGCAGCCTTTCGGCACTGGGCTATGATGATTTTATGGATGCACACCATCTGAGCGGCGCGGGCGCAGAAATATTTACGGCTGAGCTTACCCGTGTGATGGCGGCGAGCCGTGAAAACGATTTTGACAAAAACGAATATTTCTGGCCGCTTTACAGCCAGAAGCTGGCCAATACCCCCGACCATACCGCATGATACAAAAGGAGGAGCTTTTTTGTGAAATGCTTTGAATACCCGCTGGATACCGGTTACCTTTTGCGCAAAAAGCGCGCCATCAAGCGCGAGCTTCGCGCACAGGGCACGGCAAATCTGCACAAAAAAATTGCTGTGCTGGGCGGCTCTACCACCAACGAAGTGGTGGATCAGCTGGAAATGTTTTTGCTGAATTATGGCATCGAGGCTGAATTTTATCAATCGGAGTACAACCAGTACTGGCAGGATGCCATGTTCGGCAGCGAAGAGCTGGACAAGTTTGCCCCCGATGTGATCTATATCCACACGGGCTTTCGCAATATCACAGAGTTTCCTACCACGGCCAACACCAAAGAAGAGGTGGATGCGCTGCTGGAAAACCAGTATAAGCACTTTGAAGTAATGTGGGAAAAGCTGCACGAAAAGTTCCGCTGCCCCATTATTCAAAATAACTTTGAGCGCCCGAATTACCGCCTGCTGGGCAATAAGGATATCAGCGATTACCGCGGCCGCAGCAACTTTATCAGCCGCCTGAACCAGAAAATTTACGAGTATGCCCAGAATCATGAGAATTTCTATGTGAATGACCTCGACTATCTGGCCAGCGACTATGGCTATGCCCAGTGGCAGGACGGCTTTTACTGGCATATGTACAAATATGCGCTGTGCCTCGATGCGATCCCGTATCTGGCAAAAAGCCTGGCCGATATTATCAAATCGCTGTATGGCCGCAATAAAAAGGCATTTTCGCTCGATCTGGATAACACGCTCTGGGGCGGTGTTGTGGGTGATGACGGCGTAGAGGGCATTGCCATCGGCCCCGAGGTGAGCCTGGGCCAGGTGTATGAAGAATTCCAGAATTATCTGAAAGCGCACAAGCAGATCGGCGTGCTGCTTACGGTAAACAGCAAAAACGAAATGGAAAACGCTATGGCAGGCCTCAAGCACCCGGACGGCCCCTTAAAGCCCGAGGATTTTGTAGCTATTAAAGCCAACTGGGAAAATAAAGACCGCAACCTTATCGAAACCGCCGCCGAGCTGAGCCTGGGGGCCGACAGCTTTGTGTTTGTGGACGATAATCCTGCCGAGCGTGCCATCGTAGAGGCCAATGTGCCCGGCGTTTCGGTGCCCGTGATGGAGCGCGCCGAGCAGTATATCCGCACGCTGGACCATGGCGGCTACTTTGAAGTGACCACCCTCTCTAAAGATGATCTGGTGCGCAATGAGATGTATAAGGCAAATGCCCAGCGCGCCGTGCAGATGGCCAGCTTTACCGATTATGGCGAATACCTTGACAGCCTGGAAATGCAGGCCACCGTGCGCGAGTTCGAGCCCATCTATTATCCCCGTATTTCGCAGCTGAGCAACAAGAGCAATCAGTTTAACCTTACCACGCTGCGCTGCTCGGAGACCGACATTGAAAAAATGCAGGAAAACCCCGATTGGCTGTGCCTGTATGGTAAGCTGGCCGATAAGTTTGGCGATAACGGCCTGGTAAGCGTGGTAGCAGGCGAGCAGAAGGGCGATGAGCTGCATCTGCGCCTGTGGCTGATGAGCTGCCGCGTGCTCAAGCGCGGTATGGAAGATGCCATGCTCGACTGCCTGGCTTCGGATGCCGCCGCACGCGGAGTCAAAACGCTGGTGGGGTATTACTATCCCACGGCCAAAAACGGCATGGTGCGCGATTTTTACGAGCGCATGGGCTTTACCCGTGTTTCACTTGCCGAAGACGGCAGCAGCGAATGGCGCTGTGAGATGGCGGGCTATCAGCCCAAGCACCCCCACATGACCATTACACGATAAATAAAAAGGAGCAATGCAAAATGGAGCGCAGCGAGGTTTTTGAACGCCTGAATGAAGTATTCCGCGAGGTATTCGACGATGATGCCATTACGGTGACCGAGGAGACCACCGCCGCCGATGTGGCCGGATGGGATAGCCTTATGCACATTACGCTCATTGCCGAGGTGGAAGAAGAATTTGATATGAAATTCCCCATGAAAAGCGTTGTGGGCATGAAGAATGTGGGTGATATGGTGGATGTGATTTTGGAGGCTGACGAGTAAGCGCCGCCATGAGCTTTACAACATTAACCTTTTTAGCCTGGCTTGCCCTGGTGGTGCTGGTGTATTATCTGGCGCCGCCTGCCCGCCGCTGGTGGGTGATCTTGGCGGCCAATGTGTGGTTTTATTTAAGCTTGGATGTGCCGGGGATTTTTGCATTGGCCGGTGCATCGCTACTCGGCTGGTATTGCGCTGTGCGTATCGGCCGTCTGCAAAAGCTGGCGGCCGACTGGAAGCGCGCCAACAAGGCCCTGCCCAAAGAAGAGCGCCGGGCTGGAATGGCTGCCTACGAAAAACGCGAAAAGCGCTGGGTGGCGCTGGCCGCTTTGGCAAGCCTGGGCGTTTTGTTTTTGGTGAAATATTACGGCGAGATCGCCCAAAGTCTGAACGAAGCCGCAGGGCTGGGGCTTTGGCGCGCTGAAAACCTGATCATTCCGCTGGGTATTAGCTACTATAGCTTTTTCTTGATCAGCTATGTGGTGGATGTATACCGCACCGTGATCGCGCCCGAGCAGAACCCCTTGCGGGTATTCTGCTTTGCAGGCTTCTTTTTGAACATTACGCAGGGCCCGTTTGGCCGCTACGGCGAGCTGATGCCGCAGATCGATGAAAGCCCGGCTTTTGCCTCTGCACGCATTTTTCGCGGCGCACAGCGCATGGCCTGGGGCTATTTTATGAAAATGGCAGTGGCCGACCGCGCGGCGCTGATCACAGCGTATGCCTTTAAAGACCCCATGCGCTGCACCGGTGCACAGCTGGCCTTTGGCATGGCGTGCTTCGGCGTGCAGCTGTATACAGATTTTTGCGGTTACAGCCATATTATGCTGGGGGCAGGGGAGATGCTGGGCCTTGCGCTGCCTGAAAACTTCCGCCAGCCGTTTTTCTCGCATAACATGAGTGAGTTCTGGAACCGCTGGCACATTACCCTTTCGTTTTGGCTGCGCGATTTCGTGTTC
>CAVGKH010000146.1:3296-4930 GCA_963629755.1 Gemmiger sp.
TTGCTGGTGCTGTGGTTTACCATCGGCCTCTGGCATGGAGCCGGCTTTAACTATGTGTTTGGCGTGGGCCTTTTGCAGTTTTGCTATATTGCCAGCGGTATGCTGTGTGCCCCGCTTTTGAAAAAAGCCAATGAGGTGCTGCATGTGCAAAAAGCGCCTGCCTTGTGGCGGATATGGCAGGGCGTGCGCTGCACGCTGCTGATGATCTTTGCCTGGGTGTTTTTCCAGGCAGGCAGTTTTGGTGAGGCGCTGGTGTTTCTGCGCCGCATGCTCACAGGCTTTGCCCTGCGCGATGTGAACCTTGGTTCGTTTACGGCAATGGGTGTAAACCGTATGGGCCTTTTGATGCTGGCCTATGGTGTGCTGCTGGTATTTTTGGCAGACCTGGCGCACGAAAAAGGCGTTTGTCTGCGGGATACTCTGCAAAAGCTGCCGGTAGTGCCCAAGGTATGCTGTTACCAGCTGGCCATGTGGAGCATGGTGATGCTGGGAATTTTCCTAAGTAGCGGCACAGGCACATTTCTCTACGCCAGATTTTGATACGATAACAAAAAAGTACCTGCACAAAAGCCGGTTTGGGCATGTGCAGGTACTTTTTTACTTTTTATACATTATGTTGCGGCACTTCTGCAGGCTTGCTGAAATCGCCGTAATAGTCGCTGGGGTCACCGAAGTAATAGCCAAAATAATCATCCAAGCTGCTGCCGTAATCGCCGTAGTCATCATAGGGCTGGCTGTAATAATAGTCGCCGCTGTAGGGGTTGGGCATGTGGGTGTAATAATCTTGATAATACTGAATAGGATAGGCTTTGAACAAAAGAAAAATACCGATCAAGATCAAAATGGCAGACAGCCCGAATAAGATCAGCTGAAACAGAAGATAACCGCGTGCCAGAGTGCGGCGCGAGTTGCCCGGCTCAGAAAAAGCATACACCAGCATGGCAATCAGCCCCACCACGGGGATAGTAAACAGCAGAAAAGTAAGCATATACTGCACTGCCGTAAGCGAAGCGGCGCTTTGGGGCGAGCGCACGGCCCTTTTGTAGTGTGGGCCGGAAGAAGGCTCACTGCTGCTGGGCGGCAGCGTAAAAGGAGCTTCATCGGCGGCAGACGCACTTTGCTGTGAATTGGACCCGGGTGCCTGCGGTTCGCTTTGCTGTGCGGGCTCGGCAGGCTGCTGCGGCGCAGAAGCATTAGCCTCCTGCGCAGAAGCAGCGGCGGGGCTTTCACTCTGTGGCTCGGCTGCTGAGGCTGCATATGGCGTGGGCGCACCGCAGTAAGGGCAGTGATCTACCGGTGAAAGAAGAGAAGCACCGCACTGGGTACAATATTTCATGAAAAATCTCCTTGCCCGGGTCAGCATGTGGGCGGGCGGTCGAGCGGGGTAGAAAGGATCACCTGTGTGTTGGTGCTGCCAATCTTCTGGAACTTATTCAGCAAATGCTCCAGCGAATCTACACCGTCGCAGCTTACCCTTACAATAAAGCTGTAGGTGCCGGTGACACGGTAGCACTGCATGGCATCAGGCTCATTGCGCAAAAGGGTCATCAGATCATCGTGCTGGGTGGGGCCCATGGCAAGGCTGATGAAGGCCTCTACGCGCGAGCGGCCCTCGGGCGGGTGCAGCACTACGG
>CAVGKH010000147.1:0-4884 GCA_963629755.1 Gemmiger sp.
ATCTGGCTGCGCTTTACAAAGGTGTTCTTCACTTCGGGGTTCACAATCAGATCCACATAGCGCTGGCGGTAGCGCATCTCGGTATCGGTAAGGCCGTGGAACTTTTCAGGCAGGGGGCGCAGGCTCTTGGAAAGCAGCGTGACCTCGCTTACGCGAACGCTCAACTCGCCCATTTTGGTACGGAACACAACGCCCTTGCAACCGATGATATCTCCGATATCTAGCTTTTTGAAGGCAGTATAAGCTTCCTCACCCATGATGTCTTTGCGGGCAAAGATCTGAATATCGCCCTTGCCGTCACGCAGGTGGGCAAAGCTGGCCTTGCCCATCACGCGCTTGCTCATCATGCGGCCTGCCAGCGATACCGTGCGCTCGGTCTCGGTCTCAGCAGGCAGATCTTTATATTCTTCCTGCAGATCAACCGAATAGGCATCCTGCTCGTATTTGGTCAGGGCAAAGGGGTCGCTGCCTGCTTCCTGCAGGTTCTTGAGTTTTTCGCGGCGCACCGCCATGAGCTGGTTGATATCCTGCTCGGGAGCGGCCTGATTCTTCTTATTCTGATTTTCCATCGTTTTTTGCTCCTTCTCATCGACGGCCCCGCCCCGTTACCGGCAGGGATATTTCAAGCGGTGTTTAACTAAATCAAGCGCGGAAAATGCGCAGGATCTTTACATTCATCGTGTTGCCGTTGGGCAGCTGCACCTCAGCAACATCGCCTGCATGCTTGCCGATCAGGGCCTTGCCCATGGGGCTTTCATCGCTGATGCGGCCGTTATCCGCATCGGCTTCGGTGCTGCCGGTCAGCATATAGGTCTCGGCCTCATCGGGGTCGTCACCCTCAGCCAGAACCTCTACCGAAAGGCCAATGCTTACCACATTGGTGTTCAGATCGCTGTCGTCCAGCACACGGGCCGATTTGATCAGGCCTTCCAGATCGGCAATGTGGGCTTCCACATAAGCCTGCTCTTCCTTAGCGGCATCATACTCGGCATTTTCCGAAAGGTCACCGTAGCTGCGGGCAGTCTTGATTTTTTCCTTTACCTCTTCGCGGCGAACGGTTTTAAATTCTTCCAGCTCAGCCTTCAGCTTATCCAAGCCCTCGCGGCTCATAACAACTTCTTTAGCAGCCATGATTCAATTGCTCCTTTTATGCTATATTTCTTAAAATACCAAATGGTTTTTCATTGCCGGAAAAGCTGCTGCTTATCATAAAATCATCTTATTTTCGTTTATTTTAAGCAAGTGCAGACCAAATTTCTATCCGGACAAAAAGCAAAGGGCATATAAGTGCCCTTAATTTTAATAGTATATGCTGTTTTTGCGAATCTGTCAACCGTTTTTTGCCGCCTGCAGGCGCGAAAAAGCCCCAAAATCCTACAGAAAGCCGCCCCGGTTTTATCAGCCGGGGCGGCTTTCCGCAAGTTAACGGTTCAGCATATACAAGATATGCGGGAGAATGGCTCAATCAATCTCGAAGCAGGCTCAGTCATCGTCCTCTGCCATGTTGCCCAGCTTGCGGGATTCTTCGATTACCTTGGCTTCCAGGTTCGAGGGCAGGGTCTCATAGCGCACAAAGTCAAAGGTGAACGAGCCGCGGCCTTGAGTAAGCTGGCGCAGGAAAGCTGTAAAGCTCTGCATTTCGGCAGTGGGCACTTCGGCTTCCACGATCTGGCCGCCGTCCTCATCGGGGCTCATGCCCAGCACACGGCCGCGGCGCTTGGTCACTTCACCCATAATGTCGCCGGTATTTTCGGCGGGCACCATGACCTTCAAAGAGCCTACAGGCTCCAACAGCACGGGGCCTGCCTCGGGCATGGCCGTTTTATAGGCGATCTTTGCCGCCATGATAAAGGCCATTTCCGAGCTGTCCACGGGGTGATAGCTGCCGTCCAGCAGGGTGGCTTTAAGGCCCACTACAGGGTAACCGGCCAAAACGCCCTTCTTGGCCGCCTGGCGCAAGCCCTTTTCTACAGCCGGGAAGTAGTTTTTCGGCACGCTGCCGCCAAACACCTTTTCTTCAAATACCAGGTCGTCGCTGTCGCAGGGCTCAAACTCGATCCACACATCCCCAAACTGGCCGTGGCCGCCGGTCTGCTTTTTGTGGCGGCCCTGTGCCTTGCACTTTTTGCGTACCGATTCACGATAAGCGATGCGCGGGTTTGAAAGTGTGACCTCTACGCCAAACTTGCTCTTTAGCTTGGAAACAGCCACCTCCAAGTGCTGCTCGCCCAAGCCGGAAAGGATCTGCTCGGCTGTTTCGGGGTCCTGACGGAAGCTGAGCGTGGGGTCTTCTTCTACCAGGCGGCTCAGGCCGCTGCTGATCTTGCCCTCATCGCCCTTTTTGGCTACTTTCACTGCCATATTATAGCAGGGATGCGGCAGATTGGGGGCAGGCAACTCCACAACACAGGCCGGGTCGCACAGAGTATCGCCCGTGCGGGCTGCCAGTTTGGATACCGCGCAGATATCGCCTGCAGGCACCTTATCGGTGTCCGTCTGCTTTTTGCCGCTGATATACATCAGCTTGCCCATTTTATCCGGCTCACCCGTGCGGCCATTCACCAAGGCCGAAGCGGCAGTCAATGTGCCGGAAACCACTTTGATATAGCTCAGCTTGCCCACAAATGGGTCGGCTACTGTTTTGAATACGCGTGCAACCAGGGGCTTGGTGCTGTCGGGAGCCAATTCTACAGGCTCGCCCGCTTTATCGATTGCCAGCACATTGCCTGCATATACCGGGCTGGGCAGCAGTACACGCATATTGTAAAGCAGCATATCCAATGCCTGCTGGTTCACGGCACTGCCGCAGAACACAGGGGTGATTTTGCCGCTGTTTACACCGTTGCGCATGCCCTCTACGATCTCTTCGGTGGTAAAGGGTTCGCCGCCGAAGAATTTTTCCATCAATGCATCATCGGTCTCGGCAATGGCCTCGCTCATAGCCTCGATCATACCGGCGTAGGTGTGGCCGATGTCGGGCACATCCACCTGCACCTGCTTGCCGCCCTCATACTTAAAGGCCTTCTGGCTGAACAGGTTGATGTAAACCAGGGTGCCATCGTCCAGACGGGCGGGAACCACGCAGGGGCAGATCGTGGGGCCGAGCTTTACTTTCAGATCCGTCAGGATTTTGCTGAAGTTGGCATTTTCCAGATCCATTTTGCCCACAAACACCATGCTGGCCTTGCCGTTTTTCACTGCCAGATGATACGCCTTTTCTGCGCCAACGGTCACGCCGCTGCGGCCGGAAACACAGATCAGCACACTTTCGGCCGCCATGATACCCTCGCTCTTGCCCAGTTCAAAATCAAACAGCCCCGGAGTATCGATCAAGTTAAATTTATAGCCCTCACTCTCAACGGGAACCACTGCCAGGTTCAGCGATGCCAGACGGCGGGCTTCCTCGGGGTCAAAGTCGCTGACGGTGGTGCCATCCTCTACGCGGCCCATGCGCTCCAGTGCACCGGTGGAGTACAGCAGTGCTTCTGCAAGGGTGGTCTTACCGCTGCCGGCATGACCGGCCAACAGGATATTGCGGATATTTTTGCTCTCGTAATTCAACGATTAACTCCCCTTTCACACTTGCTTTGGCAAGCGCTTATACATTTCATACAAAAATAATACTATACTTTTGCGGAATTTCAAACACTTTGTGAAAAAAATCTCGTTTTTCGAGTACCAAATTATCAAAGCATTCTTTGTGCAATGTGTAGAATTTTATCCTTTCTGCTTTTCTTTTTTCAGCTAAAAAGTGCCTGTATTCCCCTGTTTCCCGTCGCTTTTTCCATTTTGCCGGTACTCTTTTGCCTGCAAAAAAAATCCCCGCCGATTTGCACACATTGGCACAAACCGGCGGGAATCCATTTTTATTTATCTCAGGCTTTTGCCCGTATTACTGCTGGGCGGCCTCGGCCTTTTTCTTTGCCTCAATGGCTGCCAAGGCATCACGGCGGCTCAGGTTGATGCGGCCCTGTTGGTCGATCTCCGTGACCATAACGATCAGCTCATCGCCCACAGCCACAACATCTTCCACGTGCTCCACGCGCTTGGTATCCAGCTTGGAGATATGCACCAGACCCTCTTTGCCCGGAGCGATTTCAACAAATGCGCCGAAGTTCATCAGGCGAGTCACGCGGCCCTTGTAGATTGCTCCCACTTCGGGATCTTCCACGATCGTCTTGATGGTAAAGATGGCGCGCTTCGCGTCCTCCTGGTCAACAGCAGAAACGAACACATGGCCGTCCTCTTCTACATCGATCTTGCAGTTGCAGTTGGCGCAGATATCCTGGATCACCTTGCCGCCCTTGCCGATCACATCCTTAATCTTGTCGGTGGGGATCATCATGCTGAACATCTTGGGAGCATACTTGCTCAGCTCAGTGCGAGGCTCTGCAATAGCGGGCTTGATGATCTCATCCAGAATATACAGGCGACCCTTGCGGCACTTTTCAAGTGCTTCGGCAATGATGTCATAGGTCAGGCCGTCGATCTTGATGTCCATCTGGATAGCGGTAATGCCCTTGCGGGTGCCGCCCACCTTAAAGTCCATGTCGCCGTGGAAGTCTTCCACGCCCTGAATATCCAGCATGGTCATCCAGCGGCCGCCCTTGCCGGGGTCGCCCTCGGTGATCAAGCCGCAGGAAATACCTGCCACGGGTGCCTTGATGGGCACACCAGCATCCATTAGAGCCAGCGTGCTGCCGCAGATAGAGGCCTGGCTGGTAGAGCCGTTGGAAGAAAGCACCTCAGAAACGGCACGAATGGTGTAGGGGAACTCTGCCAGATCGGGCAGCACGGGGATCAGAGCGCGCTCTGCCAGTGCGCCGTGGCCGATCTCGCGGCGGCCGGGGCTGCGGGGTGCACGTGCCTCGCCCACAGAGTACG
>CAVGKH010000148.1:0-2021 GCA_963629755.1 Gemmiger sp.
GTACACAAGGTATTGCTCTTCGCTCATGGTGCTGCCATGATTCAGATAAGCGGTGTATCCGGCGTACATTACCCCGTTACCTCCACACGCTTGATGTACAGAGTCTGTGGCTTGGATACCAGCAGGCCATAGATCTTACGGCCCTGCTCTTTTGCAGCTGCTCAATGGCAACAACAGCCGTGTCCGACTGTTCGTCATTCAGCATTTCACCCTTTGAAACAATGTCCGAGTATTCATCAACGAGCGACGGAATACCAACCTCATTGATGATTTGATTCGCTCTTTCGGTCTGTTTGCCCAAAGAAATGCGCTCATGGCTAAAATTATCGGTGAGCATTTCCGCTTCGCCCCGTGTTGCGCCGCCGTCCCTTAAAGCCTGCTGAATGACCGTTTTATTTCCGGCAAGTCGATCTCGGTGATACAAAACGGTAAAATCGAGCAGGGCAATTTGCGAAAAATGCGCCTTACCATCAACGACCTGTTAAAGGCCCTGCGCGGCCAGGGAATATTTTCGCCTACCGAAGCTGCCCTCGCGATCGTAGAAACAGACGGCTCTTTGAGCGTTTTGCCCAAGCAGGAAAAGCAGTTTCATCTGCCGCTTCTGGTAGACGGCTGTGTGATCGAAGATAATCTGCACTATTTTGGTATTGACCGGCAGTGACTCTCACAAAAGCTGGCTGATCATGGCTGCACGCTGCAGTCGCCGCTGCTTCTGGTATTGGGAAACGGCCATGATGTGCAGCTTGTGCCTATTCGCACCGGGAAAGGAGAAAATGTATGAAACGAATTTATGGAGCCGCTATTCTGCTTATCGTTATGGCAGTCATCACAGTGGCAGCCACTTTATATACGCAGATATGTTTACCTCTAATGCCCTACAGCTGCTGGACATGGCCGAACATGCTTATTCCCTGGGAAATTTTGAGCAGTGTGCCCGGCACCTGGAAGAACTGGATACTCTATGCAACGACAACAGCCTATTTCTGCAATTTTTTGTGCGGAATGAAATTGTCGATGATCTGCAGAAAAGCACAAAAGGGCTGCCCGCCTATAACACAGCGGACAGCCCTAATGAGTATTATTATGCAGCACAGGCGCTTAAAACAGACTTTGTGTTTTGCGCCGGTCATTTTTTAGCATTCTTTGAGCGGCTTCCCAGCATTTCTTTCAATTCGTCCATGAAGGTATTGATATCGCTGAACTGGCGGTAAACCGATGCAAAACGCACATAGGCGACATCGTCAATCTTTTTCAGTTCTGCCATAGCCAGCTCACCGATCTGCATACTGGTGACCTCACGGTCATACGAATTCATAAGCTGCTGCTCGATATTGTCTACCGCGGCCTCTAGTGTCTGGTAGCTCACCTGCCGTTTTTCGCAGGCGCGCAGCATGCCGCTCAACAGCTTTTGCCGGTCGAACGCCTGGCGAGACTTATCTTTTTTCACCACCATGATCGGCACAGTCTCCACTATTTCATAGGTAGTAAAACGCTTTTTGCATTTCAGGCATTCACGGCGGCGGCGAATTTTTTCACCGTCCTCGGTGGGGCGTGAGTCGATCACCTTGGAATCAACTTCCCCGCAGAAAGGGCATTTCATAGTAATACCTCATAAAAATCAGCATAGGGGGATCGGACGCTATGCCCGATCCCCCGTGGGTGGTTTATGGTTCAGGCAGCAGAAGCTTTATTTTGCAGCCTTGCTTTTTTTGCTTTCCCAAACGGTATAGATCGAGGTAGCCAGGAACAGTGAGGTAACCACACCCGAGACCATGCCCATCATCAAAGGCAGAGTAAAGGTGGTAATGCTGTCCAGCCCGTACAGGAACGAGATGATCGTGATCACTGCCAGCGCCATGACCGTTGTCACCGTGGTGTTGATTGTGCGGCGCAGGCTCTGGTTTACGCTCAGGTTCACGAGCTCGCCTGTTGCCATTTTGGGGAAGAGTGTGCGGTTTTCGCGGATACGGTCATACACAACAACGGTATCGTTGATAGAGTAGCCCAAAATCGTGAGCAAC
>CAVGKH010000148.1:2031-4882 GCA_963629755.1 Gemmiger sp.
GTGCTACACCCCAGATCACAAAAGTGCCAAATACCACCAACAGATCGTTTGCCAATGCGGCGATCGAGGATACACCGCCTACCAAGCCACCGATATTGCGGAAACGGAATGCGATGTAAGCCAAGATCAGCACCAAAGCAGCCGCCACAGCTACCAGGCTCTTGGCCAGGAACTCATTGCCGATGGTGGGGTTGACATTGCTCATCGAAAGCTCTTGGAAATTGTATTCACCATAGCTTTCATTCAGCGCGGCAACCATATCCGATACTTCTTCGGTGGTCAGTGTCTGCTCACCTGCGAGGGTAACGGTAAGCGTATTCTCGCCGGTGGCTACATTGCTGCCGGTCTGGTAGGTAGCATTGGTGCCCAGGCTTTCAGAAATGCTGCTTTCTACCGCGGCCATATCGGGCTCACCCTCATAGCTCATGGTGATCAGGCAGCCGCCCTTGAACTGAACATCCATGTTCACACCGCGCACTACAGAGCTGACCAAGACTACTGCGATCACGCAGGCAGAGATGCCGAAGAAGATCTTGCGTTTGCCAACAAAGTTGTGCATAGCGGGAGCCTTGGGTTCTTTTACGCCGCCGTAAAGCCAAGGGTCGCGCAGGGCCTTAATGGCCGAAGCGCCGCGCAGCATAACGCGGGCAAAGAACACGCCGAACACAAAGTTAAGCAGCACACCGGTAAGCAGTGTGTAGCCAAACGAGTAAATCGTGCCGGCCGTAGAGGGGCCAAATGCGAAGAACAAAGGCTTAAGAAGCTTCGCAAAGAAGCTGTCGGTGGGGCCAAACGAACCCATCAGCACAACGGCCACGATCACAATAGTCACATTGCCGTCAATAATAGGGGCCAAACCGCGGCTGAAGCCGCTGCGCAGAGCGCCGTCCAGCGTTTTGCCGCTGTTAAGCTCTTCTTTAATGCGCTCTGCCGTGATAACATTGGCATCCACGCCAATGCCGATGGCCAAGATCAAACCGGCAATACCGGGCAGCGTTAAGGTAAAGCTGTTGAACACGGCAAAATAACCGGATACAAAGGCCAGCGTAGCTGCCACCTGGCCCAGCAGTGCAATAGCTGCAATAAAGCCCGGCAGACGGTAGATCAGGATCATGAACAGCGCAATCAGCACAAAGGCAATCACACCGGCCTTGACCATAGCCTCCAGGCTGTTTGTGCCCAGGTTGGGGCTGATGGTGCTGTAGCTTTCTGCAGAAAGAGCAAACGGCAGTGCGCCCGAGTTGATCTGGTTTGCCAGGGTCGATGCGCTTTCCTGCGTAAAGCTGCCGCTGATCTGTGCCTTGCCATCGGTGATAGGCTCGTTGACATTGGCTGTGCTGATGCACTCATCGTCCAGCCAAATGCTGATAGGCGTACCGTTGTTATAAGCCTCGGTGGTGGCATCGGCAAAGGCCTGCTTGCCGCTGGCATTCAGCTCAAGGCTGACCACATACTGTGCGGTACTGGTCTGCGAGGTTTGGGTATAGCCGACCACAGCCGAAGCTACATCTTTGCCTTCCAGGATCTCTTCACCATCGGCAGCAGTGCCCTTGCGGAACACCATGTGCGCGGTGGTGCCGATCTCGTCAATAGCAGCCTCGGGGTTAAAGTCGGCTTCGCCCTCCTGCCACGGGAAGCGAACGATGATGCGGTCTTTGTTATAATCCACATACACTTCGTTATCCGTGATGTTCAAGCGAACCAGTCGGTCTTCGATAACGGTTTTTGCGGCATCCATCTGTTCATCAGTAGCTTCCACGCCGTCGGCCGGCATAAAGGTGACATCTACGCCGCCCTTAATGTCGATGCCAAAGCGAATATCTTCAGCGCCCTTGATGTAAGTGGTAACAGTATCGCCGTACTGACGCTTAAAGCCGAAGAAAGCGCTGAATGAAAACGCCAGGATCAGCAAAGCGACAACTACGAACTGCCATGCCTTTGCTCTTTTTTTCATGAAAACGGAACCTCCAATGTATTTCGGCCTGACCGCGCCGGGGCGAAATGCCCCCCGTACAGCCAGACCTTATTCCCCGCTGCGCGGGGACACACGGCTTACACCGCGTTAAGACCTTTTTGCTGCAGCAGCTTTTCTGCTGCGGCCAGACGAACTGCCACACACAGCAGCTCAGAAGCGGTTTTCAGATCGTCCAGCGAGGGATAGGTAGGCGCAATGCGCAGATGGGTATCCTGCGGGTCGAGCTGATACGGGAACGATGCGCCTGCACCGGTGAGGATCAAGCCTGCATCGCGGCAGAGCCAGGCAGTGCGTTTTGCCGTGCCGGGCATGACATACAGGCTGATGAAATAACCGCCCTTGGGATTTGTCCAATGGGCAATGTTGCCGCAGGGGGTAAGCTCATTTTCAAAGTGCTCCAGCACCATATGGAACTTGGGGGCCAGAATGGCGCGATGCTTTTTCATATGTGCCAGAACGCCCTGCTTATTCTTTAAATAGCGCACATGGCGCAGCTGGTTCAGCTTATCGAAGCTGATGATCATGGGCTTCATATTGGTTACGATATGCTGGATATTGCGCTTGCTGGCAGCCACAGCGGCTACGCCTGCACCGGGATAGGTGATCTTGCTGGTAGAGCAGAACATCAGCGGGCGCTCGGAGTTGCCGGCCTTTTTGCACTCGTCCAAAATATTGGGAATCTCGATGATTTCATCGGTCAGGTGATGCACGCAGTAGGCATCGTCCCAGATGATCTTGAAATCAGGGGCGGCAGTTTTCATTTCTGCCAGGCGGCGCACGGTTTCATCGCTGTAAATGTAGCCGTCAGGGTTGCTGTAAACCGGCACGCACCAGATGCCCTTTACCGAGGCGTCACCTTCGACATACTGGCGAATG
>CAVGKH010000149.1:0-4779 GCA_963629755.1 Gemmiger sp.
CTCGCTATGGACCTTTTTATTTGTCTAAATGCGCAACTTCATTTTACAATGCGCCATTTTTGTTTTGAGCAAAAAATAACCGGCAAAAGTCACTTTCAAAGTGCTTTTACCGGTTATTTTTTACTGTGTTACTTACAGTGTTACTTTATGATAGATCTTTTTGCCTTTTTTGATGATAACGCCCTTCTTTAAGGCTTCTTCGGTCAGTCGCAGCGCCGGATCGGTAACTTTTGTGCCGTCCACCATAATACCGCCCTGCTGGATCAGCTGGCGTGCCTCACGGTTGCTGCCTACCAACTTTGCTGCAGAAAGCACTGTCAGCAGGCCGATCTGGCCATCCTGCAGCTGGTCAACGCTAAGCTGCGTGCTGGGCATATGCTCACTATCCACAGCGCCGCTGAACAGGTTTCTAGCAGTTTCCTGTGCCTTGGCGGCTTCTTCCTCACCATGCACCAGGCTGGTCAGTTCAAAGGCAAGAATCTCTTTTGCCTTATTGAGCTGCTCGCCCTGCCAGGAATCCATCTCATCAATTTGCTCCAAAGGCAGGAAGGTCAGCATACGAATGCATTTGAGCACATCCTGGTCGCCAACATTGCGCCAGTACTGATAAAATTCAAAGGGGCTGGTCTTTTTGGGGTCGAGCCAAACGGCACCATTGGCAGTTTTGCCCATTTTCTTACCCTCGCTGTTCAGCAGCAGCGTAATGGTCATAGCGTAGGCATCCTTGCCCAGTTTCTTACGAATCAGCTCTGTGCCGCCCAGCATGTTGCTCCATTGATCGTCACCGCCAAACTGCATGTTGCAGCCGTAATGCTGGTACAGATGATAGAAATCGTAGCTCTGCATGATCATGTAGTTGAACTCCAAAAAGCTCAAGCCCTTTTCCATGCGCTGCTTATAGCATTCAGCACGTAGCATGTTGTTTACGCTAAAGCAGGGGCCCACCTCTCGCAGAACATCCACATAGTTCAGCTTCAACAGCCAATCGGCATTGTTGACCATGATAGCCTTATCTTCACCAAACTCAATAAAGCACTCCATCTGCTTTTTAAAGCAGTCACAGTTGCGCTGAATCGTTTCCGGTGTCATCATGCTGCGCATATCCGTGCGGCCGCTGGGGTCACCGACATAACCAGTGCCGCCGCCGATCAAAACCACAGGGCGGTTGCCTGCCATCTGCAGGCGCTTCATCAAGCAAAGCGCCATAAAATGGCCCACATGCAGGCTGTCAGCTGTGGGGTCAAAGCCAATATAAAATGTGGCCTTGCCGTTATTCACAAGCTCTCGAATTTCTTTTTCGTCCGTTACCTGTGCAATCAGGCCTCGGGCTACCAGTTCGTCATAAATTTCCATTGTTTTTTCCTCCTGAGAATTGGCGGCAAAGAAACAAAGCGCCCTCTGCCGAATGTAAAATCCGACAGAGGGCGAGTAAAATCGCGGTACCACCTCTGGTTTGCTTTATTTTCGCAAATAAAGCCTCACGCAGTGCGTTTTCACACTGCTGCGCTGTAACGCGCGCACGCGGCCAAGCCTAAGTGTAATAAGTCCGATTGCATTCGATTCTGATATATTCTACTTTCAGCCCGCTGCTCCGGGATGTAATTCAGCTTTGCGGCACAGTCCTCTTTTCACCAAGCAGAGGCTCTCTACACTGTGATGATCGCAGGCTTACTAAAATTCCCATCACTGCATTTAAAGTGTTATAACTAACAACATGTTAGATTGTAACAGCAGTTTTAAAAATTGTCAAGCCCTCGCTGTTTCAATCATCTCTTTTGCATTGGCAAGGCTGAGCGCTGTAATATGATCGCCCGAAATAATTTTGGCCAGCGCATGGATACGGCCGTTTTCATCCAGCGGTTCAATTTCTGTAAAGGTTCTGCCTTGCTCTACCTTTTTCTGAATCAGCAGGTGCCGGTCGGCAAATGCCGCGATCTGCGCCGTATGTGTGATGCACAAAATCTGCCTGCCGGTGGAAGTTCGTTTCAGCAGTTCCCCAATGCGTCCGGCAGCTGAACCAGATACACCGGTATCGATCTCGTCATAGATCAGCGTAGGGATATCATCCTTATCAGCCATAGCGCTCTTGATTGCCAGCACAATACGGCTTAGTTCTCCTCCTGAAGCCACCTTAGACAAAGGCTTGGGCTCCTCACCGGGGTTTGTGGATATATAAAATTCCACACTATCCTGCCCATGGCTGGTGAGCGGCCCTGTGGAGTGATTCAGCACAAAGCGTATGCCGGGCATATTCAAAAAAGCCAGTGCATCGGCAATGTCATGATTCATTGATTCAAAAGCCCTGAGTCTTGTTTTGGTGAGTGCCTTTGCCAACTCTCTTGCGCTGAAGTAAAGCTGGTGCAGCTCACGGTTCATCTCTTCCAGCTTTTGGTCTGCACATTCCAGATTTTCCAGTTCTGTTTTGGCATGCTCTGCTGCCTGCAAAACTTCCTCTTCGGTTGCACCGTATTTCTTTTTTAATGTTGCAATCAAATTCAGTCGTTCTTCGATTGCATTCAGTTCACCAGGATCAAATTGATAAGAATCCAGTTTATCAGAAAGTTCCGTTGCCAGATCACGCGCAACATAATATATTTCGTTTAACTGATCTGCATTTGCATGCAGAGAAGCATCTAATTCTGCCGCATTTTGCAGTGCTGTTGCGGCTTGGCCCAAAAGGTCGGCAGCTCCCAACTCATCATTTTGGCCATTCAAGGAATCTCGCGCCATCGTGAGCGAATCCAAAATGCCCTGCGCGTGTGAGATCACCCGTTTTCTTGCTAGCAGCGCTTCTTCTTCGCCCTGCTGCAAATGCGCTGTATCGATTTCTTCAATCTTTGCCTGCAATAAATCGATTCGCCGCTTTTTCTCAGCCTCATCTACGGCAAGAGCTTCCATTTCACGCTTGACTTTTATCAGCTTTCGGTAGGCGGTATAATAAGCCGTCAGCTCCTTTTGGTTTTGTGCATAGGCATCCAGCATAGATAAATGCTTTGCCGGATTCATCAGGCTTTGGCTGTCATGCTGGCCGTGTATCGTGATAAGCTCCTGCCCAACTTCTCGCATTACAGAGGCTGTTGCCGGCATACCGTTGATACGGCAGGCTCCTTTTCCTTCCGCGCTGATCTCTCTATACAAAAGTAAGTCATCTTCTGCTTCATAGCCTGCCTGTGCAAGGCGTGCTTTTGCACTTTGCGGAATATTCTCAAATGTAGCCCAAATGCAGGCCTTTTTGGCCCCGGAACGCACAAGATCCCTCGATACACGGTTGCCCAAAATCGCATTGATAGAATCGATCAAAATTGATTTGCCTGCACCGGTCTCACCGGTTAGCACATTTAAGCCTGTACCGAATAAAACCTGTGCCTTTTCAATTACCGCAACATTTTCAATTTTTAAAGCAGACAGCATAAAGCCCTCCTGCGCGTTTATTTCTTTTCGTAGTAATTGCTGAGTTCCTGACTGATTGCGGCAGCAGCTTCCTCGGTCCTCATCAAAATAAAGAAGGTATCATCACCAGAAAGTGTACCGACTACATTTTCCCAGTGCATAGAATCAAACATTTCGCAGGCAGCGTTTGCCATGCCGGAAAAACACTTGACCAAAACCATATGGCCTGCAGAATCCACTGAAAAAACAGACTCACGGAAAATCGTTTCAAATTTAGACACTGAGCGGGTATTTTTCCCCGTTCCGCCTGCTGCAACATACCGATATCTTCCGCTTGCATCGGCTGCTTTTGTCAGCTGCAATTCACGAATGTCCCGCGAAACTGTTGCCTGTGTTACCTGAAAGCCTTCCTGCCTTAAATAAGATAAAAGGTCTTCCTGTTTATCGATCCGGTATTTCTGAATCAAAGAAAGTATTGCCTGATGTCGGTCTTTTTTCATACTGTTACCTGCCCATCAATTTTTTATCGATTGCCTCAAACTGTTCTGCGGGGCTGAGCGAAACCAATTTTAGCTTTTTATTGGATAGTGCTATTTCCACTGTGCTGTCGGCAGCAAGGGCGCATTTCTCAGAGCCATCGCTGCTTACATATACGGTATCACCAAAGCGCGGCACCGCACTGACTGTAAGCTTACGATCAGCCGAAAACACCATAGCAGGGCTTTTCAGGCTGTGCGCACAAATCGGGGTTACTACAAAACCGGCAATATGTGCATCCATTATGGGCCCACCGGCAGAAAGAGAATACGCCGTAGAACCTGTAGGCGTTGCAATGATCACGCCATCGCTGCTGAATCGGTTTACGAGTATTCCATCACAGTGTATGGAAAAATCCGCTGTCTGCAGACGGTTTTCAGCGTATACTACCACATCATTCAAAGCGGTGGCATGCCAACTTACACTGCCCTGTGTATGGCAGTTCAGCATTTGGCGTTCGTCCAGCTCATAATTGCCGTCCATGATCTGTACGATCTTTTGAGAAAGCTCGTCTACCTCACAGGTCGCCAAAAATCCAAGCCGCCCGGCATTGATGCCCAAAATAGGCAGATCATAACGAATACATTCTTTTCCGGCGTGCAGCAAAGTACCGTCACCGCCTACAGATACCACAAGATCGGCCTTTTGAAAAGCTTCTTCCTGCGATAAATACGCGACCCCCGGAAGCTTGCAAAGCGCATAACACTCCCGCAGCAAGATCACATTGGCACCTCGCCGCATTAAAGCCTGAGCAGCCCGCTTTGTTACCACAAGGCCATGATCTTTGTATAAATTGGAAAAAACAAAGACATTCATAGCCTTACTCCCCATTGAGAGATTTGTGTGCAGACT
>CAVGKH010000150.1:0-4695 GCA_963629755.1 Gemmiger sp.
GAAAAAGACCTATAAGATCGAAGTTGACTGCGCAAACTGCGCAAACAAAATGGAGCAGGCTGCCCGCGATACCCAGGGTGTGGCTGAAGCTACCGTAAGCTTCATGACCCAGAAGATGAGCGTGACCTTTGCCGAGGGTGCCGACCCCAAGGCCGTTATGCAGGATGTGCTGAAAAACTGCAAAAAGGTAGAGGACGACTGCGAGATCTATCTGTGATCGCACAAAGCTTTTTTACAACTTGATTTTTCAAAAGCCGGGCAGCAGAGATTCTTTGCATAAGATCTCTGCACCGGTTTTTGTTTCTTCTTTTTTCATTTTTTATCCTCTTAAAAGGAGCATCTTATGAACAAAAAACAGAAAAAGCTGCTCACCCGCATTCTGATCTCGCTGCCGATGGTAGCCATTCTGCACTTTGTGCCCGTAACGGGCCTTTTGCAGCTGGCGCTCTATCTGGTGCCTTATTTTATCGTAGGGCACGACATTCTGAAAAAGGCCCTCAAGGGCATTCAGAACCGTCAGGTATTTGACGAAAACTTTTTGATGGCCGTTGCCACTGTGGGCGCTATGGCACTTGGCGATTATGCCGAGGGCTGCGCCGTTATGCTGTTTTACCAGATCGGTGAGCTGTTTCAAAGTTATGCTGTGGGCAAAAGCCGCAAAAACATCAGTGATCTGATGGATATCCGCCCCGACTACGCCAATATCGAAAAGGACGGTCAGCTTGAGCAGGTAGACCCCGATGAAGTGCCTGTGGGCAGCATCATCGTAGTGCAGCCCGGCGAGCGTGTGCCCATTGACGGCGTAGTGACCGAGGGCGAGAGCACGCTGAACACCAGCGCCCTGACCGGTGAGAGCCTGCCGCGCGAGGTACGCGCCGGGCAGGAAGTGATCAGCGGCTGCGTAAACATGACCGGCCTTTTACACATCAAAACCACCAAGGAATTTGGCGAATCCACTGTGGCCCGCATTCTGGACCTTGTGGAAAACAGCAGCATGAAAAAGGCCAAGGCTGAAAACTTTATCACCAAGTTTGCCCGTTACTACACCCCTGCCGTGTGCTACGGCGCTCTGGCGCTGGCCGTGGTCCCGCCGGTGGTCAATCTGGCCATGGGCAATGCCGCCGCCTGGGGCAACTGGATCTTCCGTGCGCTCACCTTCCTGGTCATCAGCTGCCCGTGCGCACTTGTGATCAGTATTCCTCTTTCGTTTTTCGGCGGCATTGGCGGCGCCAGCCGCATGGGCATTTTGGTAAAGGGCAGCAACTACCTGGAGGCCTTGGCCAAAACCAGAACCATTGTATTTGATAAAACCGGCACGCTCACCCAGGGCGTATTTGAAGTAACCAGCCTGCACCCCGTAGGCTGCACCGAGGCCGAGCTTTTGGAAACAGCCGCTCTGGCTGAAAGCTATTCCAACCACCCCATCAGCCAGAGCCTGCGCAAGGCCTACGGCAAGGCCATTGAGCAGAGCCGCGTAAGCGATGTGAACGAGCTGGGCGGCCACGGCCTTACCGCCGTAGTAGACGGCCGCCGCGTGGCTGCCGGCAACGCCCGCCTGATGGAAAAGCTGGGTATTGCCTTTGATTCGCCGAGCGCCCCCGGCACGGTGGTGCATATTGCGCAGGACGGCAAGTATATCGGCTATGTGCTCATCAGCGACAAGCTGAAGCCCACCGCCAAAAAGGCCATTCAGAGCCTGAAAGAAAGCGGCGTAAAGAAGACCGTGATGCTCACCGGTGACTCTGCCGCCGTAGCGCAGAATGTAGCCAGCGAACTGGGGCTCGATGAATACCATGCCGAGCTGCTGCCCGGCGATAAGGTAGACCGCGTAGAAAAACTGCTGGCTGCCAGCACAGGCGGTGACCTGCTGGCCTTTGTGGGCGACGGCATCAACGATGCCCCTGTACTTTCGCGTGCGGATATCGGCATTGCCATGGGCGCGCTGGGCAGCGATGCTGCCATTGAAGCCGCCGACATCGTGCTGATGGACGATGACCCCGCCCGCATTGCCACGGCCATGAAGATCAGCCGCCGCACGCTGGCGATCGTGTACCAGAACATCGTTTTTGCCTTGGCGGTCAAAGCTGTATGCCTTGTGCTGGGCGCTTTGGGCATTGCCAACATGTGGGTAGCCATTTTTGCCGATGTAGGCGTAATGGTGCTCGCCGTGCTCAACGCCGTGCGCGCACTTTCTACAAAGGGGCTGTAAAAATATATAAATACCTTGGGGCAGATCTGCACAATGCAAATCTGCCCCAAGGTTTATTTTTGCCACTTTCGACCGGCAGCATCCGGAATTTCCAGTATGTTCCGATATTTAGCTACTGTTCTGCGGGATATATTGTATCCTTTTTCTAGCAATGCATCCGCTATTTTCTGGTCGCTCAATGGCTGTGTTTTATTTTCAGCATTTACAATTTCTTTCATTGTCTGCTGTATGCGTTGTGCATTTTGTTCTTGCTGATTTCCCGGAATTGCACGGACAAAAAAACTGCGAAGCGCATATGTACCCCATCGGCATTGAATATACTTTCCATAAACAGCCCTGCTGACCGTAGATTCATGAATCTGCAATGTTTTTGCCACATCCGCCATGCGCAGTGCCTTTAGTTCCTTTGGACCATATATAAAAAATGCTTCCTGCCTTTTTACGACCTCCTGCACAACGCGTAAAATTGTCGTTTTGCGCTGAGTTATACATTGCTGCAGCCACTGTGCTTTTTGCAGCTTTTCTTCAATATAGTGCTTTGTTTCCTGAGAGGTATCCTGTGCGAGCAAATGCAGATAGCTCTGATTCAATTGTACTTCTGAATAAACATTTTCCTGTAAAATCACTTCAGTTTCTGTTGTTTCTGTTTTCACAAGAATCTCCGGTTCAATAAATACCGGCAATGCCTTGCCTGCAAAGCCTCCCGCAGGTCTTGGATTCAGGCTTCTGATCAATCTACAGCTTTCTTCTGCCTGCTGCTGTGTAATCTTTAGTTTTTTAGCAATTGCGAAATATGATTTTTAGCTACCTCATCTAATCCGTTTTCCACTACTCTGCGGGCTATGAGTGCTCTGGGATCATTACTGCGCTTTAATTGCAATATCAGACATTCCTGTAAATTTCTTGCTCCTACTCCCGCTGGGTCTGCCGACTGTAGATGCTGTATACAGCCTTGTGCCCGTTCATCCGACAGAGCAAATTTTTTCTGGAGTTCTCCATCGGGTAAATCCAAATAACCACGCTCATCTAGGGAATAAATGAGATAATTTATAATTTCCTTTTCCTGATTTCCGCCACAGCCAGGTAAAAGCTGCCAAAGTAAATGCTCGGTCAGCGTTTCAGCATTCTGCTTCTGCGGATTTTCAAGCTGCTCTTGTACCCCCTCTTTGGCATCTTCTCTATCTTTTTATTGCCTCTGTCTACTATAGGCGCTGAGAATGGACGGATAATAAAAGCTGCCCATCCCTGAATACCACTGATTAGGCCAATGATACTCATATCCATGCCCATACTCTTCCAACCGGCGCTGGCAGTGGCCTGTGTCATGGAATGAGCAATGCAAATTACTGTGTACGCAATAAACAGCATTACAAAGTTTTTGTTGGCTATTTCAAATATGCTTTTTTTCTTTTCATTTGTAGCGCTCATGTTTTTCTCCTTCTCTTTTAAATATTGTCTTTTCCTGTTTTGGGAAGTACTTCTGCCTAATATATAGAGCAAGTTTTGTGCCAACTTTTTTGATTTCATAAATATTTTTATGAAAATTCCCGTTTTTTCTCTTATATTCGATATATATTTATGGAAAAATATTTTTCTGCTACACTTTGTTTTAGATTCCTATTTTTGCTTTTCTTGTTTATGCCGTATCAAAAACTGCTTCATCATGTATCAAACTGTCTCTTTTTTGTATTCCAGTTCTCCATTTATCAGATTTTCTCTCGGGGCTTTTTTATTTTTGGGGTTTTTTATTCTCGGTTTGCGCGTTATAATGTAAACTGGTGTAAAAAGCAGGGCGGGCGCCGCCCGAAAAAGAAAAAGGATGGATGGTTTATTATGAATTCACAGCACAGCGCTTCTTTGCGCGGTGAAGCCACGGCCTGGGCATTCAGCCGCCGGGTGTTTGCCGCGGGTATGCGCGACGGCCTGCCCATTGCTTTAGGCTATTTTGCCGTTTCATTTTCACTGGGCATCGCCGCACGCCATGCCGGTTTTACCCCCCTTCAGGGCTTTTGGGCAAGCCTTTTAAACAATGCCTCGGCCGGGGAATATGCTGCCTTTTCTCTGATCGCCAGCGGGGCCACGCTGGCTGAGGTCACCATTATCACGCTGATCGCCAATGCGCGCTATCTGCTGATGAGCTGTGCTCTTGCGCAGCGCTTTGCCCCTGGCACGCCGTTTTTTCACCGCCTGCTGATCGGCTATGATGTAACGGACGAACTGTTCGGCATTACCATTGCGCGCCCCGGATTTTTGAATCCATATTATACTTACGGCGCTATTTTGCTGGCCGCCCCCGCCTGGTCGATCGGTACGGCGCTGGGCATTATGGCCGGCAACGC
Source organism: Gemmiger sp. (assembly GCA_963629755.1). Taxonomy (GTDB): domain Bacteria; phylum Bacillota; class Clostridia; order Oscillospirales; family Ruminococcaceae; genus SFIE01. The sequence continues at coordinate 4,549 of CAVGKH010000150.1, forward strand.
CCTGCCGCTGCGCGTAGTAAGCGCGCTGAGCGTAGCGCTTTACGGTATGTTTTTGGCCATTATCATTCCCCCTGCGCGGCAGAACCGCGTGGTGGCCGGGCTGGTGCTGTTGAGCTTTATCGTCAGCTTTGCCTGCGGTGTGCTGCC
>CAVGKH010000151.1:0-4665 GCA_963629755.1 Gemmiger sp.
TGATTATCCGCCAAGCAGCATGCATGTATCGGTGATTTTAAGCTGGCGCAACAATGAAGTGCTTTCTGCGGCCGCACAAAAATTCAAGGATTTCTGCCAAGAGCATTTTTCCGAATATCAACTGTAGTGTTTTTGGGGGTACTCCAATAAGAGCAGCCCGAAGCCTGCAATGTGGCTTCGGGCTGCTCTTATTTTATATATTTGTGGGCAGCCGCCGGGCCGCGAACTCTAAAAATTTCTGCGCTGCGGGGGCCGGGCTTTGGGCGCTGGCTATGCCGATCTCTACGAGCTGCGGCGGCGATAGCGGCATACGCTTTACTTTTCCGGCCCAGGCCCGGCCGTTGAGGCTGTTGTTCAGCGCAATGCCAAGCCCCGCCTCCACCATAGAATATGTGGCAAAGCTGTCCATTGTAGAAAACTTGAGATTGGGCACAATGCCACACTTTGCAAAAATACGGGCATTATCAATATCCTTATCCTGATAAGTTTCAATATACGGCTGCTCTGCAAATGCTTCCATGGGCAGGGCAGGCAGGGTCGCCAGCCTGTGCCCGGCGGGAACCCAGGCCATCATTTCATCGCGGCATATCGGCAGCCAGGCATGCTCGCCCTCGCGCTGGCTGATGATGCACAAGTCCAGCATTTTAGCGTGCAGCTGGCGCGCCAGCTCGCTGCTGTAACCGCTGTGGATCTGCACCTGTATACCCGGGTAGCGCGCATGAAATTCACCGATCACACCAGCCAGCCAGCCGTAATAGGCACTGTAGGCCGTGCCGATGACAACGGTGCCCACATCCAGCCCGCGGATCTGTGCGGCCAGCTGTGCACAGCTTTCACCGCTGCGCAAAAGCGCCCGGATCGCCGGCAGCAGCTGCAGACAGGCCTCGGTGGGGCGCACGCCGCCATGCTCACGCTGCAAAAGCGCAAAGCCGCATTCCTGCTCAAGGCTTGCAATGGCACGGCTCATGCCCGACGGCGTATAGCCCAACTTTTCGGCAGCTGCCGAAAAGCTGCCAAGCTCTATGGCGCATACGAGCGCCCGGTATTTTTCCAGTTCCATAGTTTCTCTCCGTCTTGTGTTTATCCTTGCGTTTTTTGCAAGGATACTGTTCTATATTTTCGCTTTACGCAAAGCATACCACAACAGTATAATAAAATCAAACTTTGATTTTTGGGGGAGCATTCATGGCAAAAATACGCGATCTGACCACCGGCAGCATTCCGGCGCATATGGTTCGGCTGGCTGCGCCGCTGATCATGGGCAATATTCTGCAGCAGCTTTATAACACGGTGGATGCGCTGATTTTGGGCCGCTTTGCAGGCAGCGCCGAGTTTGCCGCCGTGGGCGTGGCAGGCAGCGTGATGAATCTGTTTCTTTTTATGATCACCGGGGCCTGCACAGGCATTTCGGTGCTGTTTTCACAATTTTACGGTGCCAAAGATCTGGATTCCTTTCGGCGCGAGCATGCGCTCTCGCTGCGATTGGGGCTTTGTGTTTCCCTGTGCTGCGGCCTTTTGGGCTTTCTGGTGCTGCCTGCCCTTCTGCGTTTTATTCAAACTCCGGCGGAACTAGTAGCCCCCGTAAGCGCCTATATGCGGGTGATCTTCGGCGCGCTGATCGCCACCTTTTTATATAACCTCTACAGCGCACTGCTGCGCTCAATCGGGCAGGCACACATTGCGCTGCTGGCGCTGGGCATTGCGGTAAGCATCAATCTGTGCCTCGACATCTGGTTTGTTGCGGGCCTCGGCTGGGGCATTGCCGGTGCCGCCTGGGCCACAGCGGCCTCGCAGGTTATTTCGACGCTGCTTTGCATAGGCTATCTGCGCGTGGCTGCGCCGGAGCTTTTATTCCACCGTGCCGACTGCCATGCCGATAAAAGCCTTTTGCACCGCACGGTAAGCCTTTCGGCCGTGACAGGACTGCATCAATCCAGCCTGTACATTGGCAAGCTGCTGGTGCAGGGCACGGTAAATACGGGCGGCACCGAGATGATCGCCGCGTACACGGCCACAAGCCGCATCGAAGGCTTTGCCAATTCATTTGGAGACAGCGGCTCGGCTGCCACCTCAGTGCTGGTGGGCCAGAATCTGGGTGCCAAAAAACCCGAGCGTGTAAAAGAATCGTTTACTGCCAGCCTGCTATTGATGATTGGCATGGGGCTTGCCAGCTCGCTGATCTTATATGTAAGCGCCCGCGCCACCGTGGGCTTTATGCTGGGGGAAACCAGCGGCTTTGCTTATGAAAATGCCGTGGGTTATATCAAACTGGTTGCTGTTTTTTACACCTTGTGCTATACAGGCAACACCTTTGCCGGTTATTTTGACGGCATCGGCAAGGTGAGCATTCCCTTTATCGGCGCTACCAGCCATATCACGCTGCGCGTGATCCTTTCGTGGCTGCTTGTGGGGCGCATGGGCCTGCCCGCCGTGGCGCTGGCCACCGGCCTTGGGTGGATCTTGGTGAACACAATGTGGATCATTATCAAGCATCGCCCATCACCGCGCCTGCCGCCGGGCCGGCCAAAATATTTTCCTGCTCATCGGCCTCACCGGGCACGACCGTAAAAGAAAAGCTGGTGCGGGGCGAAAGTGTATTGGCACGCTTGGTCACGGTTTTGGTCAGGCTTGCCTGTACGGGCTCGCCCTCGGCAAAAGCCGTTACGGGGGCGGCCATGCTCAGCAGCACAGCCGTCGTTACCCCCAACGCTCCGCGACGAAGAAAGCTACGATTCTGTTTTTTCATACACAGCATCCTTTCATGCAAAATTTCCAATAGGTTTATTGCTTCCGTGCCTCCCCGGTAAAGCCTTTACAGATCGTTGCGCCGCAAAACCAGCAGCAGCTTGCCGCGGCACTCACCGGCGCTTACCGGGCCGTACAGGCGGCTGTCGGCCCCGCCCTGGCGCTCATCACACAGCAAAAACAGTTCTCCCTCGGCCAGGGTAAGCGGATAGTCCGGCCCGCCTGCATAGGGCGGCGTGGGGGTATGGATATCGTTTTCCACCACACGGCTGCCGTTGACGATTACTTCACCCGCCGGGCTGATCTCTACGGTATCGCCCTCCGCCGCTGCAATGCGGCCGATCACCGTATCGCCGTTTTTGCGGGCACATACCAAGTCCCCAGTATGCCATGTTTTTTCCAAGCGGTAGTAAAAATACACATCACCGGCTTCCAGCGCTGGGTGCATATCACTGCCCTTCATGCTTCCTATGCCGAAAACCACGCCCAGACACAGCCAGCCGCCCAGCGCAAAGGCTGCCAGGCGAATGGCCAGACCCTGCACCTCGCGTTTTTCAGCCTGGCTCAGCGTGCGCATCACAGATGCCTGCGGCGCAGCGCCCATACTGCTGCCGCGATTATGCAGCCGCCGCACAGGGCAAGCGCGGCAGGCAGACCCTGCTGCTGCAGCCCGGTGGGCACAATGACATCACGCACATTGGTAAAGGTGATGATCCGCCGCCCATAAAAGCGCAGCGTGCAGGTAAAGCTGTCGGGCTCATCGGGTATCACAATGGTCTGCGGCTCGGGTTCGTCCGCTGCTGGCTGTGCTTCTGAGTCTTGCTGCGGCGTTTCTTCCGGCGCGGCAGGCAGGCTTTCACTTTGCGGGGCAGAGCTGGCCGTCTCTGGGTCGGCTGCCTGTGCAGCAGACTCGGCGCTTTCACTTTCGGCGCTCTGCACGGGTCCTGGCTCGGCTGCAGCGCTTTCAGCTTCAGAAGCAGCTTCTTCTGTATACGCTTCTTTGCTCTGCGCCGTGCTCTCTGGCTGGAATGCTTCGCTTTGTACAGTCTGTGCCTCAGTGTTTTCGGCGGAGGCCAGCGCCCCGGCAGGCAAGCCTGGCGCTGCCTTTGGTCTGGCGGGGGTTCCGTGCAAAATCTATGCGCTGCCATTCGTGCTTATGCAAAAGTGCTTTTGCCCTTTCGTTACCATGATGGTAGCAAATCGACATCGAAACATTTGGTCAAAATGTGTCTGCCGGGGTTGCTTTTTTTTAAGTTTTATGCTATCGTAAAGTTATTACAATCAATAATAGTTCTTGTTAGCTATCATAATTTTGAACATTACAGGGTTCTTTGGCTTTTTATGCTTTTTTAGCAATACTTTCAAAGCCGCTATTCTGAAAAACGAGGTACAGCCTATGGCAGTTAAAACCCGGCGCAGCGAGCAGCGCGAAATGGTTCTGCAGGCCGTTCTGGCCCGCAAAGACCACCCTACCGCTGAAGCCGTATTCAAATCGCTTCACGAACAGGCCCCCCATTTGAGCCTTGGCACGGTATACCGCAATCTGAATCTTTTGGCCGATCTTGGACAGATCCGCCGCGTGCCGATTCCCGGCCAGCCCGATCACTTTGATTCTACACTGGAGCAGCACGCCCATTTTCGCTGCACGCGCTGCGGCGCTGTGTTCGATCTGCCCGTAGCCCCCGATTTTGACCCCTGTGCAGCCGCTGACCCCTGCGGCTGCCGCCTGACCGGCTACGAGCTGGTGTTCAGCGGTGTATGCGCCGATTGCTGCGCCGCCGAGCTAAAACAATAATTTAACCGCAAAGCACAAGCAGGCCCCTGCCGAAAATTCGGCAGGGGCCTGCTTGTGCTTTTTGTATTTTATTCTTTTTCTACAAGCGCCGGATTGATGGTTCGTTTTACCGTGCAATCCATATG
>CAVGKH010000152.1:0-4664 GCA_963629755.1 Gemmiger sp.
CTAAACATCTGAGTGCTAATATACTATAAATCATTTTTGCAATAATTGCAAGAATAAAATGAAAGTCTTTACAAAAAGTTCAAGAATCTGCTACTATTTATAGTAATGTGTATCAAAGCCGGGAGGAAAAAACAAAAATGAGCATGAAAAAAATCATGATCGTAGGCGTTGGCGGTGTCGGCGGTGTGCTGGCAGCCAACCTGATAAAAAAATATGGCGCACAGGTCAGCCTGATCGCGCGCGGCGCCCGCAAACAGGCCCTGCGCCAAAATGGCCTTACTCTGCATAGTGACCTGTACGGTGAGTTTACCGTGCAGCCCGCCTGCGTAGAAGAAAATCCCGCTCTGTGCGGCGAGCAGGATCTGATTTTAGTGTGCGTAAAAAACGGCGGCCTTGAAAAAGTATGCAGCCAAATCGCGCCTATAGTGGGCACGCATACCGCTGTGATGGCTGTGATGAACGGTGTTTCTGCCGGGCAGGAGCTTGCCCGGCGCCTCGGCAAGGGCGTTCTGGTCGATAGTGTCATCTACACGGTCTCCAGCGCCGGGGCCGACTACAGCATCACCCAAAAGGGCGGCTACACTTATCTGAACATCGGCAGTCACACCCCCAACGCCGAGGGGCAGGCCTCCGCCAACGAGATCGCCGCGATTTTCAATGCTGCGGGCATCGACTGCAAGGTGAGCGAAAATGTGCAGGCCGCCATCTGGAAAAAGTATGTGCTGAACTGCGCCTTTAATGTGGCTACCGCCCGCTGGGGCTATACCATCGGCCAGCTGGCTGCTGACCCTGTTAAGCGCGCCGAATGCCGCGCACTGATGGCCGAGGCTGCTGCTGTGGCCGCCAAAATGGGCGTGCAGCTGCCCGAAAACCTGGTAGATAAGCACATGGTCACCATGATGGAAAACACCACCCCCAATTCCGACAGCTCGCTCAGCCGCGATTTTGATGCGGGTAAAACCGGCGAGATGGAGGTCTTCAGCGGCTATATCGTGCGCAAGGCTGCCGAGCTGGGGGTGCCCGCCCCTGTGAGCGCCGATTACTACGAGGGCTTAAAGGCAAGAGCCGCCGCCTTTGCAGAATAAACCCAGAATCGCATAAGCAAAAAGCCGCCCGAAAACTGCCGGTGCCTGAGGACACCGTGCGGCTTTCGGGCGGCTTTTGCTTTGATGCAGATACAGCCCGCATCAATAAAAGAGAAATCAGCACCCATTTTTATACGGAACGGGCGCGGGAAAATGGCAAATTTTTTAGGGCAGCTTACCCCACCAGCCAGGCCCAAACGGGCAGGCTGAGCATGGAAAGCAGCGTGGTAAACACTACGCACTGGGTGGCAAAGCGGGCATCGCTGCCGTAGCGCGCGGCAAAGATCGCGGCCGTGGCCCCGGCAGGCATACCGGTCATCAGCACGCTCACCCCCAGCGCGGTAGCATCCAGGTGCAGCAGTGTGCCCAGCGCCAGCGCACAGGCAGGAAGCAGCACCAGCCGCAGCACACTGAATAGGGCCGTATCCACACTGAAAATGCTGCGCAGGGGCACATCGGCTAAGATCGCGCCCACAATAAACATGGTCAGCGCCGAGTTGCAGCTGCCAATAGTCTTTACGGTATTCACGATCACCCCGGGCAGCGGTACCTGCGTGATCATGCAGAAAAGCCCTAAGTAAATGGCCACCAGGCAGGGGTGCGTGAGCACATTTTTCAGCACCTTCTTTTTGTCAGCAGTCTCTCCGGCCACAAAATAACTCGTACCGACCGACCACATTACAATGCGCATGGGGATCAGAAAAATCGAGGTGTATAAAATGCTCACCGAACCATAGATGCCCTCAGCGATGGAGTTGCCCAAAAAGCCGCTCATGGGCACGATGGTGCAGTATTGCAGCACTTTTTCGCGGCGCGAATCATAACGCTTATATAAAAAGCGGTTCAAAATAAGGCACAGTACCTGCAGCAGCACTGCGCTTACCAGCAGATCGGCACAGGCACGCAGAATGCCGCTGTCCAGGCTGAGCAGGCACGATTTAAAATATTGCAGGGGATCACCACCTGAATGCACAGGTCTGAAAGGCACTTCTTGCCGTTGTCGTCTAACATGCCCTTTTTGCGTAGCAGTGAGCCGATGAGCATCATCAAAAACAGCGCTGCCTGCAGGCTGATCAGGTCACTGAGCTTCATAGCGCGGTCCCCTTTCTTTATTTTTAGTATAAACCAGTGCCAATGCCTTGTAAAACTGTTAAATATTATATATATTACAAGAAAAAACTGTGATAAAAAGGGGAGCAGCTTATGAATTTCAGCTCTTTGGAATATTTTACCGTGCTGGCGCGCGAGCGCAATTTTACGCGGGCAGCCGAGCAGCTGCATATCACGCAGCAAACCCTTTCGGCACATATCGCCGGGCTGGAAAAAGAGCTCGGCTGCCCGCTGCTGATGCGCCGCACCCCGTTGGAGCTTACCTATGCAGGCAGCACATTTTTGCGCTATGCAGAAAAAATGGCTGGGCTTGAGCATGGCATGCGCCGCGAATTCTGCGACATCGCGCAAAATCAAAAGGGTGAGCTGCGCGTGGGCGCGGCGTTCACGCGAGGGCGCGCCATCATGCCGCAGGCGATCGAGGCCTTTCAAAAAAGCTATCCGCGGGTGTAGATAAGCCTGATCGAAGATTCCAACTTGGCGCTGCAAAAGCAACTGCAAGAGGGTAAGCTGGACCTTGCCGTTGCCAATTTTCCGCAGGAGCTGCCGGGTATCGAGCTGCGAGAATTTTACAGTGAAGCTGTGGTGCTGTGCCTGTCTAAGGCGCTGATGCAAAAGTGCGGCCTGCAGGCCGCACTTCTGCGCGCCGAGGCCGCCCGGGGTAGGCTTTCACTGCTGGCCGACTGCCCCTTTGTATTTGGTGCGGCCGAGGATATCGGAGGCACCATCGGCCGCAGCCTGCTGCAAAGCAGCGGCATAGAGCCGCCGGTGCGGGCTGCCTCAGAAAATATTGAAACGCTGCTCGAGCTTTGTGTGCGCGGCGTGGGGGCCTGCTTCAGCCCCGAAAATCTGATGCAGACCGCACTCTCACCCAGCCAGCGCGAAAAGCTGGAAATATTCCCCCTCTCGCAGGCAGCCGCATACCGCATCCGCTTTGGCTGGCAAAAGCAGAGCTACCAGTGGAGCATGATCGAGCAGTTTGTAAAAGCCGCCCAGAGCACCCTGCAGAAAGGGTAATAAAAATACCGGGGAAGGGCAGAAAGCGCTCCCCGGCAAAATTTTTAAAACAGATCCTTCGGCACCTGATTGGCCATGCGGTAAATTTTGGCAATGTCGTTTTCGTCCAAAACCTTGATGCAGCCGATCTTGCGGCGGTGCTCATAGGTGCAGCGGTAAGCCAGCGTTTTGATCTGCTCTTCGGTAGGATGTACACCAAGCTCGGGCAGGTTGGTGGGCATATGGATATCGCGCATCAAATTTTCAAAGGCCGCAATACCGGCCAGAGCATCTACCGTATCATCGCCTGTGGCAGGCACCTCCATCACTTCCCGCGCAAAACGGGCAAAACGCTCGGGCAGGGCATCGCACACATAACGCGCCCAACTGCCCCACATGGCGGCAAGGCCCGCGCCGTGTGCTACATCAAACATGCCGCCCAGCTCATGCTCCAGCTGATGGGTGGCCCAGTCGCCGCGGCCCACAATACCGCAGCCGGTTAGGTTGTTATGGCTCAGACTGCCTGCCCACATGATCTGGGCGCGGGCATTATAATTCTTGGGGTCTTTTGCCAAGATCAAAGCGTTCTTTTTGGCTGCGCGCAGAATGCCGATGGCAATATTATCGGTCACATCATTGTCTTTTTCATAGGTGAAAAAGCGCTCCATGGTGTGCATCATAATATCGGTGCAGCCGCAGGCCGTCTGATAATCGGGCAGGGTATAGGTAAGCGTGGGGTCCATAATAGAAAAGCGGGGGCGGCACAGATCACTGCCGTAGGCGCGCTTCAAATCGCCCTCGGGCGTTTCTTTGGTGATCACGCTGCTGTTGCTGGTCTCGCTGCCTGCTGCGGCAATGGTCAGCACGCAGGCCACTGGGGCGCAGGCTTTGGCCTGTGCACGCTGGTCGTAAAGATCCCACACATCCAGATCGGGGTTGGCAATGCCGAAGGCAATGGCCTTGCTGCTGTCGATCACGCTGCCGCCGCCCACGGCCAAAAGAAAGTCTACGCCTTCTTTGCGGCAAAGCTCAATGCCCTCATACACCAGCGCAAGGCGGGGGTTAGGCTTCACGCCGCCCAGCGTAACATAGCTTACACCTGCTGCTTCCAGCGAGGCGTACACGCGGTCTAAAAGGCCGCTGGCCTTGGCGCTGTGCCCGCCAAAGTGCACCAGCACCTTTTTGCAGCCCTGTGCGGCGGTGAGCGTGCCCACCTGGTCTACAGTGCCCTGCCCAAAAATCACTTTGGTAGGCGTATAAAATTCAAAATTCTGCATAAAGGGCCTCCTTGTTTTTTGTGCTGCCAACGGCCGTGCAGTATGGCGGCAAAAGGTAATATAAGTTAAGCTTATTGTAGCATAGAACCAATGAAAAAGCTATGGCAATAAAAGGAGCAAATGCGTGAGAAAATAAAGAGAAATATCTGTCTCGTTTTTCCTCACAGCCTTCGGCTCAAAAGTGCCTTCACGGTCT
>CAVGKH010000153.1:0-4648 GCA_963629755.1 Gemmiger sp.
GTGTAAAGACCTACGAGGCCATTGTGAAGGGAGACCCCATGCCCAAGCCCGGCATTCCCGAGTCGTTCCGCGTGCTGATGAAGGAAATGCAGAGCCTTGGCCTGAACATGGTTGTGCAGGATAAGGACGGCAACGAGATCGACATGAGCCAGAAGTTTGACGATGAGGAAGGCTACGGCCCCGGTATGCCCGTGGGCGAGGAAGTTTTGGTTGAGGACGAGCTGAACGACGATTACAGCGTGCGCAACGCTGAGGACGGCGACTCGGACCTTGACGACGATTTCGGCGAGGAGAAAGAGCCCACCGCAGAGGATCTGATCGGCATGGAGGAATCTGATGCTGACCCGCTCGGCGATGACTTTTGATCCGCAACACCCATACTGAAGACTTAGAAAGGGTTCGCTTCATGGAAAATAACGAGTTCGATTCGATTAAAATTGGCATTGCTTCCCCCGAACAGATCCACGCATGGAGCTACGGTGAGGTGAAGAAGCCTGAAACTATTAACTACCGCACTACCAAGCCCGAGCGAGACGGCTTGTTCTGCGAGCGCATTTTTGGACCTACCAAGGACTGGGAATGCCATTGCGGCAAGTATAAGCGCATTCGCTATAAGGGCAAGGTGTGCGAGAAGTGCGGCGTTGAGGTGACCAGCTCGAAGGTGCGCCGCGAGCGCATGGGCCACATTGAGCTGGCCGCGCCCGTGAGCCATATCTGGTATTTTAAGGGCACGCCCAGCCGCATTGGCCTGATGCTGGACATCAGCCCCCGCCTGCTGGAGCAGGTGCTGTATTTCAGCCGCTATATCGTGACTGACCCCGGCCTGACCCCGCTGGAGAAAAAGCAGCTGCTGAGCGAGAGCGAATATAAAGAGATGCGCGACAAGTACGAGGACGAGTTCCAGGCCGGTATGGGCGCTGAAGCCATTCAGACACTGCTGCGCGACCCCGAGTACGACCCCGAGACCTTGAGCGCCAAGCTGCATGAGCAGCTGGAGGATGCCACCGGCCAGAAGCGCGTGCGTTTGCTGAAGCGCCTGGGCGTGGTGGATGCCTTCCGCACCAGCGGCCAGAAGCCCGAGTGGATGATCATGACGGTGATCCCCGTGATCCCGCCGGATATCCGCCCCATGGTGCAGCTGGATGGCGGCCGTTACGCAACGAGCGATCTGAACGATCTGTACCGCCGCGTGATCAACCGCAACACCCGCTTGAAGCGCCTGCTGGAGCTGGATTCGCCCGATATTATCATTCGCAACGAAAAGCGCATGCTGCAGGAGGCTGTGGATGCCCTGATCGACAACGGCCGCCGCGGCCGCCCCGTGGCCGGCGCCAACAACCGCCCCTACAAGAGCCTTTCGGATATGCTGAAGGGCAAGCAGGGCCGCTTCCGCCAGAACCTGCTGGGCAAGCGTGTTGACTACTCGGGTCGTTCGGTTATCGTTGTCGGCCCCGAGCTGAAAATGTATCAGTGCGGCCTGCCCAAGGAAATGGCATTGGAGTTGTTTAAGCCCTTCGTGATGAAGGACCTGGTGGAGCGCGGCGTTGCCAGCAACATCAAGGCCGCCCGCAAGGCTGTGGAGCGCGCCAGCACCGAGGTTTGGGACAGCCTGGAGACCGTGATCAAGGGCCATCCCGTGCTGCTGAACCGTGCACCTACGCTGCACCGCCTGGGCATTCAGGCTTTTGAGCCTGTGCTGGTAGAGGGCCGTGCCATTAAGCTGCACCCCCTGGCCTGTACCGCTTTTAACGCCGACTTTGACGGTGACCAGATGGCTGTTCACCTGCCCTTGGGCGAGGAAGCACAGCGCGAGGCCAAGATGCTGATGCTGGCTTCCGGCAACCTGCTGAAGCCCAGCGACGGCGAGCCTGTGGCCGTGCCTACGCAGGATATGATCCTGGGCAGCTACTACCTGACCATCGTGAACCCCTGGGAGAATGCCCCCGTTCTGGATGAGAACGGCAACGAGGTAAAGGACGAGAACGGCGAGGTAAAGCGCCATATTCATGTGTTCCGTGACGAGAACGAAGCACTGATGGCACATGCCAACGGCGTTGTGACCCTGCAGGCACCCGTGAAGGTGCGCCGCGAAGTGAAGCTGAACGGCGAGACCGTGACCCGCCTGGTGGAGACTACCGTGGGCCGCCTGATCTTCAACAACCCCATTCCGCAGGATCTGGGCTATGTGGACCGCACCGACCCCGAGCATTGCGCCGATCTGGAGGTCGCCTTCCAGGTGACCAAGAAGACCCTGCCCGACATCATCAGCCGCTGCCTGACCAAGCATGGCGTAAAGACCACCGCCGTGATGCTGGACCATATCAAGGCACAGGGCTATAAATATTCTACGCTGTCTGCTATCACCGTGGCTGTTTCGGATGCCGTTATGCCCGAAGAGAAGCCCGCTCTGCTGGCCGAGGCCGACAAGCGCGTGGAAAAGATCAGCAAGCAGTTCAACCGCGGCCTGCTGTCTGAGGAGGACCGCTACAAGAAGGTTATCGAAGTGTGGCAGGACACCACCGATAAAGTGGCAAACGCCCTTTCTAACAACCTGAAGACCAACCATCAGCGTAACCCCATCTACATGATGGCGGACTCCGGTGCCCGTGGTTCTATGAACCAGATCAAGCAGCTGGCCGGTATGCGCGGCCTGCTGGCTAACACCGCCGGTAAGACCATCGAGATGCCTATTCGTGCCAACTACCGCGAAGGCCTGAACATCTTGGAATACTTCGTTGCATCCCGTGGTGCTCGTAAGGGCCTGGCCGATACCGCTCTGCGTACCGCTGACTCGGGTTATCTGACCCGCCGCATGGTCGATGTTGCGCAGGATGTGATCATTCGCGAGGAGGACTGCCACGCGGAGCAGGGCATCATGGTGTGCGACATCAAGGAAGGCAACGCCGTGATCGAGAGCTTTACCGAGCGCCTCAAGGGCCGCTTTGCCGTGCATGATGTGGTAGACCCCAAGACGGGCGAAGTGATCGTGCCTTACGGCAAGATGATGGACATGTTCGATGCTGAGAAGATCAAGAACGCCGGTATCACCGAGCTGGAGATCCGCAGCGTATTGACCTGCCGCGCTCATCAGGGCGTGTGCGCACACTGCTACGGCAACAACATGAGCAACGGCAACTGCGTGAATGTGGGTGAATCGGTTGGTATCATCGCCGCACAGTCGATCGGTGAGCCCGGTACCCAGCTGACCATGCGTACCTTCCATACCGGCGGCATTGCATCGGCTGAGGATATTACCCAAGGTCTTCCCCGCGTTGAGGAACTGCTGGAAAGCCGCCGCCCCAAGGCCATGGCTATCATGAGCGAGATCGAGGGCGATGTGGAGATCGAGGATAAGAACAACCATCGCCATGTGATTGTGCGTGGCTTTGACGAGAACGGCGCACCCGTGGAGAAGAGCTATCTGATCCCCTTCGGCCAGCATTTGAAGATCCGCGACGGCAACAATATGCTGAGCGACGGCGACCATGTGGAAAAGGGCGAGGCTCTGACCGAGGGTCATGCCTATCCCCAGGATATTCTGGCCATCAAGGGCGCTACCGCTACCCAGGATTACCTGATCAGCGAGATCCAGAAGGTTTACCGTACCCAGAGCGTGGATATCAACGATAAGCATATCGAGATCCTGGTTCGCCAGATGATGCGCAAAGTGCGCATTGAGGACGGCGGCTCGAGCGACTTTATCGCAGGCAGCGTGGTTGATCGCCGCGATGTGATGATCAAGAACGAAGAGCTGCAGGAGCGTATCGATGCCGGTGAGACCGATGTGAAGCTGGTGGAAGCCAGCCAGATCCTGCTGGGTATCACCAAGAGCTCTCTGGCGACCGACAGCTTTATGTCGGCTGCATCCTTCCAGGAGACCACCCGCGTGCTGACCGATGCCGCTATCCATGGCAAGGTTGACCGCCTGAACGGCCTGAAGGAAAATGTTATCATCGGTAAGCTGCTGCCTGCCGGCACCGGCCTGCCGGAGGTGGAGGCCCGCCTCGAAGAGGAGGAGCGCATTCGCGACGAAACCGGCAGCGGCTACGACCACGCCGAGTAAGCAAAGCGTTTTACCTTATAAATAAAAGAGCTTTTGAAAAGGCTGTGCCTGAAAAAGCCCTTTGCATAAGAAACAGCCCCGGCTGCCGTGTGCGGCCGGGGCTGTTGGCGCCTAAAAAAGGGGAGTGCCTAGGCAAAAGGGCAGGCATAAGAGCCGGGAGAGAATTTTATAAAAAAATAATATGGAAATCCAGAAAAAAGTGCGTATTTTGTGTTGACATGGGGCAAACTGTTGTGTACAATAGTAACTGTTGTGGTCTGGGGATATTGCGCCTTTTGGGCATTCAACAGCACAGATCATAAACACCCATCAACCAAAGAAAGGAGAAAACAATGCCTACTTTTAACCAACTCGTTCGCAAAGGCCGTGAGGTTCTGGTAAAGAAGAGCACCGCTCCTGCCCTGCAGAAGAGCTACAACTCTCAGAAAAAGCAGTACAACGATCAGAATAGCCCCCAGAAGCGTGGCGTCTGCACCGCTGTTCGTACCATGACCCCCAAGAAGCCTAACTCTGCTCTGCGTAAAGTTGCCCGTGTCCGCCTCACGAATGGTATCGAGGTCACCTCTTACATTCCCGGTATCGGCC
>CAVGKH010000154.1:0-4637 GCA_963629755.1 Gemmiger sp.
CAGTAGGCGAGGCCGCAGTCTACCAGAATCACGGCCAGATGCACGGTGATGGTTTCAATAGAAGAACCTGTGGTGGTCTCGCGGCCAAGGCTGGCCTGCTCTTTGATATCGCGGGTAAAGCCGAGAGTGCTCTTTTCGGGCAGTACGGCGGCATCCTTTAAAATGGCAGTCTGCCCCTTGCGGGAGGCTTGGTTGATGATGATCACACCCAGCAGAATGCCGCCCAAAAGGCCGATGGTGGCAAAGGTCGTTACCACACCCTGTGCCAGCTCCCAGTGCTCTACGCCGCCCTCCTGCAGAATGCTGCCGATGGCGCCGGCCATGCTGTGGCCGCCATTGAAGCCCTGGCATATCTCGTAGCCGAAGTTATTGTAAAAGTTGAGGCCTGGGATAAGCGCCATGAGCAGCAGCGGAACGCCCACGCCCAGAATGACTTGAAAGCCGAACGCACCGCTGGCAATGCCACTGACCATGGCGATCTTTGCCACTTCCTTGCGGCCCGCGCCCTTTTTCTTTTCATGGCTGCGGAAGTTGCCCAGCGGAATGCTGGCGAACATGGGCACCACCAGAATGCCGGCCAGCAGCGCCCAGGTATCCGACCAATCCTGCGAGATCACCTGCACGCCGCTCTGGCCCAGCACCTCGGGGCCCAGCAGCAGGCCCAAAAAGCCGCCGATCACGGATGCGGGGATCAGGAATTTACGAAACAGGGGGATCTTTGCTCTCAAAAACATACCGACCAGCAGCAAGGCACACAGCCCGGCCGTGCTTTTGAGAAGGTCCTGCAAAAGAGCACTTGTCATAAATAAATACCTCCGATCAGTTCCTTTATCGTTCTTTTCCTGCAAAATCATTTTAGTGGGCAGCACCGCATAGTTTTCTGCCCTGCGGGCCTGGGGCACCGCCTTAAATATAAATGTTTTGCTGTGCAGAATAGCTTTATGCATATTCTTCCGGAAAAAGCTTTCTGCTTTTGTCAAGAATTATTGTACACTTTCACAAAGCGGCTGTCTAATTCCAATAATCAAATAGGCCCCATAACTTTTTTGTGATATATGGGCTGCCTGCTTCTTGTTATAACAGTTATTCTGTTTTTGGAATTGGATTTTGCTGCCCCGGGCTTTTATAATAAGGGCCGCAGGAGCCTATCGTGTTCAACACATTCAAGGCTGCGGTGAAAGCCAATCCGGGCGCACATCCTCTGTTCCACAGCGACCGTGGTTTCCAGTACACCAGCCGAGCCTCTCACCATATGCTGGAAGAAGCCGGTATGACGCAGAGCATGTCTCGCGTAGCACACTGTATTGACAATGGAGCGATGGAGGGCTTTTGGGGTATTTTGAAGCGTGAGAGATATTACGGCAGGCGATTTACCTCCAAGCAGGAACTTGTTCGGATGATTCGCGATTATATTTACTATTACAACACTCAGCGAGTACAGCGCAATTTGGGTGTTGTTACGCCAATGGAAAAGTTCCAAATGGCATTTGCTGCGTAAAAAATCTGCCAAGAGCGAAACACTCTTGGCAGCAAAAATCTTATTTTATTTCATTGTCCTCTTGACGGGAAGCGGTTCAGTATCCCGGGGGCTCGCTTTTTATTTGCTTGTTTTTCAGCCCTCCGAGGCGGCCTCAGAAGAAGCAGCCTCTTCGCTGCTTTCGGGCGAAACGGTCACCTCGGCATAGGCGCTGCCTGGCAGCCAGGGGTTATTGGGGCTGTATACCGTATGGCGGCACAGATAGTCTACCCAATGCTCATAGCCAGCCACCGTAAAATGCAGGCCGTCCGGCTGGGCATAATCAGCTGAAAGCTCGTTGTTTTCATCGACAAAGGCACTGTACAGGTCTAAGAACTGCAGGCCCCGCTCATAGGCCATCTGCGCGATCTGCTGATTGATGGCCTGCAGGCGGCTGTTTTCCAGCCCGGGGCTGTTTTCGGTGGCCTTGGGCTGCACCGGTGTAAGCGACTGCACATAAATAATGGTATTGGGCAGCGCTTCTTTCAGCATATCCAGCATTTTGCCGTAGTAGGCCAAAAAGCTGTCGTCATTGCCCTGGGCGCTCAGCGCATTTGCCCCCATCAGCACATACAGCTTGGCAGGCTGGCGCTCGCGCAGCACCTCCAGCGGCACCTCTGCGCCGCGCTCGGGGTGGTTCATGGCCGTGCCGTTCACGATCTGGTTGGGGCTGCCGCCCACATAGCCGCAGATCAGCGCGCCCGACATGTTGATGCTGTACTCGGTAAAACCCTCGGTGATCGAATCACCCAAAAAGGCGGCATCGCTGAAATATTCGGTGGTCACCTGGCCGCACTCCTTGCGGGCGATCTGGCTGTAGCCGATGCTCTGCAGCGTGGACTCACCCTGATGCGGGCCATACTGGCGCGGCTCGGCAGGCGTAGAAACAAAGGTACTGTTTTCAAACGGCAGCGGGGCCATAATGCTTTCGCCCTCGGCAGGCTGCTCCTGCGGCTGCGTATCGGCCTTCTTTTTGCCGCCCTCTATAATGCGGGTGATGAGTGCCGACAGCAAAAGCAATGCCAGTACCACCAGCGCCAGCCGAAGCCTGCGCTGTGCACGGCGGCGTGCGCGCCGCAGTTCGGCGTGATAGCTGTTGCGATAAGGTTCATATTCCATAGCGGTCGTTCCTCCCACCCGGTATAGCTTGCATTTTCATTTTATCATAACACGCCCCGCACTTTTTTTCCAGCAGAATTTTATCGGCTGCTGCCGTGCCTCTTTTGCGTTAGTATTGCCCTTTTGGGGCAGATACACTATAATAGTAATGTTATTTTGTGATCTGGCTTTTGGGGAGGGCTTTTTATGACGGTTTGTGTTTTCTGTTCGGCTTTAGATGATCTGGCCCCTGCTTTTCAGCAGGCAGCCGCCCGTACCGGAGAAATGCTGGCTGCACGCGGTCATAGGCTGCTTTACGGCGGCCGCGGCGCCGGGCTGATGGGCATTCTGGCCCAGGGTGCCGGGCAGGGCGGTGCCGAGATAGAGGGCATTGTTCCCGAGTGCTTTCGCGGAGACGACTTTTTGAGCCCTTATTGCACCGCTGTTACCTATACCGCCACCATGGCCGAGCGCAAGACTGTAATGCAGCAGCACTCGGATGCCTTTTTGATCTTGCCCGGCGGCATTGGCACGATGGACGAACTGTTTGATACCTCAGTGCTCATCGGCCTGGGCCAGCTGAAAAAGCCTTTGGCTATACTCAATGTGAACGGCTGCTACGATGCGCTGCGGCAACTTTTAGACGATATGGTGCAGCAGGGCTTTTTGAGCGAAGAAAAGCGCCGCATTTATCACTTTGTTTCTTCGCCCGAGCAGGCGCTCGACCATTTTGAAAGCTTTTATAAGCAATAATTTCTTCATTATTTTTTCTATCTGCGAGGTTACTTCATGTCAAATTACAAGCCCTATCAGCCGCCCCAGGCAGGCGGGCAAGGCCCCGGCAAGGCACCCGGCCAAGGGCCGGATATTCCTGTTTGGCTGCCTCTTGTATTGCTGTTTGTTTCACCGCCGCTGGGCATTGCCGTGTTTATTCTGCGTGCCATGATCCAAGGCAAATTTCCGCTGCAGCGCGGCGGGCAGGCACAGCAGCCCACGCAGCAAAACGAAGCGCCTGCTGCCCAAAAAGCCCCGGCACAGAGTGCGCAGCCACAGCAGGAGGTCACGAAGACCTCGGATCCTTACCGTTACGGCTCTGCAAAGTCTAAGCATACTGCTGCGCCAAGAGCACAGAGTTCCTCGGCCAAAAAGGCTGCCTCCAACAAATCTTCTGCGGGCGCAGCGCCCCTGATCATGGTCATCATCGGCTTGTGCCTGGTGTTATACGGGTTCAATATGACTATTGACCCGATTCGTATGGTGAGCTACGGTCTGTTTTCGCTGCGGGTCGATCTTTGGCCGCTCATCTCGGGCATAGTCAGCATTCTGGGTGGCTGCGGCATGCTGGGCATGGCGGTGCATACCCGCCGCCTGCGCCATCTGCGCCGCAATTTAAAGAATGCCGTGGGCAAGCGAGACAATATCACACTTGCCGAGATCTGCCGTGTGCTTTCCTGCAATGAAAAAAGTGCCCGCATTGCTGCCGAAGCTGCGGTGAATGCAGGCGAGCTTGGCCCTACAGCCTTTTTTGACCACAGCAGTGATGTTTTGGTGATACGCGGTAAAGCACCGCGCCCCGAGCCCGCAAAGCCTGTGCAGCCCGAGGCCCCGCAAAGCCAGTATGAGGCCATTCTACAGCAGCTGCGCCTGGCGAACGATGCCATTCCGGGCGAGGAGATGAGCGAAAAGATCTCGCGGCTCGAGGATATCAGCGCCAAGATTTTTGATCTGGCAGAAAAAGACCCCAGCAAGGTGCCCCAGCTGCGCAAATTTTTAAATTATTACCTGCCCACCAGCTTAAAGCTTTTAAAAACCTATGCCGAGCTGGATGCCCAGGGCATCGACGGCAGCAACATTACCCAGAGCAAGCGCGAGATCGAAGCCACAATGGACACCCTGTGCAATGCCTTTGCCGCCCAGCTGGACAAGCTGTTTTCGAGCGATGCCATGGATGTGAGCGCGGATATCGCAGCCATGCAGGCCATGCTCGCGCAGGACGGCCTGACTGCCGACAGCGATTTTTCTC
>CAVGKH010000155.1:0-4633 GCA_963629755.1 Gemmiger sp.
GGGGCTTGCAAGTGTGCGGTTCGAAGCACGCGGTGGTCGGCATGAAAAACTGCTCAGCTGGTGCATGAGCAGCGGCGTGCAGCTTTACGAAGTGATGGCCGATGATACCGGCTTTACGGCGCGTGCTGCTGCGGGCGATTATGCAAGGCTTCGTGCCCCGGCACGGCGCTGCCGCACAAGGCTGCGCGTACAGCGCCGCTGCGGGGGCTGGTTCGGGATTCGCTGGCCGCTGTGCAGGCCGGGGCTTTTGCTGGGGCCTGCTCTTTTTGGAATGCTGATGCTGGCAGGCAGTCATTTTTTGTGGGCGGCCCGCTTTGCCGAAATCCCTGCAGCCGAGCAGCAGAAGATCCGCCTTGTTCTGCGGCAAAACGGATTGTACGAAGGAGCCGCAGTAACCGAACAAAAGCTGCAGAGTGCCCAGCAGGCACTGCTGGTGCAAAGTGAAAACTGGGGCTGGATTACCCTCAATTTTTATAAAGGGCGGCTGGTCATAGAGCGCACCGAGGCAAAGCCCACGCAGCCGGTCGTACAAACTGATCTGCGCCCCTATGTAGCGGCAGTCGATGCATCTGTGCTCGAAAACCGGGTAGAAAGCGGGTTCGCCCAAAAACAGATCGGCGAAGCGGCGGCAGCGGGCGAGGTGCTGATCGCTGCCGAGCGCCCCGCGCGTGATGGCACACCGGTGGTGCAGGAGCCACTGGGGCAGGTGATCGGCCTTATCGAGCGGGAATACACAGATTACCGCCCACTGCAAGAGGAATATATAGGCCTTACGGGTAAAACTGCCGTATCGCATAGCCTTACCGGCCCGCATGGAACGATAACGCCCAAAAACCAGGCCCCGAATTTTGAGGATTGCGAGATCAAGGCATACAGCGGCCCCGTTACCGCGGCAGGAATGGTTTTTCCAGCTACCGTTACCGACCAGCTGTTTTTGGAAAAAGCACCTCTCAGCCGCACGCTCTCACCGCAGGCGGCCCGCCAATTTGCCCGCTACAGCTGCCTTGCACAGCTGTATGCAGAGTTCCCGGATGCTGAGATCCTTTCGCAAAGCGTGCGGGAAAGCTGGCAAAACGGCACACTTTGCTATAAAATGCATCTCGTTTTTCGTGCTAATATTGCCCATAAGGCAGATTCGGCATAAAAAAGACAAAATTTTGGGCAATATTCACAGTTTCTTTCTGAAAATTTTAGTGATATAATAAATACAAAGAACCCGAAAAGCAAAACGGCACAGGAGGCATGGAATTGGCAGAACGAGTGGTAGAGCTGGACAGCATGGAACTGGCAGTGGCGATTTTCGGCAACTGCGATCAGAATATCCGTATGCTGGAAAATGAATTCAATGTAACGGCAGTGTGCCGCGGCTCACAGCTGAAGCTAGTGGGCGAGCCGGACGGCGTGAACGGTGCTGCCCAGGCGATCGACGGAATGCTTACCCTTTTGCAAAACCACACCCCGCTCGAAGAGCAGACGGTGCGCTACTGCATCAGCCTTGCCCGCGCGGGGGAAGAAAAGCGCGTACAGGAGCTTACCGAGGATTTTGTAGCGGTAACTGCCAAGGGCCGCCCGGTGCGCCCCAAGACCCTGGGTCAGAAAGAATACCTGCGCGCCATTCGCGACCATTCCATTACCTTTGGCGTTGGCCCGGCAGGTACAGGCAAAACCTACCTGGCAGTGTCCATGGCGGTGAAAGCATTTAAAAGTAAGGATGTGAGCCGTATCATTCTTACCCGCCCGGCTGTGGAGGCCGGTGAAAAGCTGGGCTTTCTTCCCGGTGACCTGCAAACCAAAGTAGATCCCTACCTGCGCCCGCTGTATGATGGCCTTTATGATATGCTGGGGGCAGAGACCTTTCAAAAGCTGCTGGAAAAGCAGTGCATTGAGGTGGCGCCGCTGGCTTATATGCGAGGCCGCACGCTGGACGATGCGTTTATCATTCTGGACGAAGCGCAGAACACCAGCCCCGAGCAGATGAAAATGTTCCTCACCCGCATGGGCAACGGCAGCAAGGTGGTGGTGACTGGCGATGTTACCCAGATCGATCTGCCGGATAAAGCCCGCAGCGGCCTGGTGGATGCCCTGAAAATATTAAAAGGCATCGAGGGAATTGCACAGATCCATTTTTCCGAAAAAGATGTGGTGCGCCACCGCTTGGTGCAGGAGATCGTGCACGCTTACGACCGTGCCGCGCAGAACCGCCTGAGTGCAGCCGAAAATGCGCCCGGGGACAGTAAAAAGTGATCGATGTATTTAAAAATAAAGATACGGAAATATACGAAAGGAGCGAACCATTATGTCTAACAAAGTTCTTATCAGCAATCAGCAGAAAGCCGTCAAGGTGCCTTCCGGTATGCGCATCCTCATTCGCCGTGCCTGCAATGCCGTACTGAAGCATGAAGCATTCGAGGGCAACGCCGAGGTGAGCGTGACTTTTGTGGATAACGCCCGCATTGCCGAACTGAATAACGAATACCGCAATAAGCCCATGCCCACCGATGTGCTCAGCTTCCCCTTAGGGCAGGACGGCGTGTATGATATCGACCCTGAGACCGGCTGCAAAATGCTGGGCGATGTGGTCATCAGCATGGAGCGCGCCGTAGAGCAGGCCGAGCTTTATGGTCATCCGCTGCAGCGTGAAGTAGCATTTCTGACCGTGCATTCCATGCTGCATCTGCTGGGTTACGACCATGAAAACGGCGGCCTGGAGGCTGTGCGCATGCGCGAAAAAGAAGAATCCGTGCTCATTCAGCTGGGCCTGCCCCGCACGGTGTCTTATACCGTTGACGAAATTTAAAAAATGAGGAAACGCTTTTGAATACCATTTCTTACGATACCTATTCTGTGTTTGTGGCGCTGGTAGGCCGCCCGAATGTGGGTAAATCCAGCCTTACCAATCGACTGGTGGGCGAAAAGGTAGCCATTGTTACCAATAAGCCTCAAACCACCCGCACCCGCATTACAGGCGTGGTTACGCGCGGGCCGGTGCAGTATGTGCTGCTGGATACCCCCGGCGTGCACAAGGCCCGCACCAAGCTGGGCGGCCGCATGGACAAAACGGCCTCCGATTCACTGGCTGATGTCGATGTGACCTTAATGCTGTTTGAGCCCTACGGCGAGCTGAACGAGAGCGAGCAGAGCCTGATCCGCGCGCTCAAGGGCTCGCCTGCAATCGCTGTGATCAACAAAACCGATACGCTGAAAGACTCTGCCGACCTGCAGGCCCGCAAAGCCGAACTGGAAGCATTGGGCGTATTCAGCCAGGTGCGGGCCATTTCGGTAAAGGCCGATGAGGGCTGTGAAGACCTGTTTGCCGAGCTGGAAAAGTATAAGGTAGAGGGCCCGCATTATTTCCCGGACGATGCCTACACTGATATGCCCGAAAAGGCGCTTGTCAGTGAGATTATTCGTGAAAAGGCTCTCTTGAACCTGCGCGATGAGATCCCGCACGGCATAGCGGTCACGGTAGAGCGTTTTAAAGAGCGCCCTGATAAAAATATCATCGACATCGATGTAAACATTTACTGCGAGCGCAAAAGCCATAAGGGCATGGTAATCGGCAAGGGCGGCGCGATGCTCAAAAAGATCGCCAGCCAGGCCCGCGTAGAGTGCGAGGCATTTCTGGATGCGCGCGTAAACCTGCAGTGCTGGGTAAAGGTAAAAGAAGACTGGCGTGACAGTGATTTTCTGCTGAACGATTTCGGCTTTACCAAGCCCTAAACGCCCTGCACATTCCCAACAAACTCTGCTTTTATGAATATTTGCCTGCCCGGTGGGCATAGCTATAGAAAAAGCAGAAAAGGGGAATAGCAGGCATGGCGGGCACAGACCTATGGCAGAATTTTGAATCATCGGGCAGCGTGAGCGAATATCTGCGCTACAAAAGCGGCCAGCGCCGCGCTGCCCCTGAAGAGAAGGCGGGTGAAAACCGTGCAGACGGTAACGACCGGGATAGTGCTGCGCGAAGTGAAAGTGGGCGAGGCCGACCGGATATTAACGATCCTGACCCCTGACCTTGGGGTGATCTCGGCCTCCGCACGGGGAAGCCTGCGGCTCAAGAACAAGCTGTTCAGCGGCTGCGGGCTTTTTTGCTATTCTGAATTTACCATGACCCAGGGCCGCAGCACCTGGTTTTTAGAAGAAGCGGTTCCGCAAAAAAAATTTCACGGCCTTTCTGCCAGCATCGAGGGCATGAGCCTTGCCATGTACCTGGCCGAGCTTGTTACAACGATTCCGCCCTCTCCGGGCGAAGCAAAGGTGCAGCTGCGCCTTCTGCTCAACTGCCTGTATGTGATCGCTGAGGGCAAAAAGCCGCTGCCGCAGATAAAAGCCGTGTTTGAGCTGCGCTTTCTGGCGCAGGGCGGCTACATGCCAGACCTTGTGTGCTGCAAAAACTGCGGCCGTTATGATGGCATGGATTTTTATCTGGATGTGCAGGACGGCACGCTTTTGTGCCGTGACTGCGCCGCCGGGGCGGGCCGCGTACCGAATCTGGACGGCGGTGCGCTCAGCGCTGTGCGCTATATCTGCCTGATGGAGGATAAAAAAATCTTTAATTATGCTATTTCAGCGGCCAGCATGGCGCATTTGAGCAAGGTGGCCGAGCAGTATGCAATGACCCATGCAGAAAAGC
>CAVGKH010000156.1:0-4610 GCA_963629755.1 Gemmiger sp.
GCAATTACAACAAAAAAACAACGCCATGTATACTGATCTGAGCCTGATGACGGCCTCGCCCGCCATCGGTGAGGATGCGGCAGTGTTCTTTCGCAATATGCTGGTAAACAATCTGGAAGGAGAATATAAGCAGCTGTGCGTTTCGCCCTACGGCATCAAAAACAAGGTGTGCGAGCTGATCGATGAGCAGATCCGCCTGGGCAAAGAAGGGTATATCTGCATCAAGATCAACTCTTTCACCGAGCGCCAGGTGATCGATAAGCTGCGCGAAGCCTCGCGCGCCGGGGTAGAGGTGCAGCTTATCGTGCGCGGCATCTGCTGCCTGCTGCCGGGGATACAGGGCGAGACCGAAAATATCCACATTACCAGCATCGTGGGGCGCTACCTTGAGCACGCACGCATCTACTTGTTTGGCCGCAGCGAAAAGGTCGCCCTGTACATCGGCTCGGCCGATTTGATGACGCGCAATCTCGACCGCCGCGTGGAGATCATCTGCCCTGTGTATGATCCGGAGCTGTGCAGCCAGCTGAAATGGCTGCTGGAAAACCAGCTGAAGGATACCGCCAAGGCCAGCTTTATGCTTTCCGACGGAACCTATTGCCGCAAGCAGTCGGCCGAAGCGTTTGATTCACAGCAGTATTTTATGCAGCATTCGCCGCACCGCCCCGCCGCCGAAACAGCCGCTGCCGCACACCGCGAAAGCGGCCTGGCCGCCTGGCTCAAAGGCCTGCTGGCACGCAGAAAGTAAAAAGCTGTTCGTGAAAATGGGAAAAAATCATTTGAAATTTTGAAAAACATCTGCTAATATAATAAATACAGCGTGTGGCGTTTCTGCGTAAATCCGGTTGCAGAAACGCCGCACGCCTTTTTTGCGGAATCGGGTGAGAAATGAAGCAGTGCAGATAAAGTTTATAAGAAAATCGTGTAGCAGAAATGCGTAAGTCCGGGTTTTGGGGGCTTGCGCATTTATTTTTTTGAAAAGAAAGAGGTTTTTATGGATACCGGAAATCAGTTTTTGGGAACAGAGCGTATTGGCAGGCTCATGCGGCAGTATGCTGTGCCCTGCATCATCTCACTGCTGGTGGGGGCGCTGTATAACATTGTAGATCAGATCTTTATTGCCAACGCAAGCTATCTTGGTTCTTACGGCAACGCGGCCAACACCGTTGTTTTTCCGTTGACGGTGGTTGCGCTTGGCATAGCTGTATTTATTGGCGACGGCTGCTGTGCTTTTGTGAGCATTGCATTGGGGCGCAATTCCAGTGAGGAAGCGCATAAGTCGGTTGGCAATGCGGTCGTGCTTTGTGTTGTGAGCAGCCTTGTGCTGACGGCGGTCTATCTCATCTTCAGTGAACCAATCCTGGCCCTGTTTGGCGGAACGGTAAACGAAGAAACCCATGTGCTTGCAAAAGAATACTTTTTCTATATTACGCTCGGTATTCCGTTCTATATGTTTGGGCAGGCTATGAATCCCGTGATCCGCAGTGACGGCAGCCCGAAGTTTGCCATGGTAGCCACTGTTTCCGGTGCTGCTGCCAACATCATTCTTGACCCCATCTTTATTTATGGCTTTCGCTGGGGCATGATGGGGGCGGCGGTGGCTACCGTGGCAGGTCAGATGCTTACGGCGGCGCTTTCTATCTGGTATTTGCGGCACATGAAAGTCGTTGCATTGAACAAAAGCAGTTTCAGGCTGAATGGAAAGCTGATCCCCAAATTTCTTATTCTGGGGCTTACCAGCTTTCTCGCTCAGATCTCGCTGGTCATCTCTATGGCGGCTGTACAGAACATGTGTATGAAATACGGTGCGCAGGACCCCATTTTCGGACAGCCGGAATATGCACAGATCCCGCTTGCTGTATTGGGCATCGTCATGAAATTCTTTCAGATCGCTATCTCCATTTCCATTGGCATGGCCGCGGGATGTATCCCCATTGCCGGCTATAATGTGGGTGCGGGAAAGAAAGACCGTGCAAAAATGCTGTTTTCTTATCTGCTGCTGGCAGAACTGACTGTTGGTGCGGCTGCGCTGGTGGTCGTGGAGGCATTCCCGCTGCAGATTGCCATGTTGTTTGGTGCGGCGAACGAGAGCGCATACTACGCAGACTTTACAGTGAAGTGTTTTCGCATTTACCTGTGCCTGATGCCGCTGGCAACGCTGAATAAGGGAACTTTTATTTATTTGCAGGCACTGGGCAGGGCTTTTGCTTCCACGGCTGTTTCTATGACCCGCGAAATCATCTTCGGTGTGTCGCTTCCCATTATTCTGCCTGTCTTTTTTGGATTGGACGGCCTTTTATGGTCGTTCCCTGCAGCAGATATGCTGACATTTATCATTGCCGTTTTCTTTATACGGCAGACATACCGTGAACTGTCGGAAAATAAGCAAGCATTTTAAAGGGGGTAAAGTAAATGAAAAACAGAATCATTACCATCAGCCGTGAGTTTGGCAGCGGCGGGCGCACCATCGGTAAAAAGACGGCGGAAAAGCTGGGCATTCCCTGCTATGATGCCCAGATCATTCAGGAAATGGCAAAAGAAACCGGCTTTGCGCCGGGCTATGTGAAAGAAGCGGGAGAATATGCACCCGGCGGCTTTCTTTCGGCAGCCTTTTCCAACCGGGCATTCGGGCCTACCAACGGGGACATTCTGTGGGAGCACCAGTATAAGATCATCACACAGCTTGCCGAAAAGGGCCCCTGCGTGATCGTGGGCCGCTGCGCAGATTTTATTCTGCGGGAGAAAGCGGATTGCCTAAAGGTGTTTATCCATGCCGATATAAAGTTCCGTGCCGAGCGAATTGTAAAGGTGTACGGCGAGCGGGAGCAGTCTCCGGAGGAGCGCCTGCGGGATAAAGATAAGCGCCGTGCGGCCTACCACCGCTTTTATACCGATATGAAATGGGGCCACGCCCAAAACTACCATTTAACGCTGGACAGCGGTGTGCTGGGCCTGGATAAGTGTGTGGATATCATCACAGAGCTATATTAAAAGAAACGGAAGCGAGCAAATATGAACCCGCAAAGCAAAAACAAAATGGCGGAAATGCCGGTAAATAGCTTGCTGCTCAATATGGGCGCACCCATGATGATCTCTATGCTGGGGCAGGCGCTTTATAATGTGGTTGATACCTTTTTTGTTTCTCATATCCCGGATACAGCGCAGATCGCGGATATGGGGGATAAAGCCATCAATGCGCTGACATTGGCCTTTCCCATTCAAATGCTGATCATGGCGCTGGGTGTTGGAACCGGTGTTGGTATTAACACCATGATAGCCAAAAGCTTGGGACGCGGCGACCGGGAGCAGGCCGGCCGCACGGCGGGCAACGCGATTTTTGCAGCGCTGTGCTATTTTGTGCTGATTTTTCTTTTTGGCCTGACGGCCTCGAAAGCCTTTATCGGCACACAGACGGCAGACCTGGTGATTGCAGAAATGGGAACGACTTATCTTCGCATTATTACGGTCTTTTCCTTTGGAACACTGGGCTATATGTGCCTTGAAAAGATTGTAATGGGAACAGGAAAAACGACCATTACCATGCTCTGCCAGCTTGCAGGTGCCGTTACAAACATAATTTTAGACCCTGTTATGATCTACGGCCTTTTGGGCTGCCCCGCAATGGGTGTGGCCGGGGCAGCGTGGGCAACGGTCATCGGGCAGTTCGTTTCGCTGATCGTGATCGCAGTGATCTATTTTAAAAAAGGTGTTGGGATCGAAACCAGTCTGCGCTATCTTAGGCCGGAACGGCGAACGCTTGCCGGCATTTACTCCATCGGTCTGCCTGCCATTGTTATGCAGATATTAACGCCGATCATGTCGTATGCGCTGAATCTGATCTTGGGGGCGGTCTCTGTTTCGGCGGTCACGGCATACGGTGTATACTACAAGCTGCAAAACTTTATATTCATGCCGGGATACGGGCTGAATAATGCTTCGATCCCCATTATTTCCTATAATTTTGGGGCCGGGAACAAAAAGCGCGTTTCGCAGACTGTTCGCTATGGCCTTGTGTATATTTCGGCCATTATGCTGGCCGGTATGATCTTGCTGCAGGTGTTTGCCCGGCAGATCGTGGGAATATTTTCTGTTACCGAAGAGTCTTATCAGCTTTGTGTGCTGGCGCTGCGGATCATCACATGCGGGTTTCTTTTTGCCGGTGCCAATATCATTTTGCAGGGCGTATGCCAGGCACTGGGCAAGGGCGGCTATTCTTTGCTGATCTCGCTGCTGCGTTTTGTTGTGCTGGCTTTGCCGCTGGCATGGGGGCTTTCTTTCACAAAGGCTGCCGCAAGTGTTGTATGGGTTTCACTGCCCGCGGCAGAGGCCGGTGCATGCGCTGCGGCGATATGGCTGACAAGCAGAGCTTACCGCCGGGCCATGTGAAACGGTAGACAAGGCAGCCGGGCTGCCGAATTAGAATAAAAACCTCCTGCATCCGTATGGGCAATTTGGCCCAGCGGATGCAGGAGGTTTTTTGGTGGTGAAATTAAGTTTTAATTTAAAATCGGCTCAGTCGGCGGCGTTTTGCTTTACATAGGCCTTAAAGGCAGCGTAATCGCGGATATAATCGTTTTCATCATAAAATTCGCTGGCGGCCACACACAGCA
>CAVGKH010000157.1:0-4587 GCA_963629755.1 Gemmiger sp.
CGAGATACCGTGGGAGGAATTGATCCCGGCCGATGCGCAGTTTCCGGTAAAGGGCAGCAGTCTTTCCAGCCAGCTATCCAGCGTTCCGGCCTGCCAGAGCATTGTAAAAAAAGCAATCGTGAAGCGTTTGATGCAGGGCCATAAAACCAGCTATCTGCCCGAGACCGGCGCACTGCATAAGATCCGCTTTTCTATTCGCAAAAACCAGGTGGAGATCATGCTGGATACCAGCGGCGACGGTCTGCATAAGCGCGGCTACCGCCGCAATTCTACGCTGGCTCCCATCAAAGAAACCCTAGCTGCGGCAATCGCTGATCTGGGCCGTGTGCGCCGCGATACCCTGATGATGGACCCGTTCTGCGGCAGCGGCACAATGGTGATCGAGGCAGCGCAGAAGGCGCTAAATATTGCCCCCGGTCTGCGCCGCCGCTTTGCTGCCGAGCAGTACAGTTTTGTTCCGGCTGCAGTATGGGCTGAGCAGCGTGAAAAGTGCCTTTCTGAAACACGCTTGGATGCTGCATTTGAGGGGCGTGGGTTTGATATTGATCCGGCGGCAGTAGAACTGGCAGCACAGAACGCAAAGCTGGCCGGTGTTGGCGAACGCTGCCATTTTGAAGTGGCAGATGTGCGAAACTTTGAGGCAGATCCTGCGGCAATCGTGCTGACAAATCCGCCCTACGGCGAGCGTTTGGGAAGTTTGGACGAAGCGGCAGAGCTTGCCGGTGTGCTGGGTGCCCGCTGGGAGAAATATCCTGGCAGCGGCTTATATGTGATCACAGCAGATATGGAGTTTGAATCGCACTTCGGCACCCGGGCAAATCGCCGCCGCAAGCTGTATAATGGCATGATCCCGTGCCATGTATATATGTATTTTGGTGAAAAGATTGGTGCTTCGGGGCAGAAGCAGGAGCACAAAAAGCCTTTTGAGGCGCGCCGCAGCCCAGTGAAAAAGCAGCCGGAACGCCGCTGAAGCGGCGCAGACTGCATTTTATCCAAAAGCGAAAGTGTAAAAAGCAAAAAATTATGGATTTCTAATGACAAACACCCGATTTGGTGCTATGATAGAGTTGTAAATGAAGTAGGTCGGCATAAAAACCGATCATGTGATTAGGAAAGGTGTTTGATTATGCGGCTCAAAGAAATACTTTCCCCCGAGGCAATCTGCATTCATGGCGAGGCAGCAGATCAGTTGGATGCGATCAGCAAGCTGGTGCAGCTGCAGGCAAAAAACGGCTGCCTGCAGGATGACAGCATTTATCGCAGTGCCATTTATGCCCGTGAGGATGTGACATCCACTGCTTTGGACGGCGGTATTGCGATTCCTCATGCCAAAAGCACCGCCATCAGCAAGCCCTGTGTTTCTTTTGCCACGCTGAAAAAAGGTGTGGATTGGGGCGCTTATGACCGCAGCATGAGTGATTTGATTTTTATGATCGGCGCACCCATGGAAGGCAACGAGCATTTGCGCCTGCTTACTTATATTACAACATTGCTGGCCGAGGTTCCAGCGCTGGCAGGGCAGCTGCGCAAGGCAGAAAGTGCCCAGGATGTTTATGATGCACTGGAAGCAGCCGAAACGCATTGCTTTGGAAAAGAATAAAGAAACACTGTCATGAACAAAGGGGCAGGGCAAGCATTGGTTTTGCTCTGCTCTTTTTCTGTATAACAGCTTTTAGGGCAGGAAGAAACCCTGTGAAAAGTGTAAAAATTGCTTTAAAAAATGGCGTATGCGGTAAAAATATGGTATAATAAATAAATCGTTTTAAGCTGTAATGGACCGCACAGAAAGGCAAAGAGGCTTTCATAATGAATAAAATGCGCTATAGTGCTGTATTTTTTGATGTGGATGGCACGCTGATTGATTCGGCCCCGGGCATAAAAGAAACATTTGCCTACACTTTTCGCGAGATGGGTATTGATGACAGCAGCATCGACTATAACCAGTTTTTTGGCCCGCCGCTTCGCCGCAGTTATGCAAAATATTTGCCGGATGCCGCTTCTGTAGAGCGTGCAGTCGAGCTTTACAGGGAATACTATCGGCAAAAGGGCAGGCACATGTGTACCTTGTATCCGGGAGCTATGGCTATGCTGCAGGCACTGCGCGAGGCAGGTGTGATATTATGTACGGCTACTTCAAAGCCGGTTACGGTGGTTACGCCGATTCTGGAAGAACTGGGGATAGCAGAGTTGTTCCATATAATTGGCGGTGCCAGTGAGGATGCAAGCCTTGATACCAAAACGGCGGTGATTCGCAGCCTGCTTGACCGCGAACCGGTTAAAGAGAAAACCATTCTGATGGTGGGCGACCGAAAAGAGGATATGGTAGGTGCGGCAGACTGCGGCCTGGATGCAGCCGGAGTGCTGTATGGATATGGCGGCCTTAGTGAGTTGGCCCCCTACAAGCCACAGCTTTTAGCGAAGAACTGCAAGGAATTAACAGATTTTATTTTGGAAGGAGATTCCAATGAGTAATACAAGATCCAGGCGCAGAAAGCAGAGCCGAAGCTCGATGGAATGGCTGGAAGCACTTTCTCCGTTGCAAAAAAAGGCCTGCGCAGTGCTGGCCGCCTGTGCGGCAGTACTGCTGCTTACAGTTATTGTATGTGCGGTGCTGCTCAATAAATGGGGCAGCGCAGATGCTGCGCTGGATGATGTGGACAAATCGGGCACAGATGATGTGATCACTGAGGAATATGACCGCGACCAGTATGCGCTGGATACCAAGGATTCGGTGATTTTGGAAAAAACAGATAATGCCGGTGATGATTACCTGAAAGAAACTGTTTTTGTCGGCGATTCCAACACGGTGCGCATGTACAGCTACGGCCTCATCACACTGGATCAGTTTGTAGGCAAGGTAGGCTTAGGCATTCAGGGCGTTACCAGCGATGCCTGCGTTTACTTTAAAAATGATACGATTGCCTACACGATACCGAATGCGCTTGCCAAAATGAAGCCCCGGCGCATTGTAGTGATGATGGGCACAAACAATGCCGACGGCGGTATGACGGCTGATGATTTTATCAGCAATTACCGCAATGCGCTGAATGCGATCAAGAGTGCGTATTCTTATTGCGACATCATTGTGGCTGCGATCCCGCCGATCCCGGCCGATCACTCGTCGTACCCCAACATGCGCATGCAGATCATCGATGAATTCAACCAGGCGCTGGTAAACCTCTGCAAAGAAGATGGCTATCGCTTCTTGAACACCAGTGAAGTGCTGAAAAGCGATAATGGCTTTGGTATCAGCGGTTACTTTGCTACCGGCGATATCCATTTTAATAAAACCGGTTTGAATGCCTTGCTGGAATATGTAAAGACCCACGCCCTCAAAACCGATGATAAGCGCCCGGATACCAGCAATATTGCCAAGCGCGCTGATACGCCTAAGAGCGAAGGCGGAGCAAACTCCAGCGCAGCTTCGGTCGAAAGCTATGTAGCCAGCTATCATGCAGAGGAGGGCGGCACGCTCACCTATGGAGATCACACCAACCAACGCAAGCTTGAATTTAAGGTGGGGGCGACCTCCAGCGTTACGGTAAAGGCCGTGGCGGCAGATGGCTATGAGTTCTATAAATGGAGCGACGGCAATACCAGCGCGACCCGCACGGATAAGGACTTCAGCCAGAACATTGATGTTACGGCAATGTTTAACAAAACCAAAACCCTAAGCATTACGCTTTCTACCAGTGCAGTGAATATGGTGCAGGGCGCAGACAACACTGTGACGGCTACAGTCTCGGGCGCAGATGCCAATGATGTAGAGTGGAGCGGTGCTGCCAGCCATACTGGCGCCAGCTATAATTTGAAAGATCTGGCCGTAGGTGAATATACACTGAAAGCCACCATCAGCGTGGGCGACTTGGTGAAGAGCGCCGAGGTAAAGGTAACCGTCACCGCACCTACGCCAACACCTACCGCTACCCCCACACCCACGCCAGAACCCACGCCAGAACCCACGGCAACACCTACGCCGACCCCGACGCCTACTCCCACTCCTACGCCTACTCCGGAGCCCACAGCAACACCGGATAATGCAAACAGTTCGTCAAACACTACGCAGGATGACGATGAAGAAGCATGATCGCATAAAGTAAAAAAGCACCGCCTTCCACTGCGGCATAGGCTGCTGCAAAAGAGGCGGTGTTTTTTATGAAAAGAGCAGGAAAAGCTGTATAAAAGGACTGCTTGCTTCTATGGAACCCCGGTTTTGCTTGACGAACAGGCAAGAATATCAGATAATAGCATGGTAGGGTAAAACGCAAAAGCATATAAATAGAATTCAGGTGGAAAAATGGCAAAATATAATTGCATTATGATGGATATTGACAATACGCTGCTGGACTTTGATGCGGCGGAGCGAAAAGCCCTTGTTGAAACGCTGCAGCAGTATTCTCTGCCGTATGACGAAGCTGCCCTGGCTCGCTATCACGAGATCAACGCTGCTTTGTGGGCAGAGCTGAATAAAGGTAAGCTTCGCCGTGACAAGCTGGTGGTAGAGCGCTTTGAAAAATTTGCCAAGGAGTTTGGCTGTGATACCAAACCCAGTGAGCTGAACCGAAGCTATACTGAGCACCTTGCCAC
>CAVGKH010000158.1:0-2965 GCA_963629755.1 Gemmiger sp.
CACCGCGATCGAGGCAACCAGAATTACGCTCAGCATACGCCATCCCCCTTGCGATCAATGCCCAGCAGTTTTGCCGGAATGGTGTGTGTCATATGGAATACCTGCTCTTCAGGAACGCCATGGTCTACCAGATACTGCATATATTCTGCCAGCGCCAGTTCCCAGTGGGGGTTTTCCGTCTGGCCGCCATCGGTATCCACCATCACATTTTTATAGCCAATTTCCTGAATCACGGCAAGATTATCAGCCAGATTGCTCTTATATTTTCCGCCGCCCATATTTTGTGCGTAGCAGCGTTCCAAGATTACATTGTAATCTTTCACCAGGCGAATCTGATCTTCCAGGCTCATGCCTACGATCCACCATTCCGGATGTGTGATCACAATATTTTTCACACCGATCTTGCGCGCTTCTTCCACCACGGTAAAAGTCTCGTTCGGGGCAATATGTGCCGTGCCCAGCACAGCGTTATGATCGCGGATCAGTTCCAGCACCGTGCGCAGTTCCGGCACGATTTTGCCATCTTGAACCACTTCTACGCATCCGCTCAGATCCTGGTGCATTTTAGCCATGTGATTTTTGGCCGACTGCGTGGGCAGCCAGACAACCTTGGCCCCCAGCTGCAGCGCTACATCTACTGCTTTCGGATTGATGCCGCCCACTACGCGGTTCAATGTAATGCTGCCGAACATCGTAAAGTTATTGGTATTCCCATGCACGATTTCGTTGTGGCGATTGCACAAATAGGCTCTATCCATCGTAGTTCCCTGATGCGTTTTGATGACGATTGCCCTTGCTCCCACGCGAATGGCTGCTTCCATCAGTTCAAAGTCATCATACGCTCGCAATCGCAAGTCCGGGTTGGTGTGAACATGCATATCGATCACACCCTGCATTAGATTTTTGCTCATGTTCATTTCTCCTGTTCTTTGTTTATTCTCGTATCCGCTATGCTTTCAGGCAATGCCGAAATTCTCATTTTCTTTTATCTCCGGCATTGCTTTTTGCTTGCCCTTATTTTATACTGGAATTGCTATAGGAGAAATACAAAATTTCGAATATCTTGTATCGGAAATTCCGATATCTGAAAGAGAGCTTTATTTTATATGGATCTAAAAGAACTGGAATATCTTGTAACGGTTGCCAACGAAGGCAGCATTTCACGCGCGGCCGAAAAGCTTTTTATGGCACAGTCCAGCTTAAGCCAGGCCGTTCGCCTTTCTGAGCAAGATTTGGGTACGCCGATTTTTGTGCGCACAGCCCGCGGTGTGCGCCTTACCGCAGCCGGAGAAGCCTTTGTTTCACATGCGCGGCAAATTTTGCAGCAATATCGTGTAGCCCGCAGTGAAGCTGCCGATATCGAAGGGTTAAAAAGCGGTTCTATTCTTTTTGGCATCAGTACCTATCGCGGCACTTATCTGCTGCCGCCTGTTTTAAAGCGTTTTCGGGCCCTTTACCCTGGTATTCATGTAGAAATACGCGAAATGGACAGCATCGACCTGGAAGATCAGTTGATGGAAGGGCTTTTGGATATGGCTCTTATTGCTGCACCACCCGTGCGCATTCAGCATGATACGATTTTTTTGATGCGCGATGAGATCATGCTGGCTGCTACATCAGATCATCCCATTATGGCATTTACCCATTCTTGTAAACAGGAGCCAAATCAATTTTGGGTCAATTTAAAAGACACTGCATCGTTTGAGTACATCCTCAGCCCACCAAACACAGTATTAGGGCGTATAGCACGGCAGGCCCTGCGTGAAGCCTCTGTGGAACCTCTTGGGCCGGATACTTCCCTATCCGCTGCATTTGCCGCGGCTATGGCCCGCGAAGGCATGGGGCTTGCCTTTACTTACCGTTCCTGCCGCATTATACAAGAGCCGTTTCGCTATCTTCGCGTAAATAAAAACGGCTGTTTTCTGGATTTGGCATTGGCTTGGCCGATTGGAAAATATCGCTCGAAAGCCGCGCTTGCTTTGGCCGAACTCTTTTCTTCTATGGTTCCCGAACTGCTGCAGCGCTGAAAAAGCAAAGCCGCCGTGCAGATTCATTGCACGGCGGCTTTGCTTTTCGATCAATTTTACAGCGTAGCAGCCATCACAGCCTTGATGGTGTGCATGCGGTTTTCGGCTTCGTCAAATACGATGCTCTGCTCGCTCTCAAACACTTCATCGGTCACTTCCATGGCATCGCGGCCAAAGCGCTCGCCCATTTTTTTGCCGGTGGTGGTGTTATGGTCGTGGAAAGCAGGCAGGCAGTGCATAAAGCGGGCCTGCGGGCCTGCGTTTTCCATCAGCTCTTTGTTTACCTGATACGGGGCCAGGTCATGAATGCGCTCTTCCCACACTTCCACAGGCTCGCCCATGCTCACCCACACATCGGTGTAGATCACATCGGCACCCTTGCTGCCTTCCATGGGGTCTTCGGTAAGGCGGATAGTCGCGCCGGTCTCGGCGGCAATGGCCTGGCATTTGGCTACCAGCTCTTCGTTCGGCCAGTATTTTTTGGGGGCGCAGGCCGTAAAGTGCAGGCCCATTTTGGCACAGCCCACCATCAGGCTGTTGCCCATGTTGTAGCGGGCATCGCCCATATAAGTAAAGTTGATGCCTTTCAGCTTGCCGAAATGCTCGCGAATGGTCAAAAAGTCGGCCAGGATCTGGGTGGGGTGGAACTCGTTGGTCAGGCCATTCCACACGCGCACGCCGGAATATTCTGCCAGCTGCTCTACGATATCCTGCTCAAAGCCGCGGTATTCGATGCCGTCAAACATGCGGCCCAGCACGCGGGCGGTATCGGCAATGCTTTCTTTTGCGCCGATCTGGCTGCCCGAGGGGTCCAAGTAGGTTGTCTGCATGCCCAGATCGTGGGCGGCCACCTCAAATGCGCAACGGGTGCGGGTGCTGGTTTTTTCAAAAATCAGCACGATATTTTTGCCGCGCAGGGTATCGTGGGGAATGCCGGC
>CAVGKH010000158.1:2975-4586 GCA_963629755.1 Gemmiger sp.
ATATAGCCGATCTCTTCGGGGGTAAAGTCCAGCAGCTTTAAAAAGTTTCTGCCCTTTAAATCGATCATTTGAAATCCTCCAGTTTTTCTTCGCAGTATTTGCAGCGGTAAATTCTCTTTTCCCGGTCACGCAGCACAAAGATCTGCTTTAAACCGCGCTCTTCGCTGGTGATGCAGCGGGGATTGTGGCAGGTGGCCACGCCCTCTACTTCTTCCGGCAGCGAAAGATGCTTTTTTTCTACCAGCTTGCCGTCTTTTACCACGGCCACCGTGATATTATGGTCTAAAAAGCCGAGCAGCTCCAAATTGAGCGGGATCAGCCCTTCGATCTTGATGATATCCTTTTTGCCGTATTTGGTGCTGTTGGCATGGGTGATGATAGCCACCTGGCCCTCTACCTTATCCAGCTGCAGCATATCGTACACCAAGCGCCACTTGCCGCTGGCGATATGGTCGATCACATAGCCTGCTTCGATTCCACTGATATTGATCATACTTCGGGCACCTCCAAGCCAAGCAAGAACATAATAAGTGCCATGCGGATATAAACGCCGTACTGCGCCTGCTTAAAATACATGGCGCGGGGGTCGCTGTCCACCTCCTGGCTGATCTCGTTTACACGGGGCAGCGGATGCAGCACGATCATATCCTTGGGGGCCAGCTTCATTTTTTCGCCGTCCAGAATATAGCGGTCACGCAGGCGCAGGTAATCCTCTTCGTTAAAGAAGCGCTCGCGCTGCACGCGGGTCATGTACAGAATATCCAGCTCAGGCAGGGCCTCTTCCAGATTGTCGATCTCTTTATAGGGCACATGGTTCTTTTCAAGCACATCCTCGCGCACAAAATCGGGCAGGCATAGCTCTTCGGGGCTGATGCACACGAATTTTACACCCGGGTAGCGCACCAGGGCGGTGATGAGGCTGTGCACGGTGCGGCCGAATTTCAGGTCTCCGCACAGGCCGATGGTCAAATTGTCCAAATGGCCTTTTTCACGCGCAATGGTCAAAAGGTCGGTCAGCGTTTGGGTGGGATGCTGGTGGCCGCCGTCGCCCGCATTGATGATGGGCACCGGCGAAAACTGGCTGGCGACCATGGGCGCGCCCTCTTTATTATGGCGCATGGCGATGATTGTGGAGTAACAGCCCACCACGCGCACGGTATCGGCCACGGTCTCGCCCTTTGAGGCGCTGGAGTTGCTTGCACCCGAAAAGCCAATGACCGTGCCGCCCAAATTGAGCATGGCGCTTTCAAAGCTCAGGCGCGTGCGGGTGCTCGGCTCGTAAAAAAGCGTGGCCAGGCGCTCACCGTCTGCCACATGGCGGAATGCCTTGGGGTTCTTTTCGATTTTCTTTGCCACATCGATCAGTTTATCGATCTCTTCTACCGATAGATCCAAGGGGCTCAGCAAATGTCGCATTTTATACCTCCCAAATTCCCTGTTTCGCACAAAAGCACGATTTTTGCCGCACTTTTGATCTTACGGTTTCTATTCTACTCCTTGCGGCGATTCTTGCCAACCCACCAGCCAAAATTTTTATAAAAAATCAGCCGCAGATGAGTGCAGCTGAAAAATAACATCTATAATTAAGGGGAGGTATGCACCGACATTCGG
>CAVGKH010000159.1:0-4519 GCA_963629755.1 Gemmiger sp.
CGGCATAATACTGGTTGGGCATAAATTTTTTGCCTGCTACCATGTAATAAATGGGGCACGGGTTGCGGCCGCCCAAAATCATGGTGTGAGCCGATTCAAAATCAGCCCAAGGCATTGTGAGGGTGCCCAAAAAGTTGGTCACGGTTACGCCGCTATTTGAAACCGTGCAGGAAAATTTCTGCTCGATCTTATTAAACAGCAGGCGCGTGAGCAGCATCACCACGGCCTCAATGGCAAAAAATACGGCAAGCAGAAAGTTGCCCGCATACTGGGGGTAGCTTTCGGCCAGAATGTACAGGTAAACCAAATAGAAAAATACGATCTCGGCCGTAAGCAGAAGATAGGCGAAATTGCGCAGGCGGCGCAGGCGGCGGCCGGGCCTGAAGGTTTTGGTCATGAAAACGGCTCCTTTAAATAATGATGTGATTTAAATTTTGACTTGATTTAATAAGTATACTCCTGTAAAAAGATTCTGTCAAAGCCTGGAAAACGGGCATTTGATAAGCATTTTGAATGATTTTTATAGGGATCGCTGTGTTGACGGACTAAAATGGCAGATTTATAATAAATAAAGAAAGATATAAAATTAAGGAATATATGCGGCTGACGCATGAAAAAAGATTTTCCTGAAAAGAGAAAGGATCGATCGAATGCAAAACAATCAAGAGTGGGCTAAGCTCACCAAGCAGCGCTGGTTCGTGCTGATCGCCAGCTGCGTGATCAACCTGTGCATTGGCTCTATGTATACCTGGAGCGTATTTTCCGGCCCCATGGCAGAGTATCTCAACACCATTAACGGCACGGCGCTTACGGCTGCCAGCCTGGCGCTGGCCTTTACCGTGGGCAACTCGGTAGGCCCCATCACCATGATCTCCGGCGGCTTTTTTAACGACCGCATGGGCCCCCGCTGGGTAATTTTTGTGGGCGGCATCATGTTTGGCGGCGGCATGCTGCTGTGCAGCTTTGCTACCAGCCCTGCCATGCTGGTGGTAGGCTTTGGCCTGGGCTGCGGCCTGGCCATGGGCTTGGTGTATGGCTGCACCGTAAGCAACTCGGTCAAGTTTTTCCCCGATAAGCGCGGCCTTATCGGCGGCGTGGCTACGGCAACCTATGGCATGGGCTCGGTGATCATTCCCCCCATTGCCACGGCACTCATCAGCGGTATGGGCGTATGCGGTGCATTCCGCACCTTTGGCATCGTATTCCTGGTGTGCATCTGCGGCGGCAGCTTTTTGATCAAAAAGTGCCCCGATGGCTTTGTGCCCGAAGGCTGGAATCCTCCGGCCGTGCAGGGGCAGAGCGGCGGTGCAGCCGATAAAAACTGGAAGGAAATGCTGGCAAGCCCCGTGTTTTATGTAATGCTCATCACCCTGATGTGCGGCGCATTCTCGGGCCTTATGGTAACCAGCCAGACCAGCAGCATTGCACAGACTCTCGGCGGGCTTACCCCGGCAGCAGCCGCTACGGCTGTTTCGGTGCTGGCACTGTTCAACGGCGGCGGCCGCGTGCTGGCAGGCTGGCTGAGCGATAAGCTGGGCCGTGTGCGCACCCTGCAGATCGCATTCGTGATTGACATTCTGGGCCTGGCTGCTTTCAGCATCACTAAGCCCGGCAGCGTGGTCACACTGTATCTGGGCGTAGCCTGCGTGGGCTTCTGCTTCGGCAGCCTGATGGGAGTATACCCCGGCTTTACCAGCGACCAGTTCGGCACCAAGTACGGCAGCGTGAACTACGGCATCATGTTTGTGGGCTTTGCCATTGCGGGCCTGCTGGGCCCCATGGGCATGAGCGCCATTTACCAGAACACCGGCAGCTATATCCCGGCATTTGCCGTGGGCATGGGCCTGGCCGCCCTGGGCATTGTAATGACCCTGGTTTACGGCAAGGTGCAGAAGCGCGGCTAAAACGAAAGCATAAAAATAAAAGCAGCGTGAACTTTGCTTTTTGCAAAGCTCACGCTGCTTTTTTGTTTTATGGCGGGCTTTATTTATTGCGGCTCCAGCACCTGGCAAAGAGTTTCAAAGCTGCGCTCGTTGGCTTCGATGATCACGATATCCGCACCGCAGTCGGGCAGAGAGTTGCTGTCCAGGTTTGCCAGGGCATCGCGCCATACATTGTCAAACTGGGCGTTCAGATAGGGC
This sequence comes from Gemmiger sp., assembly GCA_963629755.1. Lineage (GTDB taxonomy): Bacteria > Bacillota > Clostridia > Oscillospirales > Ruminococcaceae > SFIE01. Next base: position 2,142 of record CAVGKH010000159.1, read on the forward strand.
ATATAATACTCGCTGAACGAATCGCCGTACACGATCACAGAGCGCTGGTCGCGCGAGGGGGCATAGTTGGCAGGGTAATAGTCCATGTCAGCCTCCAGCCGGGTGTAGAGGGCAGAAACATTGGCAAGATCTCCGCTCTGGGTGCCGTTTTCGTGAAAGTCATAGTCAACAAAGCGCTGGGTCTCGGCCCCAAGGTGGGCCAGCACATCGTCTAAAGCAATCAAGGCACCGGCATGGTTCCAGTGCGTATCCGTTTTAAAAAACAGAGGCATAGAGGTAAGCTCTTTGATTTCCAGCAGCTTTTCGGGCACATAGCTGATGGGCAGGCTCGTGTTGGCACCCAGATAATCGGCTACCTGGCGGGTCAGATCGACCTCAGAGATAACCGGGTAATTGTCGGGCATATATTCGCGGTAGATCAAATCTTTGCTGGGAGCAAAGCTGATCACCAGCTGCCCGCCGTTGGAGGCAAAGGCATCGGCCAGCGACTGTAAATTTTCTGCCAGCCGCGCCAGCTGTTCATCGTTCATGCGCACAAGCCCTTGATAATTGGCTACCGGCGTGGCGGCATCGGGGCCGTCTTTAAAAAACAGCCAGCCGTTTTTGCCCAAGAGAACCTGATCGGATTCTACGGTGTGGAATACATCATAGTTTAAATTGGCGTTGGCAATGACCAGCTGATAGCGAAACGGGGAATTATCCGCCAAAAAGGTATTCAGTGCATCCGGCAGCTGCCCTAAGGGCGAAGCCAGCACATCCGGCAGGCTGGTAAGCAGGCGGTTTTCGTGGTTATCCAGCGAGAGTTGTTTAGAGAATACATTGAATACAGGAAACGCCAGCCCCAGCCCGCCCGCAAACAGGCCAATAAAGGCATACTGCTTGATTTTTTTAAAATTCAAAAAGAAGCTCCTTTCCCGTAAGATCAGAATCGGAAGTAGATAAACGGGTTATAGCTGCTGGCCGTGACCCGCATGATGGAAAACAGCAGAATGCCCACAAGCAGCACCATGCCGGGCACAGAAATATCGTCCTCGCGGTACAGTGCCTCGCGCAGGCGGGGCAGAAGTGTTTGCAGCGGGCCGCACAAAAGCAGCGCCAGAGCCAGAACGCACCAAAGGCGGGCATCCACAAACTGGCTGAACAGATACTGCGGTGCGCCGCTTTGCCGGGTAAAAATGCCGCGCAGTGCTGCCAAGCCGGTGTGCAGGCTGTTCGCGCCAAAGATCGTGAGCATCACATACAGAGCTGCCAGCGTGTAGATGTGGCCGAAAACAGCGGGCAGTTTATCGAGCAGTTTGCGCAGAAACAGGCGCTCGATGACCACGGTAAGGCCCATCAGCACGCCGAACAGCACAAACTGCCAGTCAGCCCCGTGCCAGAAGCCGGTAAGAAAAAACACCACAAACAGGTTCAGCAGCGTGCGCACACGCCCATTGCGGTTGCCGCCCAGCGGAATATACACATATTCGCGAAACCAGGTGCCCAGCGTGATATGCCAACGCCGCCAGTACTCGCTAATAGAGCGGCTCAGGTAGGGATAATCGAAGTTTTCGGGAAAGCGAAAGCCGAACATGTGCCCCAGCCCGATGGCCATATCGCTGTAGCCGGAAAAATCGTAGTACAGCTGCAGGGCATACAAAATGCTGCTCAGTGCCAGCACCTGCCAGGGCAGAACGCCCGGCTTTACGCTGGTGATCGTGGCATAGTAGCTGCCTAGCTGATTGGCGAAGATCACCTTTTTGCCAAGGCCGAAGATAAAGCGTTTAATGCCGTAGCAAAAACCGGCGCTTGATACCTGGCGGCTTTCGGCCGGCAGTGAAGCCTCAATATCACAGTAGCGCACGATAGGCCCTGCAATCAGCTGCGGAAACAGTGAAATATAAAGGGCAAAGCGCGGCAGGCTGCGTTGCACGGCGATCTGCCCGCGGTAGAGGTCGATCACATAGCTCATAGCCTGAAAGGTGTAAAAGCTGATGCCGATGGGCAGCACGATGCTGCGCACGCTCAGAAGGCCCACACCGGCAGACTGCAGGCTTTTGGCAAAAAAATCGTAATACTTAAAATAGCCCAGCATACCCAGATCAAAAAGCGCTCCCACGGCCAGCACAGCCCGGCGGGAGGCTGTGCCCCGGCAACGCTGCATAGCAAGGCCGCACAGATAGTTGCACAGAATGCTGGCTAAGATCAGCAGCGTGTAGCGCACGCCGCCCCAGGCATAAAACAAAAGGCTGAAGCAGAGCAACACCCCATTTTTAAAGCGGGTGGGCACGATATAATAAAAAAACAGCACCAGGGGCAGAAACACAAATAAAAACTGCACCGAGGAAAAAACCATGAAAGCGACCCCTTTCCGGGAAGGTGAAAATCAAAATAGATGC
>CAVGKH010000160.1:0-4483 GCA_963629755.1 Gemmiger sp.
GCTTTTTGCTGTCTGAAAACATATACCTAAAAGGGAATGAGGGCACTTTTCTCTCAAACTTATCTCTTCAATAGTTTTGTACTGCACAAAACTGCAAATATGGACAAATTGTGAATACGATATTTACAATAATCTTTTATTAAATACATAAATTGCACTTATAATTATCATTCGATAAAATAATAACCAGAAAAAGCAGATTTTATGCAGTTTGGAGAGAGCATAAAAGAAAGGCTTAATACCGGCAAAGTCATAACGGCCTTGCCAAGGAAAGAACAAGGAGGATCATATGGAAGTACCTGTAATTAAAATCAACATGTTCATTATGATGGCCATTGTTGTTGCAGTCATCTACTTCGGCCAGTGGGTGCGCGAAAAGCTGCCCGTGCTGAAAAAGTACTGCATTCCCAGCGCTGTGGTGGGCGGCACGCTGTTCGCCATTCTCACCTGCGTTCTCTACATGACTGGCGTATGCGAGTTCGAGTGGGAGAACCAGAGCATCATGAACAACTTCTTCTACAACATTTTCTTCGCCGCTTCGGGCATGGCCGCTTCGCTGGCTCTGCTGAAAAAGGGCGGCAAGCTGGTGCTTATCTTCTCTGGCCTGGCATGGCTGCTGGCTATCCTGCAGAATGCACTGGCTTTGGGCGTGGGCACTGCCATGGGTATGAACCCCCTCACCGCTCTGATGGCTGGCTCTACCCCTCTTACCGGCGGCCACGGCAACGCTGCTTCCTTCGGCCCCATCGCTGCTGAAATGGGCGGCACCGGCGCTGTTGAGGTTGCTGTTGCAGCCGCTACCTTCGGCCTGATCTCCGGCTGCCTGATCGGTGGCCCCATTGGCCGCCAGATCATTCGCAAGCATCATCTGGACGAAGGCTACAAGGAAGAGCGCGAAGAGACCCTGGCTGAAAAGATCACCCATGTGTTCAATGGCGTAGAGTGCCGCAATGCCTGGTTCATTCTGATTATCGCCTGCGGCATTGGCCAGGTCCTGCTCGAGATCCGTAAGATTATTCTGCCCAACCTGAACATGCCTATCCATGTTATGTGTATGCTGGCCGGTATCGTCATTCGTCTGGTCATGGATAAAATGGGTAAGGGCTCTGATGAATTCTTTGAAGTCATCGACAATGTGGGCGATATCAGCCTAGCATTGTTCGTATCTCTCTCCATCATCACCATGAAGCTGTGGCAGCTCATCGACCTGGCCCTGCCTCTGCTCACCATTCTGTTCCTGCAGCTGGTTCTTATTTACCTGTTCGTGCGCTTTATCACCTTCAACGCCTGCGGCCGCAACTACGATGCCGCTATCATCGCTGTTGGCCATACCGGCTTCGGCCTGGGCGCTGTGCCTGTTTCCATGGCTACCATGACTTCTGTCTGCGACCAGTACTACTACTCTAAGCTGGCATACTTCGTGGTTCCTCTGATCGGCGGCTTCATCAGCAACATCACCAACGCAGCCACCATCACCTTCTTCATGAACATCGCACAGGGTATGCTGCACTAAGCGTAAGTGATCCCCAACTAAGATAACCTCTTACCTTAATAATATCCGGCAAAAGCGCCGGGGAGGCCCAAAGCTTCCCCGGCGCTTTTGTAAGTTTTTTCCGGGAAGATATTGTGAATAAACTTACAAATGTGGTATGATATAAAAGAGCATAATTAGAGGCTCTTTGTACCATTCAATGCAAAAATGCAGGAACGGTTATAGGTAAGAAGGAGAGAGTAACCACGGAATGAAAAGTAAAAAAAGGCTGCTGTGCCTGCTGGCGGCGGTGTGCCTTATGCTGGCAGCCTGTACGGCGGTCGCTGAGGATAAGGATATCAAGGGCCTTACCATCGGCACGGCCGACAGCGGCGGCACCATGTACCCCGTGGGCAAGGCCATTGCCCAGGTGATCACCGATGATGCAAGCACCGAGATCAGCATGAATGTAAACGCCTCCACCGGCTCTACCATGAATGTGCAGGCGCTGGCCGATGGTGAAATCGACCTCGGCTTGGTCACCGGCGATGTCGCCTATGCGGCCGTGCATGGTATGCAGGGGTTCGACAAGCCGGTCAAGGGCCTGCGTGTGATCGGTGCGATCTATTCCAGCACGGTCAACTGGATGGCCCCGGTTTCTGAGGGCATCTATTATGTGCACGAGCTGCAGGGCAAAAGCGCCGTGCTGGGTCCCGAAGATTCCACCAGCGATTACCTGGGCCGTCTCACGCTGGCTTCGGTGGGCGTAACAGAAAGTGATATCGAGCTGAAAAATGCCAGCCTGGGCGTGGGTGCTGCCATGGTAGCCACCGGAGAGATCGCCGCCGTACAGGGCTTTGCGGGCATTCCCATCGAGGGGCTGGTAGAGCTGGCAAACAAGCGCCCCTGCCGCCTGCTGCGCTTTACCAAAAAAGAACTGGACGACTTTTTAGAAGAAAATGAATCCTACTACCGCGATGTTATCCCCGCAGGCAGCTACCAGGGCCAGATCGGCGCGGTATCTACCGTGGGCGTAAAGTGCCTGCTGTGCGTGGATGCCGGCATGAGCGATGATATGGCCTACCGCCTCACCGAGCTGATCTGGAATTCGCGCGAAAAGCTGGCCAAAGCGCACACCAGTATGCAGAAAATGCTGGAAAAAGGTTTTGTCTACAACGATCTGCCCATTCAGCTGCACCCCGGTGCCGAGCAGTTCTACAAAGACCAAAAGCTGATACGCCAATAAAAAAGATCCCGGATGTGCTGCCGCATCCGGGATCGATTTTTTATTCAGAAGTATCCCCAAGAGGCTCCCTCTTTAAAGGGGGCTGGCGCACGTTAGCGCGACTGAGGGAGTTTTGCCGCCTTATCGGCTCATCTGCTTCAGCAGCTCATTGCGGGTATCCCACAGCTTCTGGCTTAAGTCTACATAATAGCCGTGGGGGTTCTCAAAGCGCTTCACTTCGTCCCACAGGGTCGCCACCTGCTGCTTGCAGAAGGCGCGAATATCGGCCAGCTTGGGCGATTCATACACGCGCTTGCCGTTTTCGTAAATGGGCGTGCTGATGCACTTTGCTTCGCAGTTCACATAGGTGCGTTCTTTCCAGGTCTCAGTGGGGTCAAACAACGTAATGCCATTTGCGGTAGAGACCTCTTCGTCAAACAGCGTGATCAAATCGGCCATGGCCTTGCCGTCCTGGTCATAAATGCGCCATACCTTTTTCTTGCCGGGGATCGTCAGCTTCTCGGCGGTCTCGCTGATCTTGATCTTGGGCTCATACTCGTCACTGCCCTCTTCCTTCACGGCAGCCAGCTTGTACACGCCGCCAAACACGGGGTCGCTCTTGGCAGTGATCATGTTTTCGCCAATGCCAAAGCTGTCTACACGGGCACCCTGCATAATCAGATCGCGCACCAGATATTCGTCCAAGCTGTTGCTGGCGCAGATGGTGCAGTCGGGGTAACCGGCCTCGTCCAGCATCTTACGGGCCTTTTTGCTCAAATAAGCAATATCGCCCGAGTCGATGCGCACGCCCTTGGGGCGCTTGCCCATGGGCTTGAGCACCTCGTCAAATACGCGAATGGCATCGGGGATGCCCTTTTTCAGCACATTGTAAGTATCCACCAGCAGCACGCAGGCATCGGGGTACATCTCGGCATATTTCTTAAAGGCCTCATACTGGCTGGGGAACATCTGCACCCAGCTGTGCGCCATGGTGCCACTGGCCGGAATGCCAAAGTCGCGGCTGGCCATCACGCAGCTGGTGCTGCTTACGCCGCCAATATAGGTGGCACGGGCGCCGTAATAAGCGGCATCATAGCCCTGGGCACGGCGTGCGCCAAACTCCATCACAGGGCGGCCCTCGGCGCTGCGCACAATGCGATTGCTCTTGGTGGCAATCAGGCACTGATGGTTAAAGGTCACCAGCAGCAGGGTTTCGAGCATCTGGCACTCGATGCACGGGCCCTCCACGGTCACAATAGGCTCATGGGGGAAGATGGGCATACCCTCTTCAATGGCCCAAATGCTGCAATGCAGCTTAAAATGGCGCAGATAATCGAGGAATTTCTCATTAAACACGCCTGTGCTATGCAAAAACTGCACATCGTCCTCAGTGAAGTGCAGGTTGTCTACAGCTTCAATAAACTGCTGTAAACCGGCCATAATGGCATAGCCGCCACCGTCAGGCACGCGGCGGAAGAACATATCAAACACGCTGATCTTGTTCTCGTAGCCTTCGTCCAGGTATCCGGCAGACATGGTAAGCTCGTAAAAGTCCACCATAGTGGCAAGGTTGCGCTTTACATCCAGCATAAAATCACACTTTCTGTACATTCCGTATTTTGTATATTTTATCACCGCGCCCAAAAGCAGCGGTACCAAGCGGCATAAAGCCCGCCTGTATCAAAAAGAAAAAGGGGAGCACCCCGCCTTTACAGGCGCGGGCGGCGGCCACGGCGGCTGTGGTTCTGCGTCGCATGCAAAAAGAACCATACAAGATAGATTACCAG
>CAVGKH010000161.1:0-2272 GCA_963629755.1 Gemmiger sp.
CCTCTGTAGCTCAGTTGGTAGAGCAGGGGACTGAAAATCCCCGTGTCATTGGTTCGATTCCGATCGGAGGCACCAAATGCGGATTTAGCTCATCTGGTAGAGCGCCACCTTGCCAAGGTGGAGGTAGCGAGTTCGAGCCTCGTCAGCCGCTCCATTTTGTAAAGAGGGGTGAACGGAAGTTCATTCCTGATATGGTTCGGTGGCCAAGTGGTAAGGCAAAGGTCTGCAAAACCTTCATTCACCAGTTCAAATCTGGTCCGAACCTCCAAGCTAAGGCAGCTTTTCGTAATGAAAGGCTGCCTTTTTTGTACTTAAAATCCATAGTACAAAAGTAGTTCATTCCCGCATTTTGCCGTTTGACAATGTTATCTTAGCCCGGATTGTGATATACTATAACTTATAACCAACCCATTATTTAGACAGAAAGTAAGAGAATGCGCTATGGCAGCAAAAGATAAAGTAAAAACCGTTTATGTATGCAGCGAATGCGGTGAAACTAGTATGCGATGGATGGGCCGCTGCCCTTCCTGCGGGGCCTGGAATACAATGACAGAAGATATCGTTCTTCCCACCCCGGCACCCTCGGTAAAAGGCCCTGCGGCGATCGCTGCGCGCGCACAGGCAAGCACGCTGAAAGCAAAAAGTCTGCGGGATATCAGCTCTACCGAAGAAAAAAGCCGCATTCTTACCGGTATCAAAGAGCTTGACCGCGTGCTTGGCGGCGGCATCGTATTGGGCAGCGTGGTGCTTTTGGGCGGTGAGCCGGGTGTCGGCAAATCCACTATGCTGCTGCAGCTGTGCGGCGCGGTAGCGGCTGAGCATTCGGTGCTGTATGTTACAGGCGAGGAATCTGAGCGTCAGATCAAGCTGCGTGCTAACCGCCTTGAGATCCCACAAGATAACATTCAACTGGCAGCAGAAAGCGATGTGGATGAGATCTGCGGCCTTATCATGCAAACAAAGCCGGAGCTCGTGATCATCGATTCCATTCAGACCATGCGCTGTAACGATATTGCTTCTTCTTCCGGCACGGTGAGCCAAATTAAAGAAAGCACGGCTCGTTTTTTGAATGTAGCAAAAACACTGGAGATCCCCACCTTTATTGTGGGGCATGTAAATAAAGATGGTGCGATTGCCGGCCCCAAGGTAATGGAGCATATCGTAGATACCGTTTTATATTTTGAGGGAGATAAAACCCTGCCGTACCGTGTTCTGCGCGCGGCCAAAAACCGCTTTGGCTCTACCAATGAGATCGGTATGTTTGATATGACCGGCGCGGGCCTGGCTGAAATACAAAATCCCTCACAGCTTCTTTTAGAGGGGCGGCCGCTGGGGATCAGCGGCACCTGTGTTGCCTGCACCATGGAGGGCACACGCCCTATTCTAAGCGAAGTGCAGGCGCTTGCCACAAAAAGTGCACTCAATAACCCGCGCCGCACCAGCAGTGGTTTTGACTATAACCGTGCCAATTTGCTGATGGCCGTGCTTGAAAAGCGTCTTGGGTATTTTTTAGGAAACCTGGATATTTATATCAACATTGTAGGCGGTCTGCGCCTGGATGAAACCGCCTGTGATCTTCCGGTATGCCTGGCGCTGGCTAGCAGCGTGATGGATACCCCTATCGGGGATAAAACGATCGTGATCGGCGAAGTAGGCCTTGGCGGTGAAGTGCGCGGCGTGACTCACTTAGAAACGCGTCTGCGTGAAGCACAGCGCATCGGCTTTGACCGGGCCATTATACCGCAGCAGAATCTGAAAAGCATCAACTTGAAAGATTATCCCTCACTGCAGATCATCGGCGTGCGCTATTTAAAAGATGCCATTGCAGCGATCCGCCGGGCTTGACCTTATTATAAGCTTTTAAAATTTAAAAGAGGATTTTTAAAAATCGTGAATCGAAATAGAATCAAACGCTATGGCATTGCTGCGGCATTGCTGGCACTGATTGCGGCAGCCTTTGCCTATAAGCTGCTGCAAAAAAAGCCTTTGTACATTGGCACCGAACGCCAGTTTATCTGGAACGAAAGCCTGATCGATCAAAGCAAAACAACAGCTTCGTATGTTTTGCATTCACCAGAAAAGCAAAGCCTGGCCATTGTGCTAGACAGCCCTTGGGAGGCAGAGGGGACGGGCGGATTTAATATTGCTGCGGCAGACGATGGCAGCTATAAAATGTACTACATTGCGCACAGCGGCGAAGCTGCGGCAAAGCTCTGCTATGCGCAAAGTGCAGACGGTATTTCCTGGGAAAAGCCACAGCTCGGCCTTGCAG
>CAVGKH010000161.1:2282-4429 GCA_963629755.1 Gemmiger sp.
GCCTTGCAGATTACAATGGATCGACTGAAAACAATATTCTGCTGGATTCAAACCAGGATATAGCAAACGGCTTTTTTGTATTTTTAGATAGCAATGAAAATGCACTGCCCGATGAAAAATACAAAGCGATTGCAGTAAACAGCAGCGGGGAACTTGGCAGCTACACATCGCCCGATGGCATCCACTGGAATAAAAAAGAAGCATTTGAAAAGAGATTCCGTACCGATATTTTATCCAACGCGGCACTGTGCTCGGCTTTTTGGCACGAGAAAGAGCAGCGGTATTTCTGCTATTACATTGCTGCTGATGGCAGTGGGCAGAGCATCATGCTTACCACATCAAAAGATTTTCACAGTTGGTCAAAACCCAAAAAGGTACAGTATCAAGGCGGGCAGTCGTTCAATCTGCAAACTGCGAACCTGCAATTCTATGAGCGGGCAGAAAATGCGGTCATAGGCTTGCCACTAAGAATAACCAATATAGACGGGCAGGATACAGCCCGCAATTTCACCGGTCGTACAGCAGAAGACACTTCTTTGACCGATACGATTTTTCTTTCTTCTGCTGATGGAAAAAGCTTTCGGTTAAATGAAGAAGCGTGGCTTGCTCCGGGGGCACAAAACGGCAGCAACTGGCTTTTTGGCGATTGCTTTACAGCCGACGGTATGGCACAAACGCCATCGATCCACTCTAAAAATGGTGAAGATGACGAGCTCTCTTTTTATGTGGCAGAAAATATACTTTCTGAGTCAGAGACAAGGCTTTTAAGGTATACGCTTCGCATGGACGGCTTTGCCTCATATAACGCGCCGTTCAATACCAAAAAAGTTGTTACAAAGCCCTTGGTGTTTGATGGCTCGCACATGACACTCAATTTTAAAACCTCGACCGATGGCTATGTTGTTGTAAAGATTCTGGATGAAAACGGCCAGCCTTTTGAGGATACCACATATACCGCAGAAGACGGTTCGGCCTATAGTGTGCCCCAATATACCTCGTATAAAATGATCGGTGACCGTGTAGACCGCGAGGTGGCCTTCAATGCCGACCTCACAGAGCTCAAAGGGAAAACCGTCGTTCTTGAATTCACCATGAGCGATGCAGACATTTATTCTTTCCGTTTTGACAACGAGGATATGCACAGCAGCACAAGCTGGCAGCCAGAAGAGGTTGAAATTCGCGATTATGATAATTTCACCTATGATAATACCGGTGATGTGATCGATATTGGAACTCAGCGCCAGGTGCTTTGGGACGATTATATTGTAGATACAGCAAAAACGGATGCCGCACTGGTTTCACATTCACCTGTGCGCCGGGAACTTCTTTTCAAAACAGACCTTCCCTGGGAGGGCGATAATTGTGATTTCTATGTGATATTTGATGACGAAGACGAACAGGGAACACTTTACCATCGCATGTATTATCTCGGATGGGATAGTGAAGCTCCAGAAGATATCCGGGTCTGTTATGCATACAGCTACGACGGCATAGAGTGGGTCAAGCCTGATCTTGGGCTGCATTCCTTTACCGATCCATCGACCGGCGAAGTTTATACACAAACCAATATTGTGCTTTATAACGAAGAAGCGATGTTTGATAACTTCTTTGTAATGAAAGACCCGCGCCCAAATGTACCGGACAGCCAGCGCTATAAAGCAATCTGCCAAGGCAGCTATGATGAACAGGGCTATTCCAGCTATGGCCTATGGGGCTGGGTATCCCCAGATGGTCTGCATTGGACCAAAACGCATCGACAGCTGCCTCAGCTGGAAGAATGGTTTGGTGCTTTTGACTCGGTAAACGGCCTGGTGTGGGACGATGATTCTCAGCAGTTTTTCACTTATTTTCGTGTGCGGGAAAAGCAGCTTTTGAACGGTGTAGAGTGGCTTGATTTCCGAAAAATTTATGGGGCGACAGGCAAAGAATTTGAGCAGTTGGATACCGATACAATATTTGCCTTGAATTATGGCGAGGATGCGCCTCTTTTTGAGATGTATACCAATAATATCAGCAAATACTATCGTGCACCGCAAATGTTTATTGGTTTTCCCACCCGTTTCAGCCGAAACAATCTGTGGAAAAAGAATTACGACTATCTTTCAGACCCGCAAGCACGGCGCGAGAAATTTGACGCAGGCCAGGAA
>CAVGKH010000162.1:0-396 GCA_963629755.1 Gemmiger sp.
AGAAAGAAATACATTTAGGCGTGTGGGCAAACCGCCACAGGCAGTATCTAAAGCATATCGAAAAAACATTTTCAAACGGTGTCCGTGTTGGTAATGTTCCTGACCATAAAAACCCGAAAAAGCGAAAATCTATGTCACAGACATGGTTTCCGAGAGGTTGGACGGAAAATGATATTCGACGAGCAGGAGAGCATGTTGCAAGTTTGAAAGGTAACCGACACATACCCAATGGGAAGCCAGTGTATGGAATCTATAAAAGTGTTCGTGTGGGAGTAATTAGGACAAACGGGAAAATAGCTACTGTGTTTCCTGACTCAGACCAGAGTTCAGTATTTAAGAAACGGAGAAGATGATATGAATATTCAAAAACTTAGAGAAGTGATTGCTCAGTATATT
>CAVGKH010000162.1:406-4414 GCA_963629755.1 Gemmiger sp.
GGCAGGCACATTCGATGCAATTTTGATGGACATTATGATGCCTGTTATGGACGGCCTGAGTGCGACCCGCGCTATCCGTGCACTCGACCGCCCGGATGCGAGGAAAATCCCGATTATTGCCATGACGGCCAACGCCTTTGAAGAAGATGCCAGGAACTGCCTTGCCGCCGGTATGAATGCACACTTGGCAAAGCCAATCGATATTCAAAAAGTGATCTGCACGATCGCAGAATGTGTTTCGGAAAGTTCGTAATTTGCGTATATCATTAGCATGTAAAGGTGCCCCTTCTTTGCCAAATTTATGCATTGACAAAGAAAGGGCACCATGCTATAATATTACCCGCAAAAACAGAATAGCAACTTATCAAGAGCGGCTGAGGGAACAGGCCCTGTGAAGCCCGACAACCTGCCATTACGGCAAGGTGCCAAGTCCTGCGGGAAACCGGAAGATAAGCGTTGACACGCTCGCTGCCTTTCGGCTGCGAGTTTTTTTGTTTCCGACGAGTTGCGCTTCTGACCCTATTTTTCACCCAGCCGCCATGTTGCGGCGCAGCATAAAAGGAGACAAACCTATGCGTAGATCCCTGTTTACTTCTGAATCTGTTACCGAGGGGCATCCCGATAAGATCTGCGACCAGATCAGTGATGCCATTCTGGATGCCATTCTGGCAAAAGACCCCGATGCCCGCGTGGCCTGCGAGACCACCTGCTCTACCGGCCTTGTGCACATTATGGGCGAGATCACGACCGATTGCTATGTGGATTTTCAGGCCATTGCCCGCAGCGTGATCGCCGACATCGGCTATACCCGTGCCAAATACGGCTTTGACAGCGAGACCTGCGGCGTGATCGCCAATGTAGACGGCCAGAGCCCCGACATTGCACTGGGCACCAACGATGAGGTGGGCGGTGCAGGCGACCAGGGCATGATGTTCGGCTATGCCTGCAACGAGACCCCCGAGCTGATGCCTCTGCCCATCAGCCTGGCCCATGCACTGAGCAAGCGCCTGACCGCCGTACGCAAGAACGGCGAGCTCAGCTACCTGCGCCCGGACGGTAAGAGCCAGGTGACCGTGGAATATGACGACGGCAAGCCCGTGCGTGTGGATACCGTGGTGATTTCCAGCCAGCACGGCCCCGAGGTTTCTACCGAGACCCTGCGCGCCGACATTATGGAAAAGGTGATCAAGGCTGTGATCCCTGCCCAGTATCTGGACGAAAACACCAAGTATCACATCAATCCTACCGGCCGCTTTGTGGTGGGCGGCCCGCAGGGTGACTCGGGCCTGACCGGCCGCAAGATCATTGTGGATACCTACGGCGGCTATGCCCGCCACGGCGGCGGTGCTTTCAGCGGCAAAGACCCCAGCAAAGTAGACCGCAGCGCTGCCTATGCAGCCCGCTGGGTAGCTAAGAACATCGTGGCTGCCGGCATTGCCGAAAAGTGCGAGGTAGAGCTGGCCTATGCCATCGGCGTGGCAGAGCCTGTAAGCATTCTGGTAGATACCTTCGGCACCGGCAAGGTGGAGGACGGCCGCATTGAAGAGGCTGTGAAGAAGGTGTTTGACCTGCGCCCCGCTGCCATTATCCGCGAGCTGGATCTGCGCAAGCCCATTTACCGCCAGACCGCTGCCTACGGCCATATGGGCCGCGAGGACCTGGGCGTTTCGTGGGAAAAGACCAACAAAGTAGACGAGCTGCGCGCTGCCCTGTAAGCAACTATACAAAGCAAAACATGCCGTGCGGCCCTTTTGCGGGGCTGCACGGCAGTTTTTTGCGCCGGGGGCTTTTCTGGGGGATAAAGCTTTGCTATAATTATACAGTATATATCAATGGGCCGGGAGGAAACACGCTGCCATGGATCGTGAACTGCAGAAATTAGAAGGAACGGTAGACCGCCTGATCTTTGAAAACAAGGATACGGGCTACAGCGTGGTAGAGGTGTGCTCGGGCGATGAATACATGGTGGCCGCCGGAAACATGGGCGAACTGTATGTGGGCGAGAGCATTATCGCCTACGGCTGGGTAGAAAACCACCCCACGCACGGCGAGCAGTTTAAGGTGCAGTCTTGCCAGGCCAGTATGCCGCAGGATGAACAGGCTACGCTGGCGTATCTAAGCAGCGGCGCGCTGCCCTATGTGGGCCCCGCCACAGCTAAAAAGCTGATGAAGCACTTCGGCGGCGATATTTTGCAGATCATCGCCGAGCAGCCCGCCCGCCTGACCGAGATCAAGGGCATCACGCCCGACAAGGCAAACGCGATCTCGGCCGAGTTCCGGCGCATGTTCGGCGTGCGTGAGGTGGTGGCCTGGTTGGCGCAGTTTGGCGTTTCGGCGCAGCAGGCCGTGAATGTGTTTCGTGCCTTTGGGTCCAAAACCATTGAAGCGCTTTCGCAGAACCCCTATCTTTTATGCGGCGAGCCGCTGTTTATGAAATTTGCGCAGGCCGATCTGATCGCGGCGGAGCTGCAGCTGGCGCAGGAGGGCAGCATGCGCGTTTGGGCGGCGCTTTTGTATGTGCTGCGCCGCAACGCGGGCAACGGCCACACCTGTCTGCCGCGCCGCCAGCTGGTGGCGACCACGGCGGAATTCATCAAGGTGGCGCCCGTAACGGTGGACGAGCAGCTCACCGCTGCGGTAGAGCAAAACGAGATCGGCGCGTATGAGCGCGAGGGGCAGGTGTACCTGTATCTGCCGGATCTTCTTTTAGCCGAGCGAGAGATCGCGTTTCGCCTGGCCATGCTGGTGCACTCGGCTCCCGAGCCGCCCAAAGACCTTGCGCAGAATATCCGGGCACTGGAATTTGCACAGGGCTTTTCTTATGCGCCCTTGCAGCGCAAGGCCATGGAAACCGCGCTTTCCAGTAATATCATGGTGCTTACGGGCGGCCCCGGCACCGGCAAAACAACGGCCATCAACGCCATACTGGCCCTGCTTGAAAACGGCTATGACCGTGTAGCTCTCTGTGCCCCAACCGGGCGTGCAGCCAAGCGCCTGAGCGAGGTGACCGGCCACAAGGCCAGCACGATCCACCGCCTTTTGGAGGTAGACTATTCCAGCGGCGAGGTGCGCTTTGTGCACAACGAAAAGAACCGCCTGAAAGTAGATGTGGTGATTCTGGATGAGATGAGCATGGTGGACTGCAAGCTGTTTCAGGCGCTGCTCAACGCGCTGAAATACAGCTGCCGCCTGATTTTGGTGGGCGACACCGACCAGCTGCCCAGCGTGGGGCCGGGCAATGTGCTGGGCGAGACCATTCGCAGCGGTGTGATCCCCACTGTGCGGCTGACCGAAATCTTCCGTCAGGCCGAAAAAAGCCTGATCATTACCAATGCGCACCGCATCGTAGAGGGTGAGATGCCCGTAAAAGGCAAAAAGGAAGACGACTTTTTCTTTTTGGAGGCCGGGGGCATGGCCTGCCAGAAGCTGGTGTGTGATCTGGTGAGCGCCCGCCTGCCGAACAGCTATAAAATTGACCCCGTGCGGGATATCCAGGTGCTGTGCCCCACGAAGGTGGGCCCGGCGGGTTCGGCAGCGCTGAACCGCTGCCTGCAGCAGATCTTAAACCCGCCCGCGCCGGATAAGCCTGAATTGCAGCTGCCCGGCGAGCGTGTATTCCGCGAGGGCGATAAGGTGATGCAGATCCGAAATAACTACGATATCCCGTTTGAACGAGACGGCGGCGAGGCCGGCGTGGGGGCCTACAACGGCGATATGGGCATTATTACCGGGGTAGACCCTTCTACCCGCAGCCTGACCGTGCAGATGGACGATAAAAAATACACCTACCCGGCAGAGCACCTGCCCGAGCTGGAGCCTGCCTATGCCGTGACCATTCATAAAAGCCAAGGCAGCGAGTTTCCCGTGGTGGTGATCCCGGCGGCCGAGGTGCCGGGCAAGCTGTGCTACCGCAACCTTTTGTATACGGGCGTTACCCGCGCACGCAAGCTGTGCGTGGTGGCTGGCCAGCGCACCACACTGCAGACCATGGTGGCTAACCGCCAGCAG
>CAVGKH010000163.1:0-4398 GCA_963629755.1 Gemmiger sp.
CTTTTGCCGACCCTCTCGGCGATGGGCACCAGACCATTCAAAGCCTTTATGCCATTGGCTCGGGCGGCGCGGCAGGGGTGGGGCTTGGCAACAGCCGCCAGAAGTACCTGTATGTGCCCGAGCCGCAAAACGATTTTATTTTTTCGATTTTATGTGAGGAACTGGGCTTTATCGGCGCTGCGCTCGTGATGGTGCTGTTTCTGCTTTTGCTCGTGCGCGGCATGACCATTGCCGCCCGTGCGGCCGACCGATTCGGCGCGCTGCTGGTGGTAGGCTTTGTGGTGCAGGTAGTCATGCAGGCGGCGCTCAATATCGCGGTGGTCACAAACACCATTCCCAACACGGGCATCAGCCTGCCGTTTTTTTCTTCGGGCGGCACCAGCCTGATGATGCTGCCGGGCGAAATGGGCATCGTACTCTCGGTAAGCCGCACAGGCAGCCAGTGGCGCGCGTAAAAAAAGCACCCGAAATGTGTATGAAGTGTAAAAATTAAGCCCTCGGCGATTGTGCAGGATTGACAAATAAAAACCGAAGCACTATACTATGTTAGCAAGCTAACGAAAAGAGGTGAGATACAGTTGCATAATCGGCCAGACGGCTTTGAACTACCGCGCATCTCTATGGGAATGGAGATCTGCCGCACCGAGCACATGATCCGGCGCCGCATGTGCCAGATGGAAAATGAGCCCGGCATGAAGGCCCTTACCGGCGGGCAGGGAATGATTCTGGGATATATTCAGCACTGCCATAAAAAAGAAATTTTTCAAAGGGATATCGAGCAAACCTTCAATATCCGCCGCAGCACCGCCACAGTAGCACTGCAAAAAATTGAGCAGGCGGGCTTTATCCGCCGCGTTGCGGTGCAGTCGGATGCGCGGCTGAAAAAAATCGAGATCACTCCGGCAGGGCGCGAGGCCGCGCAGTGCATGGAAAATGCCATTGCCGCCATGGAAACCGAGATCTCGCGCGGCATTACCCCGCAGGAGCAGCAGCAGTTTTTGCATATCCTGCACAAGATCAACGATAACCTGGGCGGCGGCAGCTGCCGGGAAAAATAAGAAAGGAAAGCAAACATGATCAAAACTCTGGCAAAACATATCAAAGAGTTTAAGCTTGCTTCCATCCTCACACCCCTGTGCATGATCGGCGAGGTGATAGCGGAAATGATCATTCCGCTGCTCGTTGCCAAAATCGTGGACGAGGGCGTGATGGTGGGCGATATCCACACCGTGGTCAGCACCGGCCTGCTGATGGCGCTTATCTCTTTGATCGGCCTTTTCTTCGGTTGCATGGGCGCACGCCTCGGCGCGCACGCCTCGGCAGGCTTTGCGCGCAATCTGCGCAGGGCTATGTATCAGAACATTCAGTCGTTCAGCTTTGCAAATATCGATAAATACAGCACGGCAGGCCTGGTGACCCGCCTTACCACCGACATTACCAATGTGCAGATGGCCTATATGATGATCCTGCGCATGTGCTTCCGTGCGCCTGTTTCGCTGATCGTGGCCATGGTCATGGCAGTGCGCATCAGCCCCAGCCTTTCGCGTATCTTTTTGGTGGCACTGGTATTTTTGACCGTCGTAATGGTGCTTGTCATGGGCAAAACCATGGGCCTTTTCAGCCAGGTGTTCAAAAAATACGATGCCTTGAATGCCAGCGTGCAGGAAAATGTTTCGGCCATTCGCGTGGTCAAGGCCTATGTGCGTGAAAAGTTTGAAAACAGCCGCTTCCGCAAGGCCAGCAGCGATGTATACAGCCTGTTTGTAAGCGCTGAAAAACTGATGACCATTGTAATGCCTGTGATGCAGATCGCTATTTACACCTGCATTCTGGCGCTTTCGTGGTTTGGCGCACATCTCATCATTGGCGGCGGCCTTACCACCGGCGATCTGATGAGCCTGTTTACTTACTGCATGAATATCCTTACGAGCCTGATGATGCTGGCAATGGTGTTTGTAATGATCACGATGGCTAAAGCCGGTGCCGAGCGTATTGCCGAGGTGCTGAATGAAAAGTCAGACCTGACCAACGGCGAAGATCCCGTGACCGAAGTGCCCGACGGCAGCTTCTGCTTTGAAAATGTCGATTTTGCCTACCCCGGCAGCATGCGCACCACGCTGAAAAAGATTGATTTGAACATTCGCTCTGGTGAGACCATCGGCATCATCGGCGGCACGGGCAGCGCAAAATCCAGCCTGGTCAGTCTGATCCCTCGCCTTTATGATGTTACGGCCGGCCGTGTGCTGGTGGGCGGGCGCGATGTGCGTGAGTATGATCTGGATTCGCTGCGCAATGCTGTGGCCATGGTGCTGCAGAAGAATGTGCTTTTCAGCGGCACCATCTATGAAAACCTGCGCTGGGGCGACCCCAATGCCACCGACGAGCAGTGCCAGGAGGCCTGCCGCATGGCCTGCGCCGATGATTTTATTGAAAGAATGCCTGACGGCTATAACAGCAAGATCGAGCAGGGCGGCAGCAATGTTTCGGGCGGCCAGAAGCAGCGCCTCTGCATTGCCCGCGCGCTGCTCAAGAGCCCCAAGATCCTGATCCTGGACGATTCCACCAGCGCGGTGGATACCGCCACGGATGCCCGCATTCGCGAGGCATTTGCCAAAAAGATCCCCGGCGTGACCAAGCTGATCATCGCCCAGCGCATCAGCAGTGTGCAGGATGCAGACCGCATTATTGTGATGAATAACGGCAGCATCGATGCCATCGGCACGCATGAGGAACTGCTGCGCACAAACCAGATCTACCAGGAAGTTTATAATTCTCAGCAGAAAGGAGAGCAGGAAGATGGCGAATGATCGTATGCCGCGCGGCCCTATGGGCGGCCGTGGGCGCGGCCGCGGCCCCAAGCCGAAGGTGACCGCCCCCGGCAAAATTATAAAGCGCTTGATGGGCGTTGTGTTTGAAAACTATCTGCCCCACTGCATCATTGTGGTATTCTGCATTTTGTTCAGCACCTATGCCAACTTGCAGGGCACCATGTTTATGAAGACCCTGATCGATGATTACATTCTGCCTATGATCGGCTCGGCCAGCCCCGACTATGGCCCGCTGGCGCTGGCGATCCTGCGGGTGGCAGGCTTTTACTTGGTGGGCGCTGCCTGCTCGTTTGCCTATAACCGCATCATGGTCAATGTGAGCCAGGGCACCTTGAAAAAGATCCGCGACCGTATGTTTGAGCACATGCAGTCGCTGCCCATCTCTTATTTTGATACGCACCCCCATGGCGAGATCATGTCGCTGTATACCAACGATGTGGATACCCTGCGCCAGCTGCTCAGCCAGAGCCTGCCGCAGATGTTTTCCAGTGCGCTCACCATTGTGGGTGTGCTGGTGAGCATGATTATTCTCAGCGTGCCGCTCACGATCTTGAACCTTGTTACCGTGTTCGGCGTGATGATGTGCACCAAGTTTCTGGCCAGCCGCTCGGGCGATAACTTTATCAAGCAACAGAAAAATCTGGGCGAGGTAAACGGCTACATTGAAGAAATGGTCGAGGGCCAGAAGGTAGTAAAGGTATTCTGCCACGAGCAGGAGAGCGTAGAAAAATTCAACGAGCTGAACCAGAAGCTGTATGAAAGCACCGATAAGGCCAACAGCTACGGCAATATGCTGGGCCCCATCAACATGAACCTGGGTAACCTGGGCTATGTGATCTGTGCCATGGCGGGCGCTGTGCTGGCTATCAACGGCATCGGCGGCTTCAGCCTGGGCAGTCTGGCCAGCTTTTTGCAGTATAACCGCAGCTTTAACCAGCCCATCAGCCAGGTTTCGCAGCAGATCAACAACATCGTTATGGCACTGGCGGGCGCCGAGCGCATTTTTAAGCTGCTCGACGAACAGCCCGAGCAGGACGAAGGCACTGTGGAGCTGTGCAATGTGCGCCTGAATGCTGACGGCAGAATGACCGAGAGCGAAGAAAAGACCCATCACTGGGCCTGGAAAAAGCACGAGGACAACGGCAGCGTAAGCTATGTGCCGCTGGCAGGCGATGTGCGTTTCGACGGTGTGGATTTTGGCTATACGCCCGAAAAAACCATTCTGCACGACATTCACATTTTTGCCAAGCCCGGGCAGAAGATCGCCTTTGTGGGCAGCACGGGTGCAGGCAAAACCACCATCACCAACTTGATCAACCGGTTTTACGATATTCAAAAGGGCTCGATCTTGTACGACGGCATCGATGTGAAGCAGATCAAAAAAGCCGATCTGCGCCGCAGCCTGGGCATTGTGCTGCAGGATACACATCTGTTCACCGGCACTGTAATGGAAAATATCCGCTACGGTAAGCTGGATGCCACCGATGAAGAGTGCATCGCAGCCGCCAAGCTGGCCAATGCCGACCAGTTTATCGAGCGCCTGCCCGATGGCTATAACACCATGCTCACG
>CAVGKH010000164.1:0-4388 GCA_963629755.1 Gemmiger sp.
CCTGCGCCCTTTCGGCCGCCCTGTCTCGCGACAGCTTTGCTATAATACCACCTCCACCTACACTTTGTCAACTACTTTCTTGCACTTTTTTTAAATTTTGCAAAAAAGTTCTTTTTCTGCTTTTGCAAAAGGTTCCGTGCATGCTTCGCTATCTATCCGCCTGCTTCTTCTCGTGTTTATTAAGCCTATTACGTGTTTATTAAGCCTATTTTATATGTAATTATATTATATATACCTAATATGGCTAGGCGTTCTTACTCTTTCCCGCCTCCCCGCCAGCGGGTCGCATGGTCGATCACAGCTTTAACCAGCGGAGAGCTATCTTCTTTGCGCCAGCAGATGCCTACTTCCTTAATGATATTTTCTAGCAGCGGCACCTCCACCACATTGCGCATGAGATGTGAGCGGAACTCCTCCCGGGGAAGGAATGTGATACCCAGCCCGCCGCGCACCATGTAAAGGTCGGTGGTAGGGTTGGCTGAGCGGCATACGATATTCGGCTCGAAGCCTGCCTCGTGGCACGCCTGCATACACAGCTGCGCCGCTACCTGGCCGTCTCCGTGGAAGATAAAGGATTCATCAGCCACCTGCTTTAAGCTTACTTTTTCTTTTCCGGCCAGCGGGTGATTCTTGGGCACCGCCAACGCAAAGGAGTCCTGCCCCAGTTTATGGAATTCCAGCCCCGCCGGGATCGCACCTACCGGGCGGTTGAGCAGTGCGACCTGGATACGGCGGTCACGCAGCATATCCATCAGATCATAACTGCCGGATTCCGTGAGATTGATCAGCACTTCGGGGTACAGGTTACAGAAATCAGAAAGGCGGTCGCCAAAGTCGATGCATTCCAGGCTGGTGATCAGCCCCAGGTTCAATGTGCCCTTGCGCAGGCCCGTATAACGCCCCATGGCGATCTCCAGCGCATCGGCCTTATCCAGTATCTCTCGGGCACGCAGCACAAACTCGCCGCCCGCTTCGGTGAGCGTAACGCTGTGCGGGTCTCGATGAAACAACTTGAGGCCCAGCTCACTTTCCAGCTTAGCGATCTGCTGTGAAAGCGCCGGCTGGCCCACATGGCAGCGCTCTGCCGCCTGGGTAAAGTTGCCCATTTCTGCAACTGCCACCACATAACGCAAATTAAAAAGTTCCATGCCGTTTTCCTTTCTTATTCGTAATTTAGCAAGGTTTAGTCTATTCTATGTGCTTTTTTATGCTCGTTAAATTATACAAACAAATCCTTATTTTTTTGACAAGAATCTTTTATAATGCTGTTTTACAGCTGTTTCGCCTTTTGTTTATTTTGTATTATATCGATTTATCGCGTTTTTATGTTTTGCTTTTTCTGCTTCTATTCTACCATCATTTTTAGTGATTGTAAATATCACAAGTAAGTATTGGACGATTTGCATTTTGTGCAGTAGACTATGGGTGTAGTCAAGAGAACAAAGCATTCAAGGCCGCGAACCGTTCGCAGCCTTCACCATAGAAAGAGAGGGTTCTAATATGAAAACCATGAACATTATCGAAGCTGCTTCCGCTGATCGCGCTGAGTTCACTCATGAGCTGGCCTGCTCTTTTGTGAAGAGCATTGCAAACCTCTTCACCAAGCCCTCTGTGAACAGCATGAAGCGCCCCACTCCCCGCCCCGCTGTTTGATCCTCTGATTCATTCTTCATTATTTTAAACCAGATCACCCCCGGGCTTCAATGCCCGCCCAATATAGAAAGAAGGATTTCATTATGAAAAACATCAAAACTACTATGGACATTATCGACGCTGCTCGTATCGCCTGCGATGAGTACAACGCACAGGTGAGCCGCAATGTTGCTCATAAGGTTGCTGCCCTGTTCACCCGCAAGCACACTGTGAACCATGCAGCTCCCCGCCCTGCCATGTAATCGGCTGGGCTCTTACTAAGCCATCTTCGATCCTTACCATATAAAGCCCGGAGGGAGGCCCTGTTTACAGGGTTCTCCCTCTTTGCTTTTTCTGCCTGCGGCCTTAATTATATTCTACAATATTTTATAAAAAATGCATCCCTTTGCTTGGACCGGGTTTTGGCCTCGCAAAGGGGTGCATTTTATTTTTTCAAGCTGTGTCTTCGTCACCGGGTGCAGAGCGCACTGTGTGTCTTTTTATACAGTAGGCACCTCGCCCAGCTTGCCCAGTTCGAAATAAGAACGGGGCTCGATCTGCTTGATATACTTATCGAAGAACTTCACAAACTCAAACACATTTTCGTCCTCTTTATAGCAGGGGGCGGAGTGCTCGGCACCCTCAAACAGGTGCATGGTGATATTTTCTTTACCAAGCAGCTCTACATAGCGCTCGTAGAAACGCTGGCACTGGAACCAAGGCACTGCATGGTCGCCGGTGCCGTGCTCTACATAGAAAGGCACCGTGCTCTGCTTGCTCAAATGCTCGATGGGGCTGGCATCGACCATATCCTGCGTTACGGTTTGCAGGTAGTGGCCGAACATGTAGCTTTCAGCGCCCACGTCGGGCAGGGGCTTATTGTAAGCCTTTTCAAAATCCTGCTTCCAGTTTACAAAGTCGTAGATGCCAAACCAGATAAACGCCGCCTGCACATCGCTGGATGCATCGGCCCAGCCCATGGAGAGGTCTTCAAACTCCGGCATACCGTTGGTGGTGCCCAGCAGAGCTGCCAGATGGCCGCCGGCCGAGTTGCCCACTACGCCGATGCGGGTGGTATCCAGGTTGTACTTGGCGCCGTTGGCACGCAGGAAGCGAATGGCCGCCTTGCAGTCATGCAGGTTGGCGGGCCACTTGGCCTCATCGCTCAGGCGATAGTTTACGCTGGCAACGGCATAACCGGCATACAGCAGGCGATGTACCGACTGGGTCTGCACATGGTTCTTATCGCCGATCAGCCAGCCGCCGCCGTGGAAAAATACGATCACAGGGAACGGGCCCTCGCCCTCGTTGGGCAGGGTGATGTTCAGCTTCAGCGTTTCCGAACGGTCGGAATACTGCAGGTCCATCCAGCGGCGGGAAAAGCCGCTCAGGTCGGTGGTGGCGGGAATGCTCTCGGCACCGGGAATGGTGCGGGCTACATTTTCGCGGGTCAGTTCATTCATTGGTGGTTTCCTCTTTTCTATCGATTGCTTTCAGTTTACTCTATGGCGTATCGAAAAAGGCAAAACAGGCAGCCTGCCCGGTAGTCAGAAGCAGCTTTCATGAAAAAAGCCGATTCGTATCTGCCGGGGATGCTCTTTTTTGCTTTTTGATACGCACTTTCAGCAGCCGTGCCGGAAACCACACCCGCGAAAACAGGCGCACTTCGGTTACAGCTGGCTGGTGCAGTGGGGGCAGCGGGTCGCATCGATCGCGATCTCGCTCTTGCAGTAGGGGCAGATCTTGGTGGTGGGAGCCTTGGGCTCTTCGGGGGCCTTGCGCAGAGAAGAAGCCTTGTTGGCTGCCTTGATGATGACAAACAGCGTGAACGAAACGATCAGAAAGTTCAGCACAGCCGTGATGAACGCGCCATAGCCTACGGAAACATCGCCCACCATCAGCACAAGCTCGCTGAAATCACTGTTGAACAGAAGGCCGATCAGGGGCGAGATGATGTTATTCACCAGCGCATCCACGATTGCCTTGAACGCACCGCCGACTACAACGCCGACTGCCATATCCAGCACATTGCCGCGCATTGCGAACGCCTTGAACTCTTCAAAAAACTTTTTCATAGCCTTTTTCCTCTTTATGTATCCTGTGTATTTTTATGAAAGCCAGAATGTTACAGCGTTTTGCCCCAGTTTGCCGCCCAGGTCATGACCGGGCCGGTTTCGCTGAGGTCGCTGTCGCCGCCTACTACTCTGCATTCGCCGGGCTCCATGCCGTAGCGCACCAAGCTGTTAAAATACCATTCCTGCACCGGGCGATAAGCCGCATAATCGGCGGGTGCGCCCTGGGTAAACACCACATTTACCTTGATGCCTGCAGGCAGGCGGTTTTGCTTGGCTTTGTCTTTTAAGCAGTAGTGGCGGTTCATAAAGGTGATGCACTGACCTGCCGCCTGCCCCATATACATGGGCGCGCAGATCACCAGCTGATCCGCTGCGAAAAGTTCGTCGAAATAGTCGTGCAGGCCATCTTGTCGGCAGCAGTTGCCGCCCGCAGCACGGCATGCGCCGCAGCCGCGGCAGCCCTCTAAAGGCTGCGTAAGGTCATACTCCAGCACAGTGTGCCCTGCTGCGCGGGCCGAATCGGCCATTTTGCGCAGTACGGCCTGCCCCACGCTTTTGGCGCGGGTGCTGCCGTAAGCAAAAATCACTTTCATTGTCTCATCCCTATCTAGTATAAGTATTTTTGATAAATTTTTCAAGTGTTTATTCTTTTAAATTATATTTAGAATATTCCCTCGAAAA
>CAVGKH010000165.1:0-4352 GCA_963629755.1 Gemmiger sp.
GATACCCCCGGCTTGCGTGATCACAACGAAAAGCTGCTGGGCCTGCGTGACCGCAAAAAGCTGCGCCTGCGCACCTATTCGGGCCGTCGGCAAGACCCTGTAAAGCTGGAAATCAAAAATAAATCCGAAAGCTTTTCACATAAAGAAACACTGGTTATCACAGCCGAAGAAGCCGAAGCGCTGATCCGCGGTGAGTGGGCGGTACTGGATCGGTATGAAAGCCCAACGGCACGCCGCTTTCAAAATTTTGCCCGCACCGAGGGCCGCGGCCCCAGTATGCTGATCGATTACGAGCGCGAAGCGTTTTTGTGCCCGGCACAGCGCGTGCGCATCACCTTTGATAAGCATATCCGTGCGGCACACAGCAGCGATTTTTTCAACCCCGATGTGCCCATGGTGGGCCTGCATTCGCAGCAGGTAACGGTTTTAGAGGTCAAGTACGATCACTTTTTGCCGGGCTACCTCACAGGGCTGCTTTCCAGCTGCCGCTTGCAACCAACCTCTGTAAGCAAATATTCCACAGCCTGCCTGTTTCACGAATAAGGATATAAAAAGATATAGAACGAAAAATTGAAGGAGGAACCTTTCTTGAACCGCAATCAGCTTACCAGTTATCTGTTATCGCGCAATGTGAGCATTACACCGCTTGAGGCCATGATCTGCCTGCTGGCAGCCGTGGTGCTGGCACTGTTTATGTATTTTGTATACCGCAAAACCTATACGGGTGTGGTGTACAGCCGCAACTTTAATGTTTCGCTGGTGCTGCTGGCAATCATTACCACCATTGCCATGCTGGCCATCGGCAATAACCTTACGCTTTCTCTGGGCATGGTGGGCTCGCTGTCGATCATTCGTTTCCGCACAGCCATCAAAGAGCCCAAAGACATTGCATTTGTGTTCTGGGCCATCAGCATCGGCCTTTGCTGCGGCGCCAGCATGTATATCATTGCCGTGCTGGGCAGCCTGGTGCTGGCCGTGATCCTCGCCATTTTTGCTCGTAATCCTTACGACAGCGCGGCTTATCTGGTGGTGGTGCGCGGCGCAGCCGGGGCGCTGCCTGCCGAAGAGATCCGCAAAGCGCTGGACAGCTGCAGCAGCCGCATTCGTCTGCGCATGAGCAATTCTACCGCACAGGAAGACGAGATCACCTGGGAGCTGTATCTGACCGGCAAGGGAGACAGCACCGTGGAAAGCCTGCGCACCAAGCTGGCGGGCATTTCCGGGCTGGACAGTGTAAATATCGTTTCTTACGCAGGAGAAACGCTGGGATGAAGCAGGGGCTGAAGCACCTTGGACGGCTGTGGCTGCTGGGGGCTGTGGTGCTGGCTGCAGCGGGCCTCTGCGCCTGTATGCAGAGGGCAAAGCCCGGCACTGTGCGCGCCGCCTACTGTGAGCCGCAAAGCGCAGAAAAGCTGTGCGCGGCACGCACAGAGGCAGCCCGCCCGCTGGTCGAGAGCATTTCCATAGGCGGCACAGCACTCGTGCAGGACTGTGAAGACGGCACCTTTTATTTCTCGCTTCCGCAGGGCGAAAACACGGCGGAGCAAACGCTTGTATGCGCCGGTGAGCCCGGCGTAAAGCTGGCAATACAGCATGATTTTGAGGGTCAGGAGCTGCCCGGCGGCAGCACCCTGGCCCTGTTTGCCTATACCCAAGCCGAATACCAAAAGCTTACCCTGGTCTGCACCACACTGCCGATTATGAAGATCGATGCGGAAAAGGATGCAGAAAAAATCGACAAGGAAACCAGCACCCCTTTTGTAATGACCTTGTATGACAACCGTCCGTCGGTAGGGCTATCGGTAGTGCAGGCTGAGGGCACTATGCATGTGCGTGGCCGCGGCAGCTCAAACTATCCGAAAAAGGGTTACCGCCTTACGCTGCGCCACTCTAACGGCGAAGAGAATGATGTGGCTCTGCTGGGCCTGCGCACAGACGGCGACTGGATCTTGTATGCCGACTATGCCGAAACCGACAAAGTACGCCAGGTGTATACAGCGAAGCTCTGGCAGGAGGGCTGCGGCGCCGACAATGAATTCGGCGTGCAAAACAGCAACGAATATAAATTTTTAGAGCTGTTTTTGAATGGTCGCTACTGGGGGCTGTATGCGCTGGGCTACCCGATCGACAGCAAACAATGGCAGCTTTCCGAGGGAGAATACAGTTATTTTAAAAATAACCCGATGGTGTATGAGACCGACCCGGATTATACGATCCCCGGCGAGGTGCCCGGCTACGAGCTGGCGGGCGGCGGCACACAGGGCGAGGAAATCAATGACATCTGGCAGCCGCTGAACGATTACTACTACACACTGCTGTATACAGACTGGGAAAACCGCGATGTTTTGTATGACCTGGCCGATGCCAATAATGCAATCGACAGCTGGCTGTTTACCGATCTGATCCAGGGCGCTGACCAAATGCTGGACGATAATCGCCTTTATAACTATTATCTTACCAGTAAAAAAACAAAAGAGGGCCGAAAGATCCTGTTTACTCCCTGGGATTTTGACCGTACCTGGGGCTATGTGCTGGGCGAAAACAACAGCAATAATTTTGAGCTTACCCCTAAAGACCATGTGACCATGACCCTGAACCCGGTGAATCGGCTGATCGAATGGGAAGAGACCCGTATGATCAAGGCAGTGCAGCAGCACTGGAAGCTGCTGCGCAAAAATGCTTGGAGCGATGAGAATGTGCAGCGCCTGTTAGACGGCTATGAGGCGGATGTTTTTGCTTCCGGCGTGTACGAGCGCGACCATGCACGATGGCCGGACGGGGGATATACCCCCGGGCAAAACGATCTGCGGGATTTCAGAGCCTATATCAAAGACCGCTTTGCCGAAATGGACCGCTATGTGGCAGCGCTCGGCAGTAAGGAGGCAGCATGAGCAGTGCAGTAAAAAAGCTTTTCCGGCATGGGGCGGCGGCTTTGCTGGCATGCTTTGCCGTGCTGGTGCTGGCTGCCTGCGCGCCAAAAGGTAAGCCGGGCACGGTGCAATCGGTTTTAAAAGAGGCCGAAAGCCTGCAAAAGCTGCAAAGCAGCCGCACGCAGAGCAGCCGGCCGCTCATCACGGATATTTCAATCGACGGCACGGCCCTTTTGCAGGATACCGAAACGGGAATTTATTACTGCTCGCTGCCGCAGGGAAAAGACTTTGAAGGCCTAGCAATTTTGTGGAATGGCGTGCCCAAAGCGCAGCTGGCCATTTGCAAAGACTCTTTAGAAGGCGGGGAAAAGGGCGGTACGCTGCGTCTGCTGGCCTACACCCAAAACGAATACCAGGAGCTGCAGCTGGCGTGTACAACGCTGCCCATCTTAGCCATCGAGGTGCCGGGAGACCCCGCAGAGATCGAAAAATATGAGAGCATGCCCTTGAATATGACTCTGTACGACAATCGCCAAAACACGGGCCTGAACACGATACAAGCCCAGGGCAGCATGCATGTGCGCGGTGTGGGCAGTGCGCGCTTTGATAAAAAGGGCTACCGCCTTACGTTGCGCCACCCCAATGGCGAAGAGAGCGATGCAGCGCTGCTGGGCCTGCGTGCAGACGGCGACTGGATATTATACGCAGGGTATACCGAAAGCGAAAAAATTCGTCAGGTATACACAGCCGAGCTCTGGCGCGAGAGCTGCGGGGCAGACAACCAGTTCGATGTGCAGAACAGCAACGAATACAAATTCTTAGAGCTATTTTTGAACGGCCGCTACTGGGGTCTGTATGCGCTGGGGTATCCCATCGACGGCAAGCAGCTAAACATCGGCGAGGGTGAGCACACTTTTTCCAAGCAGGATTTCCTTGTTTCCGAATCGGGCATTGATTTTGATGCCCCGGCGGAGATCCCGGGCTACGAGGTGATCGCGGGTGATACCGTAAACACCGATTGGGCCGGTATCTGGAAGCCCCTCAAAAGCTATTACAAAACACTCTTGAATGAAGAGTCAGACAGTGCCGCGCTGAAAGAACTCGCCGATACCAATAACGCCATAGACTGCTGGCTGTTTACAAATCTGGTGCAGGGCGTAGACCAGGTGCTGGGCGAAGGCACGCTGTATAACTATCGCCTCAGCACCAAGCAGACCCAAAACGGTATAAAGATCTTGTTTACCCCCTGGGATTTTGATCTGACTTGGGGCGCAGTATCGGCAGAAAAACCGGGCTATACGCTTTCGCCGCAGGAAAATATTTTAATGGATCTGAACCCCATCTATAAGCTTTTGCAGCGCGGCGATGCCGAAACGCTGGCGGCCGTGCAGGCGCGCTATCAGGAGCTGCGCGCGGGTGCTTGGAGTGAGGAGGCCATGCAGGCTATGCTGAATGGCTACGAGGCCGACATTTTTACTTCAG
>CAVGKH010000166.1:0-2144 GCA_963629755.1 Gemmiger sp.
CCGAGGTGCTGCTTTTGCTGGGCGACCGGTTCGAGATCTTTGCCGTGGCAGCAGCCGCGGCGGCAAGGCATATCCCGATCGCGCATATCTCGGGCGGCGATGTTACCCTGGGCGCGGCCGATGAATATTACCGCCACTGCATTACCAAAATGGCGGCGCTGCATTTTCCCAGCTGTGTGGAAAGCGCCCAGCGCCTGGTGCGCATGGGCGAAGAGCCCCGGCGGGTGTTCTGCGTGGGCGGCCTCGGCGATGAAAACATTCGCAAGCTGCCCAAAATGAGCCGCGGGGAGCTGTGCCAAAGCACGGGCCTGCCGCTGCAAAGGCCCTTTGGCCTGGTGACCTACCACCCTGAAACGGCAGGCGGCACCGACCCGGCGGCGCAGGCCGATGCACTGATTGTCGCCATGCAGAAAACGCCGGAGGTCTACTGGCTCATTACAGGCTCAAACGCCGATGAGGGCGGAAAGATCTGCACCGCCAAAATGCAGGCGTTTGCCGCGGCTCAGCCGCAAAAGGCAGGCTTTGTGCAGAGCCTGGGCCTCAAGCGCTATTTAAGCGCCATGGCGGTGGCCGCGCTGGTGGCGGGCAACTCGAGCAGCGGCGTGGTAGAAACGCCCAGCTTCGGCGTACCCACCGTGAACATCGGCACCCGGCAGGCAGGGCGGCCCATCTGCGAAAATGTGCTGTGCTGCCCGGCCGAGGAGGCTGCCATCACGGCGGCGATGGCCAGGGCGCTCAGCCCCGGGTTTGCGGCCATAGCCAAAACGGCCCGCAGCCCCTATAACGGCGGCGACACCGCCGAAGAAATTGTGCAGCAGCTGAAGGCCGCACTGGAAAACGGCCTGCTGCAAACCGTAAAAACCTTTTACGACGGCGAAATACCGCCGTTTACACTGTGAGGAATGCTATGATGAAACTGTTAATCGTTGGCCTGGGCAGCATGGGCAAGCGCCGTGCCCGGCTTATCAAGGGCATCGACCCCGCCGCCGAGGTGTTCGGCGTGGATTCCACCCCCGAGCGCCGGGAGCAGGCGGCCGGGCTGGGCATTACCGCCTACGAAAGCATTGCGGCGGCGCTGGCAGCCGGGCACTATGATGCAGGCCTTGTATGCACCGCGCCCATCACGCACGCGGGCATTATCCGCGAGCTTTTGCAGGGCGGTCTGCCGGTGTTTACCGAGCTGAACCTGGTGAGCGATGGCTATGCCGAAAACATGGCCCTGGCAAAAGAAAAGGGTCTGCCGCTGTTTTTGAGCAGCACCATGCTGTACCGCGGTGAAACGCAGTATATCAAAAAGCGCGTGCAGGAGTTTAAAGTCCGGGGCGGTAGAGTGAACTATATTTACCACATCGGGCAGTATCTGCCCGACTGGCACCCCTGGGAAAACTACAAAAACTTTTTTGTGGGCGATAAGCGCACCGGCGGCGTGCGCGAGATCTTTGGCATCGATCTGCCCTGGCTGGTAGACTGCTTCGGCTCGGTAACGGGCGTGCATGCCGAAAAGGATAAGATCTCGAACCTGGAGGTGGATTACCCCGACAGCTATTTTGTGACCCTGCGCCATGCCGATGGCACCAAGGGGATTCTGGCGGCCGATGTGGTAAGCCCCAAGGCCGTGCGCAATTTTGAGTGCTTCGGTGAAGGACTGCACCTGTTTTGGGAGGGCAACCCCAAGGCTCTGTATGACTTTGACCATGCCACCGGCGAAAAGCGCGCCGTGGATACCTATAAAAGCTTTGAGCACGACAGCCGCTACAGCGATAACATTGTAGAAAACGCCTATGTGGACGAACTTACAAACTTTTTTGCCGTTCTGAAGGGCGAAGAGCAGCCCCGCTGGAGCTTTGAAAAGGACCGGCAGGTGATCGAGCTGATCGAGCGCATCGAAAAATAAAGCAGGGGAGAAAAAGCTATGCTGACAGCACTGTTTGTGGGCCTGGGCTCTATTGGCACCCGGCATTTGAAAAACTTAAAGCAGCTGGCCCCGGGCGGTGTGCAGGCGCATGCGCTGCGCAGCGACCTTTCGCGCCCGCTGCGCGAGGGGGTAGAGCCGCTTTTAGAAAAGCAGTTCACCGACTTAAGCGAGGCACTGCCGCATTACGACCTGGCGTTTATCACCAACCCCACCAGCCTGCACGCCGAAA
>CAVGKH010000166.1:2154-4313 GCA_963629755.1 Gemmiger sp.
GTTAAAGGGCCGGGCCGAAACGCTGTTTATTGAAAAACCAATCTTTTCAGCCGAGCAGGCCGGGGCAGACCTGGGCAAATTGCTGCCGCCCGGGCAGAAGGCCTATGTGGCGGCCCCCATGCGGTGGAGCGCTGTGATGATGGCCGTGCGCGAGTGGCTGCAAAACAACCCTGCGCTTGCGCCCTACAGCGCGCGTGTGATCTGCAGCAGCTATCTGCCCGGCTGGCGGCCCGGGGTGGATTACCGCACCGTGTATTCGGCCCACCGCGCCATGGGCGGCGGTGTGACCATTGACCTGATCCACGAGTGGGACTATCTGGTGAGCCTGTTTGGCAAGCCCTTGGAGATCCGCAATTTTAAGGGTACCTACTCAGAGCTGGAGGTAGACAGCGACGATTTAAGCATTTATATCGCGCGCTGGCCGCACATGCTGGGCGAGGTGCACCTCGATTATTTTGGCCGCACCTACCGCCGCAGCCTGGAGCTTTTTACCCCGGCGGGCACGCTGACAGCCGATTTCGGTGCGGCAACGCTTACCCTGCCGGACGGCACAGTGCAGGATTATAAAGAGAGCACCGATGCCTGGTATAAGCGCGAAATGACCTATTTTTTGCAGTACGCGCAAAGCGGCAGCGGCGAAAGCGTAAACAGCCCCAAGGAAGCGCAGGCCGTATTGCAGCTGACCTTAGGCGGGGAATAAAAACATTAAATTACCAGAAAGCGGGTTTTATTATGAAAAAACTGTTGATCACTATTTGCGGCCGTGCGGGCAGCAAGGGCTTTAAAAACAAAAATCTGAAAACCTTTTGCGAAAAGCCGCTGGTGTATTACACCCTCTCGGCAGCCGGGCTTTTCTGCCAGGCACGGCCGGATATTCAGGTGGATATTTGCCTGAACACCGACAGTGACCTTTTGGCCGAGCTGGTAGCCAAAAAGTATCCCGAGGTGGTATTTTTGCCGCGCGGTGAGGAGCTGGGCGGCGACACCGTACCCAAAATGGCCGTGTTTCAAGACTGCCTGCACCGCATGGAGGCAAAAAACGGCTGCACCTACGATGCCGTGATGGACTTGGATATCACAAGCCCGCTGCGCACGGCCAAGGATGTGCAGAACGCCGTGGAAATGAAGGAGCAGCGCGAAGACCTTGACCTGGTTTTCAGCGTGACCGAGGCGCGCCGCAACCCCTATTTTAATATGGTGCGCGACTGCGGCGACCATGTGGAAAAGGTGATCGAAAGCCCTTATACCGCCCGCCAGCAGGCACCGGCTATTTATGATCTGAATGCCAGCATTTATGTATTCAAGCGCGATTTTTTGGCAAACAACCACACGGGCATTCTGTGGGACGGCAAGATCGGCGTGACCACCATGATGGATACCGGCATTCTGGATATCGACAGTGAAGAAGATTACCGCCTGATGGAAGTGATCGCCGGGCATTTGTATAAAAACTACCCGGCCTTTGGCGAAGTGCGCGAGAATATCCGCGGATAAAAACAGCACGCGATAGGCGCAGCGGAAAAAAAACAGGAACGAAGATCGCGGCGCGCAGAGCGCCGGGCAGCTTTACGGAACACTGCCCCGGGCCTGCCCCAAAGCGTCGCTCAAGGGAGGAACACTGCCTTGCAAAAACATACGGAAACGATCGAAGAAATCATTCTGCAAAAGAGTCACCGAGGCATGGACCAGCTAAAAAAAGACCTGCGCCCCGATTTTTGCCGCGAGGCTGCACAAAAGATCTATGAGCTGCCGCGCGGCCCCATTTTGCTGACCACCGGCTTTTATGTGGCGGGCCACGGCGAGAGCGACGGCCCTGCCGGTACGGCCTGCTTGGCACTGGCGCTGGAAAAGCTGGGCTTTGCGCCGGTGATTTTGACCGATGACTGCTGCCAGGGCTTTTTTGAGCCGCTGGGCTTTGCGGTGGAGTATTGGCCGGTGGGGCATCACCCCACCGAAAAAGACCTTGCGCGCCTGGCCCCCAAGGCAATTTTGAGCATCGAGCGCTGCGGCCGCAATGGGCAGGGGCATTATGCCAATATGCGCGGCGTGGATATCGGCACGCACACCGCCCTGCTGGACGAATTCTTTCCGCTGGCTATGGCGCACGGCATTTTTACGCTGGGCGTGGGTGACGGCGGCAACGAGATCGGCATGGGCAA
>CAVGKH010000167.1:0-4242 GCA_963629755.1 Gemmiger sp.
TTTGCAAACTACCTTGTCTACTGCCAAAAGTGCAAGCATGTCGCAAAGAGCAATATGTACATCCAGCGTGCCGAGGCATACATCGACGAGCTGCACGAGCGTGGCACGGTCTGCCCCAAGTGTGGCGAGAACGACTGGACACTCAGCTATCCCCTCGGCACCTTGACCGGCTTTGTAAAATTCTAAAATAAAGAAAAAGAGCCGCCTTACCTTCCATAAGGAAGGCACCCCAAGGCAGCTCTTGTATCTCAGCTAAATAAGTTTTCGCAAACGGCGTAGCTATAAGGGCTACGCCGTTTTCTCTTTGCTTTTTATGGCTGAGAGCGTAAAAGTTATAATCCGAATGCCGGAATTAATAAAGTAATTCCTTCGCATGGATTAGATTGGTCATAAGTTCGTTGATGGGGGCTTCCAGCCCAACCTTCTTTGCTTCATTCACAATTGCACCATTCATCCGATCCACCTCGGTTTTTCTTTTGTTGGTGACATCAGCCAGCATAGAGCAGCGGACCTGAGCAGTTTCTCTCGAAACCGTCATGACATACTCAAATTCTTCCTCAAAATCGAAATCCATACCGGTAGCATTGGCAATTCGAACTGCCTCAGATACAATTGCGTGGGCGGCTTTCTTTGAAAAATGATTTTCAGATACAGTGCTGTTTGTATCGTCGATCAGGCCGGCTACAGGATTAATTGCACAGTTAACGAAAAGCTTGTGCCAAACCAAACGCTTTACATTCGGAACCAGAACAATTTCTTCGATTCCGGCATTTTCAAATGCTTCTTTTACTCTTTCTGCAGAGGTCTGATCCTTGGTCAGGCATCCAAGCTGCGTAAGTCCGGTGCCCGCATGGAACACCTTGCCGGGCCCATTCATAATACCGCCATGAGAGCTGGTACCCAGTACGATCTGCTCTTCGGGAACAAACTTAACGATTTCATCCGCATTGCCGTAGCCGTTTTGCAGTGAAAGGACGATCGTGTTTGGCCCAATGAGGGTTTTGTTCTTTGCGAGCGCATCGGCAGTCTGGTAACCCTTGCAAAGAAGGATCACAAGATCGGCAGCGCTGCAGAGCGTTGTGTCATCCGTGGCAACAGTGTTCTTATAAATATGGAGTGTACCATCAGGATCGGATAACTCAAGTCCATCTTTGTTAATTGCGTCAATATGCGGCTTATAGACATCAACCAAAGTCACATTGTATTTTTCAGACAAAGGGCCACCATAGATGCAGCCCATGACGCCGGCGCCTACTACCGTAATGTTTTTCATCTTTTAATCCTATTCTTATATAAATATAATTTATCTTGCCTTGAGAACTGCTAAACCGAATTTATCAGTACAGCCCGGGCAGTACATTGGCAAACATGCTCAAAATTAGTATCACAGCAAATGTGATCAAGCTGGCAATCGTAGTGGGCACGGACAGGGAGCGAAGTGTCTGTTTGGAATCAATATCAAACAGACCGGCTGCAAGCCAGAAAGCGGTGTCCGTGTGAATGAGGAAGCCAACCGCAGCAGCACATATCGTCAGGCCTACCAAAACGGGAGAGGCTCCCGCTTCCTGTGCGATAGGTGCAAAGATGCCTACCGTAGTCAACATGGCTGTGGTGCCGGAGCTTAGTGCCACACGCAGGATCGCGCTCAGGATAAAGGCAAACACAAGGATAGGCATGTCAAAGCCAAGGAGGGTGCTGCAAAGCACATCGCCAATGCCGCTCTTTGTGATCACCGCCGCAAGTGAGCCACCGACACCCAGAATAATGACGATTTCCGTCGTCTTCAACGCATCGTTGAACATTGACATGACCGGTTTGTCAAAGTACTTGGACAGCGAGAAAATGGTAACGAGCATAGAGATGAACAGCGCAATATTGTTGTTGCTGATAAAGGCAATAATATCTTTGGCAGTTCCCTCCGGCAGGACGATGCCGGAAACCGTTCCCACTACAATCAGAATCACAGGGAAAAAGATCAGGAAGATCGTATGCCCTGCACTCGGCTTGGTCGGGTCGGGGTTGAGCGAGGCAGCAAGATCCGCTTCATCCAAAGCCGCATTGTCGCATGCATTTTCGTCCTTCTTGTAAACTTTGACATACAGAAGGCTGATAATCAGCAAAGCAGGCAGTGTCACAATAATGCCATAGAATATGAACCATCCCATATTTGCGCCTATCATGCCCGCAACAGCCAGAGGGCCAGGAGTAGGAGCAACACAGCAGTGCGTCAGCAGCAAACCAACGCTGAGCGCACAAACATAGCGCAAAATGCTTTTGTTCGTCAGTTTTGCGAGTTTTTTGCACAGGGGAGCCAGCATGACCCATGCAGCCCCCATCCAAACCGGAATAGAGATAATAAAGCCCGCAATTCCAAGTGCAAAAACATCGTTTTTCGGGCCAAGCTTTCTGATGAGCCATTTAGCCATCTCATCGATTGCACCGGACTTCTCCAGGTAATATGCCAATATGCATCCGAATGCAACTACCATACCGAGTCCGCTGAGTGTCGATCCGAACCCGCTGCTAATTGCGCTGGTGATGTCGGCGAGCGGCATTCTGGTAAGTAGGCCAGCCAGAATCGCGGCAGAGAGCAAACCAATGGTTGGGTCTAATTTCAGCTTGGTCAACATGAGGATCAATGCGACCAGTGTGATCACAAAACTAATCAGGATCCATGTATTACTCATGTCCTACGCTCCTTTCTTAGTGCCCGCTATAACCGTCATATGCGCCGAGGGCGGCATGACCAGAGGCGGAATCTGCACATTTAACAAGCAGGCCTTCGATAGTGACCAATTTTGCGCTGGTCAGATTGGAATGGCAGAGGATGATATTGACGATCTCATCCGGAAGTCCCATTTCCCATGCCTTGGCAGCCGCCATGAAGGAATGCTGATGAAATTCACCTTCCCGCGTAATGCGTGCCACGCCGTCTTCGCCGGGGCAATATTCCACGATCTTGCTGGCATCATGCAGAATTGCGCCGATGATGAGAACATCACGATCGATTTTCTCGTGCTGTACCTCTTCGAGTGTATCAGCGAGTCGGATCGCACCCTTTACAACGCACTGTGTATGCATCACCAAGGTCACCGGGATTTTTCCGAGAATACTGAATGCTGCATCCTCAAGGTTGTCCCACGCACTTTTTTCCCAAAAGTATTCCCAGATTGCGCAGGCCTTTTCTGCCCATTCTTTGTTGTTTACCATTTTCAGCTCGGGGAATGCGTTCCAAACAGCGGTAGAATTTGCTTTCATTTAATTTGCCTCCTCGTATAATTCATTGCTGCGGAATGTCCGCATACAGACATTACCGCAAATTTTTGATTAGATTAATTGGGCCGTGTTTATTGATGGGGCTCTTAGAGCAACTCTGTATTCATCTCTGATGAAATATGTGCTTGGCATCCTTTGCGCAGTAAGTACTTGCCCTGTTTACTTCAGAATCGCACCTTCGTCAGCAGAGGAAACCAGCTTGCGGTAACGGGCCAGCCAGCCGCCCTTCACCCAGTTCTCGTGGGGCTTCTGCTCCGCTCTGCGGCGGGCGAATTCCTCCTCGGTGACGCGGGCGTTGATGGTATACTTGTCCATGTCGATGTCGATGATGTCGCCGTCCCGCAGCAGGCCGATCTCGCCGCCAGCCGCCGCTTCAGGGGACACATGGCCGATGGAAGCGCCCCGGGACGCGCCGGAGAACCGACCATCGGTGATCAGGGCCACATCCTTGTCCAGCCCCATACCCGCCAGGGCCGAGGTGGGCACCAGCATCTCCCGCATGCCCGGGCCGCCCTTGGGGCCCTCGTACAGGATCACCACGATGTCGCCCTTCTGGATCTCGCCGCCGAAGATGGCCTTCACCGCCGCCTCCTCGCCCTCAAACACACGGGCGGTGCAGCTATGCACCCGCATCTCCGGCGCTACGGCGCTGCGCTTCACCACGCATCCGTTTCGGGCGATGTTGCCGAACAGGAACGCCAGGCCGCCGGTGGCGGAATAGGATTTGTCCAGCGGACGGATGACCTCGGGATCACGGTTTTCCGCGTGGGCGATGTTCTCCCCTACGGTATGACCGGTGACGGTGGGCAGCTCCGTGTGCAGCAATCCCGCATCCGCCAGTTCCTTCATGACGGCGGACACACCGCCGGCCTCGTCCAGCTCCTCCATAAAGTGCTCACCCGCCGGTGCCAGATGGCACAGGTTGGGGGTCTTCTCGCTGATCTCATTGAACTGCTTCAGGTCGAT
>CAVGKH010000168.1:0-4224 GCA_963629755.1 Gemmiger sp.
CCACCTTTATTCCCTGCGGCGCTAAGCTGCCCTTCATCGCCATGGTGGCGGGCGCAATCTTCGGCGGCGCAAGCTGGGTGGCACCCTCTGCTTACTTCCTGGGCATTGCCGCTATCATCTGCTCCGGCATTATCCTGAAGAAGACCAAGTTGTTCGTGGGCGATCCCGCTCCCTTCGTTATGGAGCTGCCCGCTTACCATATGCCCACCGTGGGCGCAATCCTCCGTTCCATGTGGGAGCGCGGCTCCTCCTTCATTAAGAAGGCAGGCACCATCATTCTGCTGTCCACCATCGTGGTTTGGTTCACCACTTACTTCGGCTTTGTAGACGGCAGCTTCGGCATGCTGGCAGAAGACCAGATCGACAGCTCTATCCTGGGCACCATTGGCAGTGCTCTGGCTTGGATCTTCGCACCTCTGGGCTTCGGCAACTGGCAGGCAACTGTGGCTTCCATCACCGGCTTGGTGGCAAAGGAAAACATCGTTGGCACCATGGGCATTCTGTACAGCGCAGGCGAAGGCACCGTGTATGCAAACATGGCTGCAACCTTCACCCTGGCAAGCGGCTATGCCTTCCTGGCATTCAACCTGCTGTGCGCTCCCTGCTTTGCTGCTATGGGCGCTATCAAGCGTGAAATGAACAACGCTAAGTGGTTCTGGACTGCTATCGGCTATCAGTGCGGCTTTGCATGGCTGGTGGCTCTGGTTGTAAACCAGCTGGCAAGCCTGGCTCTGTACGGCCAGTTCGGCGTGTTCACCGTGATCGCTATCCTGGTTGTGATCGCATTCTTCTACTTCCTGCTGCGCCCCGCAAAGAAGATTGAGGCCAAGGGCAAGAATGTGACTGCTGTAGAAGCAAACAGCTAAATAGAATCTCTTTGACTGGAAAGGAGGGGCGGTGTTATGTCCCCTATCATTGGTAATCTGATCGTGGGTGGAGTTGTGCTGCTAATCGCGGCGCTTGCGATCCGCTCCCTTCATAAAGACAAGAAAAACGGCAAGGGCTGCAGCGGTGACTGCGGCCACTGCGGCGGCTGCCACTAAGCAGCTACAAAAAAGGCGGAGCCCGCGCGGCTCCGCCTTTTTTGTTGGGTGCAAATATGCTATAATAAAGCAAAATCGAATGATCGACCCGACATTCAACCAAACCGGGGGCACACTATGGAAAAAAGATATTTTACCGATTACAGCTATTATGTAGGCCGAGATATGACCTGGCATGTGCATGGCAGTGCGGGGCGCATTGTGATCGCCCTGCCCAGCCAGGGCGGCCGCTGCTGGGATTATGAAAATAAAGGCAT
The DNA here is from genome assembly GCA_963629755.1 of Gemmiger sp. GTDB lineage: Bacteria > Bacillota > Clostridia > Oscillospirales > Ruminococcaceae > SFIE01. The sequence continues at coordinate 1,301 of CAVGKH010000168.1, forward strand.
GGTGGCCGCCCTTGCCCCACTGATCGAGCAGGGGCGTATAATGCTGGTGTGCGCCGATGGGGCCGATGATCTGATCTGCCCGCAGCCGGGGCGAGGCACCCGCCAGCGCGCTTTGGCACTGGAAAGCTACTATAACTATATCGTGCGTGAGCTTCTGCCGATGGCCCGCCGCCTAAACCCGGGTGCGCCCGAAAAAATGATCATCACCGGCTGCAGCCTGGGCGGCGGCATAGCGGCGGATGTGTTCTTTCGCAGGCCGCAGCTGTTTGATACGCTGATCTCGCTCAGCGGCTGGTACCGCGCCGCGCTTTTGTTCGGCGATTATCAAGACGATCTGACCTACCAAAACAGCCCGGCCGATTTTCTGCCCCTGCTGCCCTCGCAGGACCCGCGCCGCGCACTGTATACCCAAAGCCGCATTTATCTGTGCTGCGGCCAGGGTAGCGGTGAGAAAATTCTGCTGCCCGAGCTTTCGGCCATGGAGGCCGTGCTGCAGCAGCAGGGCATTGCCGCCATGGCAGACCGCTGGGGCTGGGATGTGACCCATGATTGGCCCTGGTGGCAAAAGCAGATCGTATATTTTATGGAAAAAGCGCTGGAATAAAGCCGAACACTGCCCCATAAAACGGCAGCAGAAAATAAAAGGAAAGCAGTAGCTATGCAGGAACAGGAAACCAGTCAATTTCTTCATATATTGATCCGGATGGGGGAAGCGCTGCAAAACTGCGGGGCCGAGGTGTACCGCGTGGAGGATACGCTCACCCGCATTGCCGGTGCCTATGGCGCAGAGGAGAGCAATGTGTTTGTGATCACCTCCAGCATTGTGGTAACGCTCAAAATGCCGGGCGGTGAACCGCAGACCCAAACGCGCCGCCTGCGCAAGGGCGGCAGCACCGACCTTTTGCTGCTGGAAAGGCTCAACGCCTTAAGCCGCCGCATCTGCAAAGCGCCGCCCTCGGTAAAGGAGTTTGAGCGTCAGCTGAACGGCATTGTGCTGCAGCAGCCAGACCCGCAGCTGCATTTGCTGGGCTGCATACTGGGTGCAGGCTGTTCTACCGTGTTTTTCGGCGGCACGCTGCCAGACGGTGTGCTGGCCGGATGCATTGCGGTGCTCATCTGTTTTATGCAGCAAAAGCTGGCGGGCTTTTTTATGAATCAGATCGAGTTTCAGTTTATCGCTTCGTTTATCAGCGGCGCGGCGGTGTTTCTTTTGTGCGGGCATATGCCTATGCTGCACGCCGATAAGGTAGTGATCGGTGACATCATGCTGCTGATCCCGGGCATGATGCTCACAAACTCGGTGGGAGATATTCTTTTGGGCGATATCATATCCGGCTCCATGCGCCTGATCGAGGCGGTTTTGCTGGCGGCCTCGCTGGCGCTGGGCATTATGGCGGCTATTTTGTTTACGCAAGGGGTGTTTTGAGTATGCAGACGATCGTTCAGCTGGTCAGTGCGGCCTTTGTGTCATTTGGCTTTGGGCTGATCTACCACGCCAACCGCCGCTCGCTTTTGTTTATCGCAGTGGGCGGCACGCTGGGCTGGCTGGGGTATCTGGCCGGGTATCATTTTTGGGGAGGCGTGTTTCTGCCCAACCTGCTGGCGGGCTTTTGCACAGCGGCCTATGCCGAAATATTGGCCCGCGTGCAGAATGCGCCCTCCACTACCTTTTTTATTCCCAGCGCCATTCCGCTGGTGCCGGGCAGCACGCTGTATTATTGCATGAATGCCGTAGCAGGCAGCCGCTTTACCGAGGCCGCAAAGTTTGGCTGGAAAACCGCCATGTGTGCTTTCGGCATTGCCAGCGGCATGGCTATTGCCTGGTGCCTGGCCGATTTCAGCCGCAAGGTGCAGGCGATACGGGCACGCAGATAAGGATAAAAGATCAATAGAAAAAGCCGATGCAGTATAGTGCCGCATCGGCTTTTTTTCTTTATATAGGCCGCTTTTAGGCCACTTTACAGAGATTTTAACTGCCTTTTCCAGCAACCTCGATGAATTCTTTATGGTGCGCGTGGGCAGCCTGGTGGATATCGACCATGTTTCCCCCGAAGATATCGATAATAAGACCGGCCTTACCGCCCGCGGCCAGCTGCAGGCTATTTATCGCACGGTGCCGGGCCTGATCGCCATGAAATCGCAGATCTATGCGGGCGTTATGCAGTAGCTGGTCGGGCGAGGCATTGAGGATGTGCCCGTGGAGGCGCTGAACCCGGCGCAGCACAAGCAGGCTTCGCGCTATTTCCGCAGCGAGATGCTGCCGGTGCTTTCGCCTATCATCATCGGCCCGCATCACCCGGTGCCCTACCTTACCAGTAAGCAACTGTATGCTGCCGTGCTTTTGGAGGGAAAAAAGGGCAAGCACGCAATAGGCATTGTGCCGCTGCCCGAAACACTGCCGCCGTATATCATGCTGGAAACACCCGGAAAATTCGTGCGCACCGAAAATATTCTGCTGCACTGGGCGGTCGGCCTGTTTGGGGCCTATACGGCCCGCGAAAGCTGTATTTTGTGTGTGACCCGCAATGCGGATATCAGCTTTGACGAAGAAAAGTTTGAGGATAACGAGGAGGATTCCCGGAGGCAGATGTCGAGGCTGCCGAAAACCCTGATGTGCTCTCAATCAAAATTACGATCTACCGGCTGGCATCCTCTTCTAAGGTAGCGCAGATCTTGTGCCGCGCCGCTGAAAAGGGCAAAGAGGTGCTGGCTTTGATGGAGCTGCGCACCCGCTTTGACGAGGCAAACAACCTGGCTTGGAGCAAAATGCTGGAGGAAGCCGGCTGCCAGGTGGTTTATGGGCTGGATGGCTACAAATGCCACAGCAAAATATGCCTGATTACGCTGCGGCAAAAGAGCAAAATGGCCACTATCACGCAGGTGGGCACGGGCAATTACAACAAAAAAACCAATGCCATGTATAC
>CAVGKH010000169.1:0-4163 GCA_963629755.1 Gemmiger sp.
CCTGAATCTAGCGCGTCTGCCAGTTCCGCCACATCCGCATATTTTATTGTCTGGCGGCGTACCCGCCGAACAGATATTATTATAGCAAGGCCGGGGAGAATTGTCAACACTTTTTTGCCCTAAAATATGAAAAATAAAAATGGCGGTATCAAGCGTAAAAATATAAAAACCGGGCTGTATTTCCTTTTACTGGGAAATACAGCCCGGTTAAAAGCTTTTGAAAATTCAGAAAAAGAAAGAGGCGGATTTATCAGCCGTTCTTCTTTTTGCTGTAGGCCTTCATGCGCAGGTCGTGGTTCAGCACGCGCTTGCGAATGCGCAGGTGCTCGGGGGTGACCTCCAGCAGCTCATCGGGGGCCAGGAACTCCAGCGAGCCTTCCAGGCTCAGCGGGCTGATGGGAATCAGGCGCAGGGCATCATCGCTGCCGCTGGCACGGGTGTTGGTAAGGTGCTTGGTTTTGCACACATTCACATCCATGTCAGAGCCATCGGCAGTGTAGCCAATCACCATGCCCTCATATACCTTTTCACCGGCGCCGATCAGCAGCGTACCGCGCTGCTGGGCGTTGAACAGGCCATAGGTTACAGCCTCGCCGGTTTCAAAGCTTACGATAGAGCCGGTGCTGCGGGTGCTGATCTCGCCCTGCCACTCTTCGTAGCCGTCAAAAATGGTGTTCATGATGCCCTCACCGTGGGTATCGGTAAGGAACTGGCTGCGGTAGCCAAACAGGCCACGGCTGGGCATACGGAACTCAAGGCGCGAACGGCTGTTCATGGGCTGCATGTTCATCAGCAGAGCCTTGCGGGCGCCCAGTGCGGTCATCACAGCGCCCTGGTATTCCTCGGGCACATCGATCACCACGCGCTCCATGGGCTCCATGGTTTTGCCGTTTTCTTCGTGGGTCAGAACATGGGGCGGGCTGACCTGCAGCTCGTAGCCCTCGCGGCGCATGGTCTCGATCAAAATTGACAGATGCATTTCGCCGCGACCCATCACGCGGAAGGAATCAGATGTGGGGGAATCCTCCACCTTCAGGGCAACATCCTTCAGCAGCTCTTTCTGCAAACGGTCGCGGATCTGGCGGCTGGTCACATACTTGCCCTCTTTACCGGCAAACGGAGAATCGTTTACGGCAAAGGTCATTTCCACGGTGGGGTCGGTGATCTTTACAAAGGGCAGGGGCTCTACGCTGCTGGGGTTGCAGATGGTGTTGCCGATATTCACATCGGGGATACCGGCAAAGGCAACGATATCGCCGGCGCTGGCTTCCTCGCAGGCTTCGCGGCCGTTGGCCTTAAAGTCGAACAGCTTAGTGATGCGGCCGTTAATCTTGACCTTGTCATCATGCCAGTCGCACACCTGCACAGAGTCGCCCACTTTTACGGTGCCGTCCTGAATGCGGCCCACGCCCATACGGCCTACAAAGTCGTTGTAGTCCACGCTGGAGCACAGCATACGGAAAGGTGCGCTGGGGTCGCCCTCGGGGCACTTGACATACTTCAGAATGGTATCAAACAGGGGCTTCATGTCGGTAGCCTGCTCGGGATGCACCCAGTCGTAGCTGGCAGTGCCGTTGCGGCCGGAGCAGAACACCATGGGGCTGTCGAGCTGTTCGTCGGTAGCGCCCAGATCCATCAGCAGTTCGAGGATCTCGTCGATGACCTCTTTGATGCGGGCATCGGGGCGGTCGATTTTATTCACAGCGATGACCAGGCTCAGGTTCTGCTGCAGGGCCTTCTGCAGCACAAAGCGGGTCTGGGGCATGCAGCCCTCGGCTGCATCTACCAGCAGCAGAACACCGTTTACCATTTTCAGCACGCGCTCTACCTCGCCGCCAAAGTCGGCATGGCCGGGGGTATCTACAATATTGATTTTAACGCCGTTATAAATACAGCTGCAGTTCTTTGCCAGAATCGTAATACCGCGCTCGCGCTCGATATCGCCGCTGTCCATCACGCGCTCGGCCACCTGCTGATTCTCACGGAAGGCACCGGCCTGCTTGAGCAACTGGTCTACCAGGGTGGTTTTGCCGTGGTCAACATGGGCGATGATCGCGATGTTGCGCAAATCCTTTCTTTCCATAAACAACCTCTTTTATTATCAGTACAGTGTGTATTGCATACTTGTTTTTAGTTTAATTCATGCGGCGGGGCTTGTCAATACTTTTGCCAGGGAGCAGGAAGATAAAATTTTCAAATAAAGTACGCTTATCACCCTTATCAATACTTTTTACTTCCCATGGCGACAGAAACTGTGCTATAATTAAAAAGATAACAGGAAAGAAATCCCATTGCGGAAAAAAAGCAGTGGGAATCAGACAAAAGGAGCAATCAGACCCATGAATACGGAACTCAACCGTCATCATATCCATGTGATCGGCCACCAGCATCCGGATACCGATTCGATCTGTGCCGCCATTACCTATGCCAATCTGAAAAACCAGATCGAGGGCAAGAGCGTATGCATGCCCTGCCGCGCCGGAAACCTGAACCGCGAGACCGAGTTTGTGCTGGAACATTTTAAAGTGCCAGTGCCCCGCCTGCTGATGGATGTCAGCCCGCAGATCCGCGATATCGATATTCGCGAGATCGACGGCGTAAACGGCGAAATGACCCTGCGCCGCGCCTGGATGGCTATGCGCGATGAAAAGATCGATACACTGTGTGTGCTGGACGAAGAAAAGCACCTGCAGGGCGTGATCACCGTGAAGGACATCGCCACCGCCAATATGGACAGCCTTGACCCCTATGTGCTTTCTAAAACGCACACCAGCTATAAAAACATTATGGAAACGCTGGATGCCGCCGTTGTGGTGGGCAGCGTGGAGGATAAGTTTGCCGAGGGCCGCATTATCATCGGCTCGGGCAATGCCGAGGCTGTGGAGCGTGCGGTGAGCAAGGGCGATATCGTGATCGTGGCAAACCGCAGCGAAAGCCAGCTGGCCGCCATTGAAATGGAAGCAGGCTGCATCATCGTGTGCGCCAACGCCAAGCTTTCGCGCACAGTGTGCATGCTGGCCGAAGAAAAGGGCGTGGTGGTGCTGACCACCCCCAACAGTACCTATGTGGCTGGCCAGATGATCAGCCAGGCAGCCCCCATCGGCTTTTATATGACCAAAGAGGGTCTTTTGAACTTTACCCCCGACACCTCGGTGGAGCAGGCCAGCAAGATCATGGCCAGCGTGCGCTACCGCTATTTCCCCGTGCTGGATGCCGACGGGCATTACATGGGCGTGGTTTCGCGCCGCAATATGATGAACCTGCACCGCAAGCAGGTGATCATGGTAGATCACAACGAGATGAGCCAGGCGGTAGAGGGCATGAACGAGGCCGAGATCGAAGAAATCATCGACCATCACCGCATTGGCGGCACTGTGACCGATGGTCCCGTGCATTTCCGCAATGAGCCCGTGGGCTGCACCTGCACCATCATTTACGCAATGTACCAGGAAAACAACATTAAGCCGGATAAAAAGATGGCCGGGCTTATGCTCAGCGCCATTCTCAGCGACACGCTGATGTTCCGCAGCCCCACCTGCACCATGCTGGACAAGAACGCCGCCAAAGAGCTGGCCGAGATCGCCGGTGTGGAGATCGAGGAATACGGTGATGCCATGTTTGGCGCAGGCGGCGATGTGACCGGCAAGAGCGCCGAGGATATCTTTAATGCCGACTATAAGGTGTTTGGCACCGGTGATATCCAGTTTGGCGTGGGCCAGGGCAGCTATATGACCGCCAAAAACCGCAAGGCCAGCGAAAAGCTGGTTGGGCCTTATCTGCCCACCGCGCGCGAAAAGCAGGGCCTGCGCTTTGTATTCTACATGTTTACCGATGTGCGCAGCAGCACTACCGAGCTGCTGATGGACGGTGCCGATGCCGATAAGGTGGTCAAGAAGGCCTTTAATGTGGAAGTGACCGACGGCATGGCCGTTCTACCCGGCGTGGTGAGCCGCAAAAAGCAGATGATCCCCGCACTGCTGGCAGCCATCAAAGAGCTGGCAAGCGAAAACGAGCTGGCGTAAAAGCAGAATTATAATACACCCCGACTATTGTGCAGATCTAAAACTGCGCAGCAGCCGGGGTTTTAAATATAATAAATACGCACCTAAAAGGGAGTTCAACTTAGGGATTTTCTAATCCCTGAAAAATTCGGCATAGTCGTT
>CAVGKH010000170.1:0-4083 GCA_963629755.1 Gemmiger sp.
GTCCATATCCAGAATATCGCCGATCACGGTATCCTTGGTCACGGTCATGCTCTTAGGCTCTTTTTTGCCAAACAGTTTTTCAAACATAGGTAAAACCTCGCTTTCTGAATTATGAATATACTATTTGTATTTTTATATAAAATTATCACAAAGTGGCGTATATGCTTAGCCCCTGCAGCAAAATAAGGCTGCACAGCGCCACACCGGCAAACGCCGTGGGGGCGGTAATATCTTTTGTTTTGCAAACGGCCCTCTGCTCGCCCAGCGCCAGCAGCACCAGCGGCAGCACCGGCAAAAAGTAGCGCCCCTGCACGCCGAACAGCACCGTGTAGTTGATTGGCGTCCAGGTAAGGCATGCAAACAGCGAAAGCATAAAAACGCCCGCTGCCAGCAGTGCCAGCCACCAGCGCCGCCAGCCCTGCACCCGGGGTTCTGCCCCCTGCACCGGCATGGCCGCCGCCAGCAGCACCAGCACGAGGCCAATGCCGTAGGCCCAGCTGCCGTTCACCTCATACACAATAGGCTCGCCCAGGCTCAGCCCCAGAATGCCCTGCAGCCAAACCGGCACCTGCGTGCCCAGCGTGTTCAAAATAATTTTTGCCGTTCCCGGCAGGTTGCGGCAGATATAGCCGATGGTAAAGGTATAGATCGAATCGCCGTTGGGCTGAATGCCCGCCGCGATCTCGTCCGGCGTGAGGCCGCCCCACATGTGGGAGAGCATATAATACCCCACCGGGATAAACGCCAGCACCGCCGCGGCCAGTACACCGATCAACACCCGGCGTGCTTTTGGCCTGCGGCGGGTGCCCAGCCAGAGCGCTGCCGCCAGCAGCACAGCCAGAGCCGCTTTCCAGGCAAAGCGTCGCACGCCCATATAGTCTACATCACGGTAAATATAGGCAAAGTAGCCGTTGTTATACAAAAGCCAGCCCAGCAGCGCCATGCCGCAGCAGCCCAGCTTGGCTGCCAGCGCCCGGCCCTTTGTGCCAAAGCTTGCCTGCGGGATCATGAATACAAGGCCCACCAGCACCACATAAATTGCCTTGCTGGGGCCGATCAAGGCCGAAAGCAGCAACAGCAGCAGCATATTGCGGCCCTTTACCGGGCGCTGCACATAATCGAGGCACACAGCCAGCATCGAAAATGCCAGCCCGATCACCAGCGTATCTGCCGAAAAGCTGGCTGCCAGCTGCAGGCCCATCGGCAGCAGCGCCGTACAGAGCAGCAGCAGCTTGCCGCGCGGGATGCGTGCAATGGCAAAACCGCCCAGCAGCGTGTAAGCCGCCAGATTGCACAGCCTTCCCAAAAGCGCCATGGCAAAAAAGCCCAGCCCCAGCAGCCGCGCCAGTGCAATGCCCAGCGCCTGCGGAATATATAAAAGATTTACGCCTGTGGCTGAAACACGAACCTCCACCGGGGTATCTGCCCGCTGGCTGCCCACATGGTCTGCCAGATGCTCGGCCATCTGCTTATAAGCCAGCACACCCACATCGCCGGTCTCGGCTTTCATGTAAGGCGCATCGTCTGCCCGCATCAAAAGCCTGCCGTCCTCATAGGGCTGCTGCCCCAGCATGCTGCTGGCCAGCGCATAGCTGCCTGCCAGATGTGCATATTCGTCCGGGGCCACCATGGGCGGCGTTACCAAGCTGAAGGCAAGGCCCAGCACGGCGCTTTCCACGGCAAATACCTTCCAGAGCTTCTGCGGCTTCGCCCATAGCATGAGCCATGCCAGCATCACCGCCGCCAGCAGCAAAACAGCTGCCGCCGCATAATATACCGGGAACCAATGCCCCGAATACTGCTCGATAAACTGCAGCGCCAGTGTGCCGCCAATTCCGGCCAACGGCATCGGGCTGCCGTTTTCGTCCTTCTGCGTTTTGGCTGCGGCCCAAAGGCCCAGGCGGTCATCGGGGGTATCGGGTGCAAAGCTAAGCTCCAGCGTATACTCCCCGGGCTCCAGCTGCAACGCTCTGCCGCCGTTCAGCAGCACATCCGCAAAGGTATTATCCAGCAGCGTTACCGCATCCAGATCGGCCTCCGCCATTTCGTTATCGCCGCTCAGCAGGCGGGCATGCAGCTGCCCCCGGCACACGCGGCCGTAGGTGGTAAAATCCAGCCGAACGCCATACAGCGTTTGCGGCTTTTCCACGGCAAAGCTCTGCTGCAGCAAAGGTGCCTGGGCCTTTTCAGCCGCCGTACCCTTGGGCTCTTCCTCTTGTGCCGAAGCGCCCAGCTCTACCACCGTATCGTATACATCGTTTACAATACGGTAGCCGCTGATGTTCTGCGTTTCACGCGCCGTCTGCAGGCCCACCCATGCCAGCACAAACAGGCTCACCAGCAAAACCGCCAGCCCGCCCAGGGCGGTGCGGTGCCGATTCAGTTGTGCCTTTACACGGGTCAGCATAGCCTGCTCCTCACATCTTTTACATTATTACAAAGTGCAAAGCCACTCAGCGCGGTTTTGCGGCAGGATCTTACCCAGCCGCTGCCGGGCAGAGTCTTAGCAGCTTATTATACCGCATTCCGGTTAAAATTACAAGGAATCCCGCCCTAAAACTCAAAAAAGAGTGCCCCGGCCAAAAGCCGAAGCACTCTTCTCTTTTCAGTATGAGCCTCTTGATCAAAGCGCTGAACCGATTTTACAATCAGCCCTGCTCCTTCATCTTTGCGAAGCACTCGCTGCAGTAAACGGGGCGGTCCTCACGGGGCTGGAAGGGCACGCGAGCGGTTTTGCCGCAGGCTGCACAGGTAGCCTCGAACATCTGGCGCTCACCGCGGGTAGCGTTCTTGCGGGCATCGCGGCAGGGCTTGCAGCGCTGGGGTGCATTCTCAAAACCACGGCTTGCGTAGAACTCCTGCTCGCCGGCGGTCCAAACAAACTCCTGGCCGCAGTCTTTGCATACTAAAGTCTTGTCTTCGTACATAGTGGGATTCTCCTGTTTTTAGTATTTTTTGCCCGCGGAAGGATTTAAACCGACACCTTTGGTTTTTAGTGACCAACGCTCTGATTGTTAAGCTACAAGGGGCATATATATTTTTACTCATGCTGAGCAAAAAATTTGTCAGTTCCCGCGCTTTATTTTGCGGCGGGCGCGGCCCAGTGCATTCTCGGCCGCCTTGGGGGCAATGTGCAGCTTTTTGGCGATCGCGCCCACCCGGCATCCTTCCAGATGCAGGCGCAGCACTCTGCGCTCTAAGCTACTCAGCTCAGTATTTAAGCGCCCCAATGTATCCGAGTAAGCTTCCCGCTCCATCATCAGCTGTTCGGGGCCGGGGGCTTCTGCTTCTTCATTTAAAGGCACGCTCATATTCAGCGGGCTGTTTTTCTTGCGCCCGGCTGTGCGGCGCGCTGTACGCTGCGCGTTTAAGATGCAGGCACGGGCATAAGCTTCAAACCCTGCCGCCTGCGCCGGTTCATAGTTTTTCACCGCGCGGAACAGGCCGATCAGCCCTTCCTGCACCGCATCCTCAAAATCCAGGCCGGGGCATACACACCCGCGCGCGTCGCGGCGTACCACCGGCATAAAATGCGCAATCAGCGCCGCCACAGCAGCATCGTCACCGCTGCGCGCAGCCTGCGGCCAGGCGGGATCCCACTGTTTCATAGCATTTCTCCTGCAAATCAAGGACTTCTATCATTGTACAAGCCAAAAGTTCATTTGTCAACAAAATACTGTAGATTTTGTCCCGTATTTTTTTCGCAAACTGCACAATTTCAGGCCGTTTGTGGCACTCCGCAAAATTTATACTTGATTTTGTGCTTCATTTGCATTATAATTTGAGTGTTCTATATTGGCCGGTGTGTTGGAATTGGCAGACGAGACGGACTCAAAATCCGTTGATGGCGACATCGTGCGGGTTCGACCCCCGCCACCGGCACCAATCGTACCTAAGTGGTTTTTACCACTTAGGTATTTTTTATGTGGCAGACAAGATTTAGGCTTGTCTGCCATTTTGTCTGCCGCTTTTGCCCTGAATGGCAGACAAAACGGATTCGATCTCCGCTGCACATTGCAAAATTCTTTTCATGAAATCGGGATATTAGGAATTTCTCCTGCAAATAGAAACCATCCATTTTTA
>CAVGKH010000171.1:0-3915 GCA_963629755.1 Gemmiger sp.
GGTAACACTTGGCTCTGCGCCCAGCTCTTTCAACAGCTTTTCCCGCACGGCTGAAGCCTTGATTCCCAGTTCTTTCATAGAGCGGCTCACCTTTACCGTGCCTCCATCACGAAACAGCTTTTTGATCTCGCCCAGTATCACCGGCACTGCATAGGTAGAAAAGCATACACCGCACTGCCAGTCAAAGCCGTCATATGCTTTGATCAGCCCCACGCAGCCGGCCGCATACAGGTCATCATACTCCATTCCCCGCCCACGGAACCGCCCGGCACAGGCATGCACCAGCCCAAGATTCTGCTGAATAAACTCTGCACGGCTTTTTGTATCATTCACAAGAAGTTCCCCCTTATTAAATATGTAAAGGGGTCATTCGCGTACCTGCAGCTGCTTATATAACGTGACCCGGGTGCCTTTTCCCGGTTTGGAGCTCACCGAAAGCTTGTCGGTAAAATTCTGCATAACGGCAAAGCCCAGCCCGGCACGCTGCTCGGGGTCGCCGGTGGTAAAAAGCGGCTCCATGGCCTGTGCCACATTTTCTATTCCGCATCCCCTATCGGCAACCACCACACGCACCATGCCGTTTTCATATATAGAAAGCTCCATTTTAATTTTTCCAAGCCTGCCCGGGTAGCCATGCACAATAGCATTTGTGACCGCTTCGGATACTGCCGTTTTCAAATCGACCAGCTGCTCTACCGTGGGGTCGGCCCTTGCAATAAAGGCGGCCACAACGCCGCAGACAAAGCCCTCATTTACACTGCGGCTCAAAAACTGCACTCTCACCTGTTCGATCGGTTTCATAACTTGTCCTCCTTTGCGGTATAGGCAATGCCTGCCAGATCCAGCATTTTTCCCAGTAAGCTCGGCACGCCGGCCACACTCAGCTTTCCCTGTTCGGCACGCATACGGCGTGCCCGGCCCAAGATCAGCCCCACCCCCGAGGAATCCATAAACCCAACACCGCCAAAATCCAGGCACAAATGCTCTACCGGCCGCCGCTCCAGCTGCTGCTCGATCTCCTGCCGCAGCTTTTCTGCCGAGTGATGGTCGATCTCTGCCGACAGATGTGCGATCAAGGCGCTGCCTGCCTGCTGAAAGCTCACCTTAGCCATTTTCCACTCTTTCTTACCATCAATGAGCAAAAAGTGATATGGCTCTTCGGGGCATGTTTGTCCGCTGATGGTATAGTTTTTATGCAAACATTTCATGGATATATAAAAAGAGACCCGCATACCGGTTTTCTCCAGTATACGGGTTTTCTTTCAACTATTTTGTTGCAGGGTGTCGGCGGCTGCTCAATCTGCGTATTTTTTCAGCAGCGGGCGGGCTTCCGAAGCCAGATACAGGCTTCCGCACACCACAACGCCCTCGCTTTGGTCGGCACGGGCCAGCTTAACAGCCTTCTGCAGGCTCTCACAGGGGATCGCCTCCAAATGGAATTTGGCCACATCTGCAAGCTCCTGTGCGGTCATAGCGCGCGGGCTGTTCGGCGTTACCGTATACACCTTGCTGAATACACGGCTCATCGACTCTAAAAATGCTTCTACATTTTTATCACGCAGCATGCCCACTACGCCCACCAGGCTTTCTTCGCCAAAGCCAGCCTCTTCCAGTGTGCTTACCAGCGCTTCGCCGCCGTCAGCATTGTGGCTGCCGTCCAAAATCAAAAACGGGTGGCGTGCCAGCACCTCAATGCGGGCAGGCAGATCACGGCTTTCCAGGCCTGCCAAAATGGCTTCGTCCTGAATATCATAGTCATAATTGCGCCACAGGGTAAGGCAGGTCTCTACAGCCAGCATGGCATTCAGCGCCTGGTGGCGGCCCGGATAATGCAGCTTTGCCTCATAGCCGCCATAGTTGATATGGTTTTCCAGCTTGCGGCCCTTATAAATTTCCAAATCCCCCGGCTCGGGGCAGATCCACTCGCAGTCTTTTTTCGAGGCCTCCACCAACAGCTCGGCCAAAGCCTCCTTGGGCTGCTCGGGGTAGCAGATCACAGGGCGGCCCTGCACATAAATGCCCGCTTTTTCCTGCGCGATCTCGGCCAGCGTTTCTCCCAGCAGGTCTGTGTGATCCAGCCCGATGCGGGTGATTACGCTTACCAGCAGATTTTTTTCATCGGTTGCCGCTGTGGTGGCATCGAATCGGCCGCCAAGGCCGGTCTCCATTACCACGATATCACAATTTTCCTGCGCGAACCACAGCAGGGCTATGGCGGTAACCGCTTCAAACTCTACGGCAGATTCCCCGTATTCGTCCTGCATTTCACCAATGGCCCGCAGCACCTTTGCGGCCAAGGCAGCCAGCGTGCGTTTCGGGATCATCTCACCGTTGATCTGCATTCTCTCGCGAAAATCCAGCACATACGGGCTGATGGTAAGGCCCGTTTTCAGCCCAGCCTCGCGCAGCATAGCCGCGGTAAGGCTGCATACGGTACCTTTTCCGTTTGTGCCGGCAATGTGCACAAATTTAAGCTTATCCTGCGGATCGCCCAGTTTATGCAGCAGTTTTTTCATTCTGCCCAGCGTTGCCTCGCTCATGCGGGGCAGTGCGTGAAGTTCTTTGATTGCCTGATCAGCCGTCATCCGTTCAGCCCTCCATATCCTGTAATATAAACCAATGCATCATATGAAAAAATGTTAAAACCATCAGCGCACAAAACGCTCCGGTGCATACGCCGGAAAAATCGAGCCACACATCCCACACGCTGCTGCTGCGCCCGGCCACATAAAGCTGAATGGTCTCATCTGCCAGAGCAACGCTCATGCCGCCAAGCAGCGGCCAGGAAACATGGCGAATGTAATGCCGCGTATACACGCGCAGGCACATCTGAAACAAAAAGCCCAGCGCCGTATATTCGGTAAAATGCGCCAGCTTTCGCACAAAGTGCATAGAAAGCTCACGGTTCGTCCAGCGGCTCAGCCTTTGCTGCAAAAAATACAGCACACGCTGGCTTTCCTGCAAAGAGGCTTCTGAATTTTGCAGCGAGCGTTCAAATATAAAGGTGATCAGCATGACCGCCAGCAGGGTAAAAAGCACCCGGAATACGATCAGCCACGACGATATTTTTTCATTTTTCAAATTTGTTCTCCTTTTTTGAAAAAATGGTTTTATCGGTATCAGTCAACCCATCATACCACATTTTCTAAAAATCGGATGAACAAATTGTGATGTTTCAAATCTATTTTTGTTTTTTACCTGCCAAAAGTGTTTTTGTGCCCTGCCATAACATACGCAAGGCCCCTCCGCTTTTCAATGCAAAAGGGGCCTTGTGCTATATAGCTATTAAAAAGATCAGCCCAGCGCGGCCAGAGCCTGCTCGATGTTGGCGATCTTATCCTGGCGTGCAGCCAGCTTCTGGCGGATATCCTCCACCAACTGTGCGGGAGCCTTGTTTACAAAGCCCTCGTTGCTGAGCTGACGGGTGAACTGGTCGATCTCTTTCTGCACCTTTTCTTTTTCCTTGTTCAGGCGTGCCAGTTCCTTGTCGCGGTCGATCAGCTCCATCATGGGAATAAAGCCGCGGGCGGTATCGGTAGCCACCTGCACCATGCCATCGGTGCTGCCCTCATACTTGGGCACCAGCGTTACCTCGGTTGCAAAAGCAAACTTGGCCAGATACACATTGCCCTTTTCAAAGGCTTCAGGGGTGCCGGTCTCGATCACCATTGTGGTCTTTTTAGCAGGGTGTACGCCCATTTCGTTACGGGCAGCACGCACAGCCTTGATGTAATCCATCAGCTTTTCAAAGTCGGCGCACTCCTCGGGCCAGTCGTGCTCGGTATCAAACACGGGCCAGCTCTGGTTCATGATGGTCTCGGCGCTGCCGGGCAGGGCCTGGTAGATTTCCTCGGTCACGAACGGCATAATGGGGTGCAGCAGGCGCAGAGCGCGATCCAGCACATACACCAGCAC
>CAVGKH010000172.1:0-3886 GCA_963629755.1 Gemmiger sp.
TCCCCACCGCTACGCCGCAGGCAGCAGGTGCATGCGCCCGCCTCTCGCGCTGCTACTTTTATATATTTTTATATGAAATGATATAAAAAAGCGCCAAGTCATTTTTTAACGACTTGGCGCTTACTTTGGAGCCAGTTGACGGACTCGAACCCCCGACCTGCTGATTACAAATCTACCAGGGCGGCCATTATTAGCGATGTATCGCTATAATGTGTATCGAAAAGCCCCAAAAATCAGCGAAAAACATTACAGCACTACTCGCTTTGCCACTCGCTCACATGGAATCCGTGACCTCACGGAGATCTCGCAGTTCTTGGTGGGTATACCGCTCGGACATTTCTTCCGAGGCGTGACCAATCAGCGCCATCTTAGCACGCTCGCTGCCCGCCGCGTGATCCATCAAACTGCGGGCGGTATGGCGGCAGCAGTGCGGGGTGAGATAACGCCCATCAGGCGCAGGGTGCGCACAGGTGGGGATTCCAATCGCCTCAAGCACCGAATCAAAGCGCACACGCCAACGGTCATAGGTGAGGGCTTCCCC
Organism: Gemmiger sp.; assembly: GCA_963629755.1. Taxonomy (GTDB): domain Bacteria; phylum Bacillota; class Clostridia; order Oscillospirales; family Ruminococcaceae; genus SFIE01. The sequence goes on from CAVGKH010000172.1 coordinate 542, forward strand.
GTCCTCTGTGCGCCACACAGGCCCGGCAGAGCGGCCAGCAAGGGCCTTATCCACATAGGGCTGCACCTTGGGCGATACCGTGAGCGCCCGGTTTTTGCCTGCCTCGGTTTTCGCACCGGCAATAAAGTAGTTCCCATCAGCGTGATAGTTTGCGCAATCCAGCGCGCAGAACTCGCTGGGGCGGTAGCCCAGGTAGCAATCGGCATACACATAGTCGGCAAAGGGCACACGCCCGATGGCCCCCTTGAGCAGCTCCAGCTCCTCGGTGGAAAAGCGCACCTTGGCTTTGCCGCTCTCGCCTGCGCAGTAGAGATAATCGGCAAGGTTTGTATCGTCCTTGGTGACCCTGCGCGGAATGGCGTATTTGTAGAGCTGTGAGGCAACATTCTTCATGAGCTGCCGTGTGCGTTTTCCGTGCGGGCAGTCGTCCAGGGCCTCTTGCAGATCATCAATGCTGATCTCGGCAAAGGGCACGCTGTGCAGATCAGCGAAATAGGCATAGGCGTTTACATACCCGTTCAGTGTTTTTTCCTTACGCCCTCGGCGGGTGTAGTCGGCTTTCCAGCCCTCAAAGATCTGCGCCACGGTCAAGGGCTGCTCGCGCGGCGCGGCACTGTCGCTTCGCTTGAGCTCCGGCAAAGCAGCTATGGCTTTTTTTTGGTTTTGAAGCCATAACGGCGGGCGTATAAAATGGTCATCTTCCCGGGCTGGCTGGAAGTGCAGCCGCACTGCTTCTGTGCGACCCAGCCCCCTGTGCGGGAATCGCGATACACAGACCCCTGCCCATTGCCCCGTGTTCGGGTTTTGCGGGGCATTTCGGTAACCGGCAGCTGCAGCCCACAGTAAGCGCAAAACGACCATGTGGCGGCCACACGGCGGCTACAAGACGGACACAAAGACATAAGCTTTCCTCCTCGTTTTCAAAACCTATGGTTGTTATCCGTTTTATTTTAGCTCATTAAAAGCCCAATAGCAAGGTTGACAACAACTAACAGTTGTTATACACTAGAAGCAATCTCTCCACGCCCCGGAGGCTGGGTGTGGGGATAAAGCTACGAGGAGGAGCCGAGGAATGCAAGAAGATCTTCTGGAATTGATTAAATTACTTAATCAGATGAGCCCTGAGCAGCTGCAGGATTTTGTGACTGCCGCGCAAGAGCTAGTAAAGCTTTTATCGGTTCCGGGTTTCGCGCAAGAGCTAAAAGCGCTGTTGTCAGATCAGGATTCCCAACACACAAACGAATAAGCTCCTGCAGTTCAAGGGAAAGCCCGTCAGTGGAAACGCTGGCGGGCTTTTCTTTTTTGTCGGTTTCCCCGCGCAGGTATTCAGGGGTGGTATCCAAGGCATCGGCAATGATTACCAATCGCTCAGGAGTAAGGCGATCTTTGCCAAGGGCACACAATGCAAGATAGTTTCGTTCCCGACCACAGAGCGAGCACAAATGCGACATAGTAGTCCCTCGTTCTTTCGCCAGGCTCTTAATTCTATCAATATTCACCATAAAAAGCACCCCCATATTGTGTAAATCAGCAAAAACTAAACAAATGTTTAGAAAAGTCTTGGTTTCAAAACATTTGTTTAGTAAAATGCAATTGTGACCTGCGATGAGCAGCATAAGGCAACACAAGCCAACACAAAGCCGCACAAGCAGGTAACAGGTCGCCACGGACACGAAAAATCAGCAGCGAACTATTCAGTAAAGTTTAGACACCTTTAAAATAGCATACCTGCCATTTTTATGCAAGTCCTGTGGCGGCCCCATTAGAGCGAGAGGAGGTAACGCCGATGGTGCTGAACGAGGGCCGTGTGTACACCATCAAGGAAGCCGCCGAGATACTGAATGTCCACCCGGGCACAGTAGAGCGGTACATCCGCGAGGGGCAGCTCATAGCCGCCAAGCTGGGTGGCCGCACAGTCCGGATCCAGGGCCGCGATATCCAGGCATTTCTGGACAGCGGCAAATGAGCAGCAGCCGAACAGCTGACTAAAGAAAGGACACGACATGGCTAAATTTACTTTACGAGATGAGAACGGAGACCCCATCAACCTGAGCACCAGCAAACGAGCTGGCAGCGGCTCATGGCCGCTGACCCGCATTCCGCCCGAGACCCACACGCTGGTGAACACCATCCGCGCGGCCACAGGGCTGCCGCTGGGCGTGATCATCGCCCAGGGATTCGCTATGAAATGGAGAAGCAGCGAGAGGTGTTGATTCGAGCAGCAACGAAAGGGAAATGAAGTGATTGGCCATGGAAATGAAAGGCGTACCTGGGCAATGGAAATGCACACCGCGGCGCGACAAAGGAAACGGGTAGAAGACGGAATCGCTTTGCATGGGGCCGAGCTGAGGCGGCATAGCAATCCTTCGCCTGGGCATTCGAGGGCCTGCCCGAGAACAGCACCGTCGCAATCAGCACAGTGGGCTGTGTCAAAGGCCGGGATCTTTACGGGTATTTCATGGACGGTGTGCGCGAGCTCATACGCCAGAAACAGCCCACGGGGCTCCTGGTGTACGGCAAGCTGACCGACGACATCCGGGAGCTGTGCGAGAAGCACGGTATCCGCACCAAGAGCTACCCGCACACCATGATGGGCGCGCGGTTCATCACCAAGCAGCTGGCGGGCAAATTGGCCGAGGAGGACAGGCACCATGGGTAGAGGCAGACTATCTGGCAGCCATGGCCTGTCTGCCGCACAGCAGCCACAGGCAGCAGCAAGCGCCGTAGCGGCCGTGCAAGCTGCAGCTGCGCCACAGCAGCCACCGCCGAAACCGGCAGCACCACAGGGCAGCCAGCCGCCCACAGGGGCGCACGGCTTCCCTGAGCTCACTGCCGCACAGCAGACAGCCATTGTGGCCAGCCAGCGCACAAGGCGCGACTGGAACACCTATCAGGCAAACCAGGATTACATCAACCCCGCGCAGACCCACACCGGCTACGGCTTTGCACAGAATGTGAACTACGAGCTGGAGAACGGAACCCAGGTCAGCAAGCTCAGCCCCCGCGCACAGCGCATGATCGCCGGTTTGGATAAGCTCATGGGGCCCATCGGGCACGAGACCACGCTCTACCGCGGCGACCACGACGACTTCATCGCCCGCCATTTCGGCATTAAAAACCCCGGGCAGATGAGCGATGCGCAGCTGCGCAAGGCGCTCGTAGGCAAGAGCTGGACAGCTAAAGGCTTTACAAGCACGAGCCATGACAGGGCCAAAAGCCCGTTTCTGCCAGGGGGCATATTGGGCGGCGGGCGCGAGGTTCAGCTGACGATCCACACGAGCAAAACGCTAAAAGCCGCAATGGTTCAGAAATCGCAGGCCGAGGTCGCACTTGGCCGTGGAACGC
>CAVGKH010000173.1:0-3790 GCA_963629755.1 Gemmiger sp.
CCTCAGCTTCTTCCATCTTGATCACAACGCGGTCTGCAAGAGGTTTGATCTTCATAATAAGTTCCTCCTATATAAATGATTTTATTAGACAAGTTTCTGTTTAGCACTCATTTCTCTTGAGTGCTAAAGATATTTTAGTAGTTTTTTCTCTGACTGTCAATAGGTAAATTGCAAAAAATTTATGAACAGTGCAAGCAAAAAAGAGCAGGCGAAAATCGTCTGCTCTTTCGTAGAATTTTCAAACTTGGTTTACCTGGCTCTGGTAGCGCTTGCGCACAGCGCCATACTCCAAATGGGGCTCGCCGCCGTTCACGGTGTCCTCGTCTACGATCACGCGAATGATCGTGGGGTCGCTGGGGATCGTGTACATCACTGGGATCAGAATATTTTCCATCACACTGCGCAGGCCGCGCGCGCCGCTTTTGCGTTCGATAGTTTTCTTTGCGATCGCACGCAGAGCACCCTCGGTAAAGTCGAGCTGCACATTGTCCATTTTCAGCAGAGCCTCATACTGCTTGATGATGCTGTTCTTGGGCTCTTTCATCACACGGATCAGTGCATCCTCGTCCAGCGCATCCAGCACCGTTACCACCGGAATACGGCCGATCAGCTCGGGGATCAGGCCAAACTTCACCAGATCGTGAGGCTCTACCTGCCGCAGAAGCTGCTGGCGCGATTCCTCGTTGGTCTCTTTCAGCTTGCCGCCGAATCCCAAAGAAGAATTATCGGTGCGGCGCTGGATCATCTTTTCGAGGCCATCGAAAGCACCGCCGCAGATAAACAGGATATTCTTGGTGTTGATCTGAATAAATTCCTGCTGCGGATGCTTGCGCCCGCCCTGGGGCGGCACGTTGCTCACGGTGCCCTCCAAAATTTTCAGCAGCGCCTGCTGCACGCCCTCGCCGCCCACATCGCGGGTGATCGAGGGGTTCTCGCTCTTGCGGGTGATCTTATCAATCTCGTCGATATAGATGATACCGATCTCCGCCTTAGGAATGTCAAAATCCGCCGCCTGGATCAGCTTAAGCAGAATGTTTTCCACATCCTCGCCCACATAACCGGCTTCGGTCAGCGTGGTGGCATCGGCAATGGCAAACGGCACGCCCAGCATTTTGGCCAGAGTCTGTGCCAGCAGGGTCTTGCCGGTGCCCGAGGGGCCCAGCAGCAGCACATTGCTCTTCTGCAGTTCTACATCTGCGCCCTCGCCGCTCAAAATACGCTTATAGTGGTTATAAACTGATACCGCCAGCACCTTTTTGGCTTCGTCCTGCCCCACCACATACTGGTCAAGCCCTTCCTTGATCTGCTCGGGGGTAAGCACATTGATGCTGGGCACCTCGCTTTGGCGGTGCTGGGCAGCACCGCGGCGGGGGCCTGCCTTGGGTGCAGGAGCCTTGCCCTCTTCCGAGAGCACATTGTAGCACATTTCAATGCAGTCTTTGCAGATGTTCACACCGGGGCCGATGATGATCTGCTCTACTTCCTGCTGGGTGCGCCCGCAAAAGCTGCAAATGATTTCCTTTTCGTTATTATCTTTCTTTGCCATTCTAAGTCCTCATTCAGCGATGCTCGATCACGGCATCGATCAGGCCGTATTCTGCAGCCTGCTGTGCGCTCAGGAAATTGTCGCGCTCGGTATCCTGCATCACTTTTTCCAACGGCTGGCCGGTATACTGGCTGAGCAGCGTGTTCATCTTTTCTTTGGTGCGTACCAGATGGTCGGCATGGATCTTGATATCCGTTGCCTGGCCCTGCAGGCCCTGCATCAAAGGCTGGTGGATCATGATCTCGGCATTGGGCAGTGCAAAGCGCTTGCCCTTGGTGCCGCTGGCCAGCAAAAATGCGCCCATGCTGGCTGCCATGCCCATGCAGATGGTAGAAACATCGCACTTGATATACTTCATGGTATCATGAATGGCCATGCCTGCCGAGATGCTACCGCCGGGGCTGTTGATATACAGGCTGATATCCTTATCGGGGTCCTGCCCTTCCAGATACAGCAGCTGCGCCACCACCAGGCTGGCGCTGGTATCGTTTACTTCCTCGCTGAGCATGATGATGCGGTCGTTCAGCAGGCGGGAAAAAATATCATACGAGCGTTCACCGCGCGCGGTTTGCTCTACAACATAAGGAACCAGACTCATAAGAACTCTCCCTTCGTTTATCCAGACTATAAAATAAGCAATTGACCGATACGGGTATCCCCGAAAAAGGGCTGCCGTATCGGTCAATTTCAACTTCTACAAAGCTTAAGCTTACTCAGCCTTCTCGTCGGTGACATTTTCCACCGTGATGTTGGCCTTTTCCTTGATCAGATCCAGAGCCTTGTTCACAGCCAGATCCTTCTTGATGTCGTCAGCCTTGATCAGACCCTTCACAGCATCAGCCTCCATCTTGTAGGCATCGGCGATTTTCTTGTACTCTGCTTCTACTTCCTCATCGGTAGCGGCGATCTGCTCCTTGGCGGCCACAGCCTCCAGAGCCAGGCGGGTTTTTACCTGCTTCTCAGCCTCGGGCTTGAAGCTTGCCAGCAGCTGCTCCATGGTCTGGCCGGTGTACTTCATGTACTGATCCAGCTTCAGGCCATTCTGCTGCAGGCGAATGTCATACTCCTGCACCAGGTTCTGGCAGCGGTTGTCGTACATAGCCTCGGGGATATCGCCCTGCATGCCCTCTACGACCTTAGCGACCAGCTCGTTCTCTACCTCGGTGTCAGCCTGCTGATTGCGGCGCTCTTCCAGGTTCTTCTTGATGTCAGCCTTCAGCTCGTCCAGCGTGTCGAACTCAGAAACATCCTTAGCAAACTCGTCGTCCAGAGCAGGCAGTTCCTTGTAGGTGATCTCGTGGATCTTTACCTTGAAGGTAGCATCCTTACCGGCCAGATCTTCCTGATACTCCTTGGGGAAGGTCACATTCACATCGAACTCATCGCCAGCGCTGTGGCCAACGATCTGCTCTTCAAAGCCGGGAATGAAAGAGCCGCTGCCCAGGGTCAGGGGGTACTTCTCACCCTTGCCGCCCTCGAAGGCCTTGTCGCCCAGGAAGCCCTCAAAGTCGATGGTAGCCACATCGCCGTTCTGGGCTGCGCCCTCACGGGTCATCTGGCGGCCGTTGCGCTCCTGCATGCGCTCGATCTCAGCATTCACATCCTGCTCGGTAACAGTATGCACCTTCTTGGTCACTTCCAAACCGGTGTACTCGCCCAGAGTGATCTCAGGCTGCACGGGAACCATAGCCTTGATCACGAAGCCTTCTTCCAAACTCTCAGAAACGACCTCGGGGGTGGGCTGGCCAACTACCTCGATACCGGCTTCCTTCACGGCAGCCTCGTATGCCTCGGGGAACAGGTCGTTGATGGCGGGATAGTGGAACACATCAGCACCGAACATCTTTTCGATCATAGCACGGGGAGCCTTGCCGCGGCGGAAACCGGGCACATTGTACTTCTTGCACTCACGCTTAAAAGCCTTGTCTACAGCTGCCTTAAAGGTTTCTGCATCCACAGAGAACTGCAGCTCGACCAAGCTCTTTTCCTGCTTTTCACATTTGATCAGTTTCATTTATTCTTCCTCCAATATAGTGAAGTTATTTTGTCATACCCATGTGCCGCCGGCACGGTGTGACACTACGCGCCATGCTCTGCCATCGAGTCGGCAGCGAAGCCGCGCACGAAACAACTGCATAATAGCCGTACTGCGCCTATTATATCATGCCTTGTCAAGAAATGCCACAGGTTTTTTAAATTTTATACGGGCAAAATTGAAGTCCGTCGGCACTGATCAGCTTATAC
>CAVGKH010000174.1:0-3691 GCA_963629755.1 Gemmiger sp.
AAACCCTGCGGCGCTATAATACAAGCATGGAAAGCAAAGGCGCTGACCTCGTTAAGAGGCCAGCGCCTTTTGGTTTTCGGCAAGGGCTTTTGTGCCGCGAGGGGCGGCCGATCGCTTTGCCACTAAACGCAAGGGCGCGTGCAGTTTCTTTCGCAGAAGAGGGGGCGAAAGAGGTTGCCGCGCCTTTTATTTTTTAAGGAGGGAAAGGTATTATGATCGAAACAACTGAGCTTTTGGAACTCATCAACGGTCAGCTGTTCGGCGTTTGGTTTTTGATAGGCGCCGCGCTGGTGTTTTGGATGCAGGCCGGTTTTGCCATGGTGGAGGCAGGCTTTACCCGTGCAAAAAACACCGGCAATATCCTGATGAAAAACCTGATGGATTTTTGCATCGGCTGTGTGGTATTTATTCTTCTGGGCTTTGGCCTGCTTTTGGGCGAGGATACATTCTTTGGCCTGATCGGCATGCCAAACCTGGATATTTTGACCAACTACGGTAGCTTTGATTGGAGCAACTTCGTGTTCAACCTGGTGTTCTGCGCTACCACCGCTACCATCGTTTCGGGCGCCATGGCAGAGCGCACCAAGTTTTTGAGCTACTGCATTTACTCCGGCGTGATCTCGGCTGTGATCTACCCCATCGAGGCACACTGGATCTGGGGCGGCGGCTGGCTTTCGCAGCTGGGCTTTCATGATTTTGCAGGTTCTACCGCCATTCACATGGTGGGCGGCATTGCCGCTTTGGTAGGCGCATGGATGCTCGGCCCCCGCATTGGCAAGTTTACCAAGCTGGAGGACGGTACCATTCAGGTAAACGCATTCCCCGGCCACAACCTGCCGCTGGGCTGCCTGGGCTGCTTTATTCTTTGGTTTGGCTGGTATGGCTTTAACGGTGCGGCCTGCACTTCCGTAGAGCAGCTGGGCTCGGTATTTCTTACCACCACGGTGGCTCCCTCGATCGCTACCGTTGTATGCATGATCTTTACCTGGGTGCATTACGGCAAGCCTGATGTATCCATGTGCTTGAACGCTTCTCTGGCAGGCCTTGTGGCTATCACCGCTCCCTGCGATGTGACCGACTGTGCAGGCGCTGCTGTTATTGGTGCCGTGGCCGGTTTGCTGGTATGCTTCGGCGTTTGGTTCCTCGATTATGTGCTGCGCGTGGATGACCCTGTGGGCGCTGTTGCCGTGCACATGATGAACGGCATTTGGGGCACCATTGCCGTAGGCCTGTTTGCAAACCCCGCAGTGCCCGGCTACAGCATTGCAGCGCCCGACGGCACCGTGATGGCCGGCCTTTTCTACGGCGGCGGCGTAAAGCTGCTGGGTATTCAGCTGCTGGGCTTTGCGGCTGTGGCTTCCTGGGCTGCGGTTACCATCTTTATTGCTTTTACCGTGATCAAACACACCATTGGCCTGCGCGTGAGTGCAGAAGAAGAGATCCAGGGCCTTGACCCCACCGAGCACGGCCTGCCCAGTGCTTATGCCGGTTTTGCCATTATGGATACCAGCAACACCCTTACCATGGCCGTAAACGAAAACACCGACCTTGGCACCGGCGATTACGCCTCCGCCAGCGACTTCCAGAAGAATGCCGCCGTAAAGGTGGTGCGCACTACCGCAGTGGATGCGCCCGATACCGGCATGTACAAGGTTTCTATCATCTGTAAGCTGAGCCGCTTTGATGTGCTGAAAAAAGAGCTGAACGACCTTGGTGTTACCGGCATGACCATGACCCAGGTGATGGGCTGCGGTGTGCAGAAGGGCTCCGGCAGCAAGTACCGCGGTGCCGAGATCGATGCCACGCTGCTGCCCAAGGTAAAAGTGGAAGTGATCGTTTCTACCATTCCTGTGGATAAGGTGATCGAAACCGCAAAGAAGGCCCTGTATACCGGCCATATCGGTGATGGCAAGATCTTTATATACAATGTGGCCCGCGTGGTAAAGGTTCGCACCGGCGAGGAAGATTTTGCTGCCCTGGCCGATGTAGAATAACCGAATAATAAAACAACATTTTTAAGACATTCTCTCTTTTCCTTTTCCGTTTTCGTATACACAAACTGAGCGCACAAAAGGCCCCGGCTTCGGCTGAGGCCTTTTGTGCATCGATAAGCCGCAATAAACCCAGCAAAGCACTTGGAAAATAGAGCGCGGAGAAGTATAATAAAAAATGATTTGAGGTTCAGCCCTTGTGCTATGCGTAAACCTTAATAAGCGAGCCAGTAGGGGCCTGCATTGCAGGCCAGCCAGGGCAGTTTGCGCGATTTTATCGCTCAGCTGGGCTTTACGGTGGGCTTGCAGTGCAAGCCTCTACAAAATCACATAAAATAAGCGCAAGTTATCCAAGAATGGGCACTATGCGGTGAGGAACATTTGGCCAAGGGCCAACCGTGATGAACCACATGGTGACCATTCGCCCAAGGGCACACACAACGCCCAGTTTCAATAGAAAGGAACCAAGCTGCTATGAATAATCCGCTGCGATATCAAATGACGGAGTACGACTGCGGGCCGAGCTCTATGCTGAATGCAGTCAGCTATCTTTTTGAGCGCGAGGAGATCCCGCCCGAAATACTGCGCAGCATTATGCTTTACTGCCTCGATTGCTTTGGGGCCGACGGCGCCAGCGGTAAGCGCGGCACCTCGTGCACGGCCATGATGTTTTTAAGCAACTGGCTCAACGGCTTTGGGCAAACCGGGGCCTTGCCGGTATCCAGCCAGTATCTTTCGGGGGAAAGCGTGAATTTTTCGCAGAACAGCCGCCTGCGCGATGCCCTGCAGCGCGGCGGTGCGGCGGTGGTGCGCCTGGATTTTGAGGGCTGGCACTATGTGCTGCTCACGGGCCTTGAAAAAGACCAGGTGTGCCTGTTTGACCCTTACTACCGCCAGGAGCCCTTTGCCGACTCTAATTTGCAGATGGTGTGGGATCACCCTGCCGAGTATAACCGCATAGTGCCGATCAGCTATTTGGAAAAAACGGCCATCGAGCCCTATGCCTTCGGCCCACCCGAGGGGCGCGAGGCCGTGCTGCTGTTTAACGACCGCACGGTGCTCACCGAGGAAAAAACCGTGGAATATATGATATGACTTTGCAAAAGCCGCCGGCAGGAACCAAAACCTGCCCGGCGGCTTTGCAATTAACAATTCTCAAACAATTCTTAAATATTCCGCAAACAAAAGGCGCGTATGCTGATACAATATGGCGGGTATGATGATGCCTTATGCGGCATCTGCTATAATATACAAAAAACAAAGGGAGCGAGGGCAAATGGTTCATATTCTTGTGGTTGACGATGATGCCGGATTAAACAAAACCGTGTGCACCTATTTGAATAATTGCGGCTTTGCGGCGCTGATGGCCTTGATCCCACTTGTAAAGGGCTTAAAGTAACGATATATAAAGAGAAAGCCCGGCAAAAAGCAGAAATGAAGTGACCCCAAAAAGTTAGACAATATTTTGAAGTAAAAATTGTTCAAGCAGCCGAAAGGGCTTGCTGTCTGTGAATTGCAGGCGGCAAGCCCTTTAGCTTTGCCATGATTCTGCGGTTATTGATGGTGTTGTACCAAACGCCCCCAGCACCGTCAAACAAAGAAGCTGTTAAGAGATGCCGCTGGCTGAACTGCGCCTTGCGCCTTTCTCTATCCTCCTATATAATACAAAACAGCAAAATAAGAGATCGCCGCCGCAATGC
>CAVGKH010000175.1:0-3682 GCA_963629755.1 Gemmiger sp.
ACATACAGCCCACTGGCCATGGCCTCCAGCATAGAGATCGAGTTTATCTCGGAAAGTGAGGCTGTCACAAACAGGTCGCAGGCATGAAAATAGGGCGGCAGTGCGCTATGCTCCATTTTGCCCAAAAGCTTGATTTGTGCACTCATGCATAAAGAGTGAATTTGTGCCTGCAGGCGGGGCTTTTCGGGGCCATCGCCGATAATAAACAGTTTAATACGCGGGCATTCGGCATAAGCGGCGGCAAAATTCTGGATCAGCACATCAATGCTTTTTTCACGCCCCAAACGTCCCACAAACAAAAGAGCTGTATCCTGCGGCGCAAGCCCCATTTTGGCGCGGGCATCGGCAATATCGGTCTCCTTTACATTTTCAGGAAGAAAAATCGAAAGATCCACGATATTGGGTATCACATTGATGTGGCGGTCTACGCCGCAACGACGCAGAAAAGAAACCACCTTCATCGATGGGCCGATCACTTCGGTGGCATATTTTGCAATATGCCTGAAATAGCTGTGCGCCACCGGCTTGGCTACAAGATTCTGCATATTTTTGTGGGGAGCAATATAAAACAGATAATCATCATAGGATGTATGCAGGGTGTAAACCACCGGCTTTTTCAGCCTTTGGGCACAGAAAAGACCAAAAATGCCCATGGTAAATTCAGTTTGAATATGAATGATATCGGGGTCAAAATCCTGCACGATACGAAAACGCTCTAAATTCAGCGGGTTTGCCACGCCGTACCCATACAGTTTTTTTAAGGCCATGGCGGGACAGTAGAGCACGCCGCCCTGCACATAATGGCGGTGTGCATGGGGGTCCATCGTTATGATCAGCACCTGATTGCCGCGGGCTTCCAGCCCCTTTTTTACGGTTTCAATGTGTGTTACCACACCGCTGATAAAAGGGTAATAGGTCTCGGTAAAAATAGCAACTTTCACGCGATCACTCCTGTTCTCAAAACTGCCGCCAGGCGGCCTGACCTGGGTATTGGGCTGCTGCCTGTGCCGACAGCTTCAATAATGCCATTATAACAGACAGAACAGAGGATTGCAAAAACGAAAAGCCTCATAGAAGGAAAGACCGAAAAAAGAATTGTAATTGAAACGTATTTCCGTTATAATAAAATCAACTATAAGGCAAAATGCGGCAGAGCTGAAAACAGCTGCTTTATAAAAGGCAGAATACCAGTAAAACGGCTTGCCGAAGATAGAAAATCAAATTGCTGAACGGCTTTTTAAAACCTTTCGGCGGATTTGGAGGAAAAAATGCAGAACTACACGGTTCCCCTGAGCAAATTGGTCGAACACCTGGAGCTAGAGATCGTTTATGCCCCAAAGGACCTGCACGAAATGATGATCTGCAGCCCGAATGTGAACCGCCCCGGCCTGATGGTGACCGGCTATTCCAAGTATTTTGACAATACCCGCGTACAGATCATCGGCTTAATGGAAACCTCATATTTAAGCGAGCTTGACCCCGAGCTTCGCGCACAGCGGGTAGATAACCTGTTTGCCCAAAAGCCGCCTGTTATCATTCTTTCACACGGTGTAGAGCCCTTGCCTGAATTTTTGGTCTACGGCAAAAAATATGCGGTGCCGGTGCTGCGTTCTATGGCTATTACCAGCGTTTTGATGGGCGATATCATCAATTTTTTAAGCCTTGAGCTTGCCCCACGCATCACGCGCCACGGTGTGCTGGTGGATGTATACGGCGAGGGCATTCTGATCCTGGGCGATTCCGGTGTAGGCAAAAGTGAAACCGCCATTGAGCTGGTAAAGCGCGGCCACCGCCTTGTGGCCGATGATGCGGTTGAGCTGCGCCGCCTTTCTGACCACACCATCGTGGGTACATCACCTGAAAATATCCGCCATTTTATTGAGCTGCGCGGCATTGGCATTATCAATGTGGCACGCGTGTTCGGTGTGGGCGCGGTCAAGGCCAACAAGCGGGTAGAGCTTGTGATCGAGTTGGAGCCTTGGGATAAAAATAAAGCTTACGACCGCACCGGCTTGGATACCCCCAGCTACGATATTTTGGGCGTGCCGATCTCCAGCATGGTCATACCCGTAATGCCGGGCCGAAACCTGGCTGTGATCGTGGAAACTGCGGCCATCAACAACCGCCAAAAGGCCATGGGCTATAATGCCGCCAAAGACCTTTTGCATCGCCTGGGGTTAGAAGAAGATTAAAGCGGCAAAAAGCGAAGAAGATTTGAGGGAGTAAAGCGCAATGAGCAATTTGTATAGGATCGGCATCGATCTTGGCGGCACTACGGTAACGGCGGGCTTGGTGGATGAAAACTGCCATATTCTGCATAAGCTTACCTGGGCAACGGCCTTGCCCCGCCCGGCAGAAGATTTAGAGCAGCACATGGCAAAGCTATGCCGCACAGTGGCCGAAGAGGCAAAAATCGATTTTGCCTGCATTGAATCCGTGGGCATCGGCACCCCCGGCAGTGTAAACAGCAAAACAGGAAAAGTAGGCTTTAACGCCAACTTTTCCTATCACGACTGGAACCTTGGCCCGGATATGGAAAAGCTGCTTGGCTGCAAGGTATATGTAGAAAATGATGCCAACGCAGCAGCATACGGCGAATACCTTGCAGGCGGCGCAAAGGGCTACGACAGTGCCATCTGCATAACGCTCGGCACCGGCATTGGCGGCGGCATTATTTTAAACGGCCGCATTTTTTCGGGTGCCAACGGAGCCGGCGGCGAGATCGGCCATACGGTGACCGTGCAGAACGGCCGCCCCTGTATGTGCGGGCGTAAGGGCTGCTGGGAAAAATACGGCAGTGCCCGTGCACTGAGCGAAGATTCTGCCGCTGCGGCCAAGGCACACCCTGAGAGCCTTTTAAACGAGCTGCTGCAGGCAAACGGTGGCAAGGCCAACGCAAAAATGGCTTTTGATGCCGCGCAAAAAAATGACATTACCGCCAAGCAGGTGCTGGAAAGCTGGCTGCAGGCGGTGGGCTGCGGCCTTGTCAATGTCATCAATACCTTCCAGCCCGATGTGATCTGCATCAGCGGCGGCGTTTCGGCGCAGGGCGAGGGATTGCTGGCACCGCTGCAAAAAATCGTGGATAACGAAGACTACAACCGCGCAGGCAATCACCGAACCCTGCTCAAGCTTGCAACGCTGCGCAACGATGCAGCGGTCGTGGGCGGCGCAAACCTGTATCGTCAGCACTGATTTGGAGGGCTCACTGCATGAATAATCAAGCATTGCTGCTGGAAGCTCTGCAAAAAGAAAATATTGAATACCGCGAAAACGAGCCTTTGGCAGGCCATACCACTATGAAGATTGGCGGCCCGGCCAGGGTGTTCTGTCAGCCGGTAGGCACCGAGCAGCTCATTCACTGCCTGCAGCTCTGCCGGCAGCTGCATATTGAGCACTACCTGCTGGGCAAAGGCTCCAACACGCTGTTTTCCGATGCCGGTTATCCCGGTACGGTGATCTGCCTCGGAGAAACCGCGGAGCAGATCCAGGTAGAGGATAACCAGATCATTGCTGGGGCGGGCGCACCGCTGCATAAGGTGTGCCGCGCTGCGTTAGAGGCAGGTCTGGGCGGCCTTGAATTCGCTTATGGCATTCCGGGCAGCGTAGGCGGTGCCGTTTATATGAATGCCGGTGCCTACGGCGGTGAAATGAAAGATGTTCTTGCCGAGGTGTATTACAT
>CAVGKH010000176.1:0-3659 GCA_963629755.1 Gemmiger sp.
CTCGTCAAAGGTAGTTGCCTGGTAGGTTTTCAGCAGCACCACCACGCGCTCGGCACAGCGCAGATTCAAATTGGCCGCAGCGATCATATCAGCGCCGCCGCTGAAGGCCACGCGGCCATCTGTTACCTGCACATCCTCTGCCCCCAGGCGGCGCACCTCAAAGGCCGTGGTGGACTCTGTGCCAAAATAGCACGGGGCGATCAAGCGAAATTTTTCCATTGATTTTTTCCTTTCCTGTCCGGGAACTGTACCAGAAAGAGCCTGTCTCTTTTTTCTGTGCGACAGGCTCCGGGTTAAACATTCTTATCTTTTGCGGGAATATCCGCCGCCGCGGCGGTTTTCCGTGACACGCTTTAAGTCCGCGATCTTTTCCTCGCTCTGGCTCTTAAAACGAGACATCATATCCTCAAAGCTCATGCTGCCCTGCGGTGCGGCCTGCACCTTCGGCTGCCACACCCGAGGAGCATCATTGCGCGGCGAACGCCCCGCGCGGTTTGCGCCTGCGGGCCGGGCGCCGCCTCTGCCGCCGTTCTGCCTGGGGCGCTGTGCACCCGGCTCCGGGCGGGGCAGCGTGCGCTTGATCGAAAGCGCGATCTTGCCGTCTTCCGCAATGTTGATCACTTTTACCTTTACTTCCTGGCCATCTGTTAAAACAGTGTCCAGATCTTCAATAAAATCGTTAGAAACCTCAGAAATATGCACCATACCAGACTTTCCGCCCGGCAGTGCAACAAATGCACCAAACTTCTTTACTCCGGTGATTTTTCCTTCAACGATCGAACCTACCTCTAATGCCAAAACCGTAAACTCCTCTTGCTAATTTATATATGCGGGCAGTTACTTGCCGCTCACATCCACAAAAATACGCTCATTGGGGCGCGCATAGCCTAACTCGTCCCGCGCGGCGCGCTCAATGATTTCCTGGTCGCTGCCGGATAGCTCGCGGTTCAGCTCTTTATTGGCTGCAAGCTGTTCGTCGAGCGAATTCTGCACGGCGGCAAGCTCCTGCCGCTTTGTGCCGATATTGACCTGGCATACGACCAAATTAAAAACAAGATAAACAAACAAAGCTAGGCAAAGCAAAGCCACAAGCTTTGATGTGATGCCCTTTTTTTGTGCCTTCACCACACTGCCCCCTTTATGCCTTTTATGCAATGCTTATCTTATTTATAATACATCATTCCGTCATTCTATTTCAACTGATTTTTTAATTTTTTTGCGGCCAGCTCCCAGGCGTTTTTGCTTTGCCCCAGGCGATACGCCCCAGCAGTTTTAAAATAATCGATAAAAGGCATAAAGGCCGGCTGCAAAGCCAATACAGCCAAAAGCGAAGCCCCTCCGTCAGCGGGGCGATGGCAGCATGATAGGCAAGCGCCCCCAGCAGCATAGCCCCGGCCATATAGCCGCACGGAATGCCGGAAAGGCTCTGCCCTGCAGCAAAAGCCTGCAGCAGAACTGCCGCTGCCGCAAAAGCAGAAAGATCCAAGAAAAATGTAAAAGCCCTTGATTTTTCTGTTAAAAACAAAACCGAATCATGCAGCAGCGCAAGCAAAAGCCCCAGCCCCAGGCAGGCAAGCATATCTGAGGCGATCTGCCCCGGAACCAACGATACCGCCATTTAATGCCAAAAGCGCCGCAAAAAGCGGTCAGGCCTTTCCTGCGGGTCACTGTACTGCACATAATCAATCTGGCCGTAAATTTTCAGTTCGCCCGTCTGCAGACTCAACTCGCTTACCTGGATCCCGCGCCCGCCAATGGTAAGCGCCCCCTGCTGTGTTTCTAAAGAGGCTGCGGTATCATCATAGCTCACGATGCGCGTAACGTCGGTCGCCGTAGCCAGGTGGCGATTTTCTATAATCAGATTATGCGGCAAAGCCGGGCTTTTCTGTTCCGCTGCCGCAGCAGGGATGGTTTTGTTCTGCATACAGGACATGGCCTCCTTTGGGGTCTTTTTATCCCATACTTATTCCATGCCCGCCGCTTTCAGAACAAAAGCACAGCGTTTTCAGCCTTCAATGGCTTCATACATTTCGCGTGCCACATCCTTGCGCACATTATCCTCCACCGAAAGCACCTTTACCTTTACGGGCTTATTGCCGAAGGTGATCTCGATCACATCGCCCACCTTTACAGCATAGCTAGGCTTTACCGCCTTTCCGTTCACATAAATGCGGCCTGCATCGGCAACATCATTGGCCACCGTGCGGCGCTTGATCAGGCGGCTGACCTTCAAATACTTATCCAGTCTCATAAATAAAAACACCTCTTAAAATGGGAAAAACCCGCTGCCGGTGCACCGGCAGCGGGAAGCATGCTAAAAAAGCTTATGCGTTTACAGCATCCTTCAAAGCCTTACCGGCCTTGAAAGCAGGGGCCTTGCTGGCGGGAACATTGATGGTCTCTTTGGTCTGGGGGTTCATGCAAGTGCGCTCTGCGCGCTCTTTCACTTCAAAAGTGCCAAAGCCAACCAGAGAAACCTTCTCACCGTTCTGCAGAGCCTCGGTGATAGAAGCCAGAACAGCGGCTACAGCCTCCTCAGAAGCTTTCTTGGAAGTGCCGGTCTTTTCTGCTACCTGAGCGATCAGTTCAACTTTAGTCATAATTAAATACCTCCACAAATGTCCTTTATATCAGCACAAAGGGCGTTTTTATAATCCCTCTGAAAACTGCCTATTTTATTTTGCGCCTTCGCAGCCGATCACATAGGCCGAAAACGCCTGTGTTGCCTTTTCAAGGGCAAGCTCCGGGTCTACCCCGGCGGCGCGTGCCACCTGCACAGCAGCAAACAAAAGCTCTCCTACGCTTTTTTCGTTCGGGCTTTTTTGCAGCGCCTCCACTGCGGTGTGCAGGCTTTCTTCTGCCTGCGGCAGCGAGTTTGCCCCATAGCCATAGCGCGCAGTGCGCTTTTGCATTTTCGCTGCTTTCATCAGTGCCGGCAGCGTAACGGGCACGCTTTCCAGTTCGTCTTTAACAGAAGTGCGGCCCTTTTCTTTATTTTTGATCGCATCCCAATTATCTAATACTGCATTGGCATCATTTTGAGGGTCTGCCGAGCCGAAAATATGGGGATGCCTTAAAATCAGCTTATGGCATATTCCATTGCATACATCGTCAAATCCAAAGCGGCCGCACTGCTCTTCCATGCGGCTGTGCAAAGCGACCTGCAGCAGCACATCGCCAAGTTCTTCACAAAGAAGCACAGGGTCCTCACGGTCGATCGCCTCTAAAACCTCATAGGTCTCTTCCAAAAAATTCATGCGGATCGAGGCATGGGTCTGCACACGGTCCCACGGGCAGCCATTTACCGGGTCGCGCAGGATCTCTACAATACGGATCAGATCCTGCACCTGATAATGCTCTTTCTGTTCAAAATCCACTTTGGCCCTCCATTTTTCCCGGATGTGCCGTAGGCAAAGTTGTATTGTATATTCTATACCACCCGTGCTTTGATTTCAAGCATAAAATGGCAATTTATCCATTTTCTTATGCTAATGCTGTTTTTTTGTGCAAAAGTCTGTTATATGTGCCCAAAAAGTAGCTTTTGAGCCGCTTTCTGCGGGCTTTTTCAGAAAAAAGAGCGGGAAAGATCCCGCTCTTTTCAAAGCTCGTTTGCTGGCGGCAAAACCAGCGCCTCTATTTTTTACAGCTGTGTGCCGCAC
>CAVGKH010000177.1:0-3578 GCA_963629755.1 Gemmiger sp.
AAATATGCTGGGCAACAAGGCCGCTGGCCGCCATTACAACGATCAGCACAGCGACCGTGATCACCGCTACGGGCACAAGAAGCGGGCGCAGAATATCCCAGCTGGCCATCAGGCCCACCCCGGCGGGAATAAACATCACAGGCATCACGGCAATCAGCAGGTTTCCGGTTTCACGCACAGCCGAAAGCGGTAGCCTGCCGCTTTGCAGCAGCACAAATAAGATCACCATGCCGTAAATGCTGGCGGGGATCGGCAGCGGCAAAAAATATTTCAGCACTTCGCCCGCAAACGAAATGCCCAGAATCAGTAAAAGCTGCTTTAGGTATTTCACGATTTTCCATCCTTTCAAAACTTTCCCTAAAGGGCAGAAGCGGTAAAGACCTCTGCAAAAACAAAACGCTTTTCAGTATAGTGCATCTGTGCCTGCCTTGCAATAGAATTGGGCTTTATTAGCTAAAGAAAATGGAGTATACTGATAAGGTAAAAAGAGAAAAAGAGAAAGGAACGAGCCAAAGTGATAGCTGCTGCTGTGGTTTGCACAATTTTAGGAGGAATTCTTGGGGCATTTGTAGAGCCGGTCTCGCTTTCGGTTTCTATTCCGGTAGTGATCATGGGCGGCTTTATTTTAAAGGCATTACAGGATAACAAGAAAAATAAGACTGTTTTTATAAAAGAGAAAGGATAAAACCGATATGCTTACACAGGAAAGAGAGAATATTCAAAGCTTTATCCGGGCCAACGAGCAGAATATTCTGCGTGACCTGGCCCGTTTGGTGGCTATCCCCAGCACTGAGGGCGAGCCGCGGCCCGGTGCTCCGTTTGGCCCCGGCCCCAAGGCTGCTTTGGAGGAAGCACTGAAAATCAGCGAAGAACTGGGGCTTGGCACACACAATGAGCAAGGGTATATCGGCTGGGCCGAGCTGCCCGGCAAAGAAAAAGAAAAATATCTGGGCGTGATCGGCCATCTGGATGTTGTTCCGGCCGGCAACGGGTGGGATGATGACCCTTTCACCCTGCGCCAAAAAGAAGGCTGGGTGCTGGGCCGCGGTGTGATGGACGACAAGGGTCCGGTGCTTTTGTGCCTGTACGCGCTTAAATATCTGCGCGAGCAGGGCAAGGCGCTGCGGTACCCCATTCGTGTGCTGCTGGGGGCCAATGAAGAAAGCGGCATGGGAGATATAGAATATTTTGCCCAAAACTGCCCGCAGCCTGCTTTTTGCTTTACGCCCGATGCCGAATTCCCTGTGTGCAACGGCGAAAAGGGCATTTTTCAGGGGTGGCTGCGCTCAGAAAAATTAGAGGGCAGGCTGCTCAAATTTGAGGGCGGTGTTGCCATGAATGCCGTGCCCGACCAGGCCGCCGCTCTGGTGGCTGCCCCCATGAGCGCTTTGCCGCCTATGGAGCATATCACATTGGAGGCCGATGGCCCCGAGCGCACCTGGGTACGGGGCTGGGGCATCAGCGGCCATGCCAGCATTCCGGCAGGCACGCGCAACGCCATCGGCCTGGTGGCAGACTGTCTGTTAAAAAGCGGGCTGTTCCACGGCAAAGAGCTGGCCTGCCTGCAGGCACTGCATAAGATCCACAGTGCCACCGATGGCAGCGGAGTAGGCCTTGCCGCCAGCGATGGCCGCTTTACGCCGCTTACACTGGTGGGCGGCATGGTCGAACTGAAAGACGGCGTGCTTTCGCAGAGCGTGGATATCCGCTACCCCACCACCATGACCAAAGAAAAGCTGGAGCAGGGCTTTGCAAAAGCCTGCAGCTGCATGAAGCTGACTGATGTAGAGTGCGAGGTGCCATTTTACATTGAGCCGGACCACCCGGCCATTCAAACCCTGATCGATACCTATAATGAGGTAACGGGCGAAGGCAAAAAGCCCTTTACGATCGGCGGTGGCACCTATGCAAGGCATTTTCCGCTGGCAGTAAGCTTTGGCCCGGAGCACACCGATGACCCTATGCCCCCGTTTGCGGGGCCGATCCACGGTGCAAACGAGGGGGCCGACTGGCGCAGAATGCTGGAAGCGCTGGAGGTCTATATCCTTTCGCTGCAGCGGCTCGAAGAGATAGATTTTTAATTAAAGCAAAAGAAAACAGCAAAAAGCGCGAAGCCGCCGGGCATGCCGAAAGCTTCGCGCTTTTACTGTTGAAGAAAATAGAGGCAGCAGATCATTCAGCCTTCCAGAGCCCATGCAGGTTGCAGTAGGCATATACACCCTGCACGGTTTCGCCGGTGCCCAGCGTAAAGCAGGCTTTGGGGGCTTCGCCGGGCTTTAAGTTCTTGCGGTAGATGCCGCACTCGGTTTCTACGGCAATCCATTCAATATAATGCACCTCAGCCATGGGGTGCTCTACAGAGCCAACGGTCACACGGACAAAATCACCGTTTACGGTGTATACAGGCACATGCTTTTCGGCAGCGCCGTCAGAGGTGCCGGGAACAAGTTCGGTCATGGCCTGGCCGCAGCACTGAACGGGCACACCCTTATTTTTGATAAATTCGATCATATTGCCGCAATGCTCGCAGATATAAACTTTCATATTCATTTCCTCCGTTAAACTTTTATTTTTCATTCGCTGTGTTGCAGCGGTGTTTTTTCCTATGGCTAGAGTATAGCAGAAAAGCTGTATCTTATAAATAGGAATTATTACTAAATATGGTCCACAAAATTAGTAATAATTATCAAATGATTGCTTTTTATCTATAAAAAGTAGTATGATACGGGCAAGAACCAACGGCAGCATACAGGGCCTTTGGCCCAAAGATCAAAAGACCTGCTAAGAAAAGTCAAGTAGAAATTTCGAGGTAATTTGCTGCGCAAAAAGGCTACACCAAACCAAGCCGCTTCGCGTCTCAAATTTGAAACGGCGGCCAGCCAACGTTATGTGGCAAGATCAGACTTGTTCCAGCGACTCCAGATAGGCCTTCACGGTGGCGTAGTAGATCCGCAGAAACTTGTTTGCCGAAGCCATCATGTAGACGCGGTAGGGTTTGCCCTCGGTGCGTTTCCTGTCCATGAACTGGTAGACCGGTTCATCCAGAGGAGCGTTCTGCAAATAGACACTCATGACAAGGAACAGCGTCCGCCGCAAGGAGGATGCGCCAATTTTGCTCATGGATTTGTGCTTGCCAGTCACGTCTCCAGAGTCATTCGGCGGAGCATCAAGGCCGGCGTAGGCCACGAGTGCTTTCTTGGAATAAAAGCGGCGCACATCGCCAATTTCGGCTATGAGTTGCGGACCCAGAGTCGGACCTACGCCGAACATATCCATGACAACGGGATATTCCGGTAGCATGGAGGCCAACGATTGCATTTCGTGTTTGAGTGCGGCAAGCGCAGCAGAAGTCGCTCTGAGTTGAGCAACAGCTTGCTCAACAAGCAGCTTGGTCGTTTCGGACATTGGCATGACGCCAATGTGGCCGCTTGCCTCGGCATGAATGGTATGCGCTTTTTCCTCGCTGAAATTGTAGCCGTGTTTTCTGCACCAACGCTGATATTTGCTTGTGAAGACCTTTTCGGATTTCTCGCTGACGCAGCGGCAATGCCAGAATTCAGCCACAAAATCCACCCACT
>CAVGKH010000178.1:0-3535 GCA_963629755.1 Gemmiger sp.
ATGGAGCGGCTGACGAGGCTCGAACTCGCTACCTCCACCTTGGCAAGGTGGCGCTCTACCAGATGAGCTACAGCCGCTTGTCGAGAGTTCACAGTGCGCTCTCTCCGGGCGACTTGTTTATTATACCCTCCCTCTCCTCTTTTGTCAACTACTTTCTTGAAAAAATTTGACAAATTTTAAATTTAAGTCAAATTTTTCCAAGAAAGTTTGCTGTACTAGTCTTTTATCAGTTCTGCGTGCCGATCATTTCATTCAAATCTATATGATAGATCTTATCGCAGAATTGGCACTTTACTTCGGCAGTAGGGTCTTCATCACGCAGCTTGATCAATTCTTTTTGGCCAAGCGAACGCAGCATACGACGTACACGCTCCTCACTGCAGCTGCACTTATACTCTACTTGATAAGTATCCAGCACATTGGGGTTAAAGCCAGCCATGGCCAGATTCATGATATCCTCAGGTGTTTTGCCCTCAGAAAGCAAGGTAGTCATGCTGGGCATGGCAGCAATATTCTTTTCCAGCGTAGAGATCTCTTCTTCGCTGGCACCTGGAAGCAACTGCAGCAAAAAGCCCCCTGCACAGGAAACCGTCAAATCAGGGTTGACCAGCACCCCCAATGCACACACGGTTGGAATTTGCTCGCTGGTGGCATAGTACGAAGCGATGTCCTCGGCGATCTCACCGGAAGCCAGCGGCACCTGGCCCACATAAGGCTCTTTCAGGCCAAGATCGCGCACCACGCTGAGTGTGCCCTTGCCAACCGCAGCGCCTACATTCAAATGCCCATCTTCGCGGGGCGGAATCTCTACAATAGGGTTAGCCGCATAGCCTTTAACATTGCCAAGGCCGTCGCCTACGGCGAGCAATAACCCGGCAGGGCCGTCACCCTCTACACGCAGGGTAACGCTGTCTTCCGTGTTTTTCAGCATAATACCGATCAGCGAGGCGGCTGTAAGCAAACGGCCCAGCCCTGCCGTTACCACAGCGCTGGGATGCTGGTACGCCTCCATCTGGCTCACGATATTGGTGGAATCCACCCCGCAAAAAACAACGCCGCCGTTTTCAGAAAGCGCACGGATCATATTACTCATTTTGTTCTGCTCCCTCCTGGGTATATTGCTTGACACAGGTAAAAATAAATCGCTGGCTGTTTGGCTGCAGTGGCCCAAAAGATTCACCGTCTTCTACCGACTGCACATAAAAGCCGTATTTTTCCAAGGCCTTTTTTACCTGCGCAAGTTCATAGGAATACTCTTTAAACTGCTCATGAAAATTCTCATCGGTATCCTTGTAGTGAATATCGATATTGATCTCTACCGCCTGCTCTTGCGGCAGATAATGATTCTGCCAACGGCAGCTGGCATCCGGTCCATCAAAAGTAAAAAGGTTTTCGCCCAGCACCTCTTTATTTTTATAGGGCGTATTCAAATCAAATAAAAACACGCCGCCCTTTTCCATAAAAAATGCCGCGCGGCGAATAGCCTTTTCAAAGCTGGGCCACGGACCGATATGGCTGTAGGTATCAAAAGTTGAAACAGCTGCCCGGATCGTTCCAAAAAGATCAAGCTGCAAAAGATCCTGCCTCAGCAGCAACAGCTTTTGCGAAATTCCGAGTTGATCTGCCTTATCACGAAGAACGGCAAGCATCTCTTCCGACTGATCAATAGCGATCACATCATAGCCCGCCTGGCTGAGCATCAGGGTAAGATCGCCTGTACCGCAGCCAAAATCAGCCACGATGCCATCCTGAATGCCGTTATGTTTCAGTTTTTGCAGCACATAAGCAAATAAAGCATCGTAATCAGCTTCACCATTGAATTCATCATAAAAATAGGCAAACTCGTTGTAGGCCATGGTCACTCCTGCTGCTGTGCACGCTCGACCAGCACAGATTCTAAATACCTCTTGAAATCGTCAATGCCGGTTCCCTTTTCAGAGCTGGTAAGGAATACAGCTTTACAGCCGTATTCTGCTCCGATTTTATCAAATTTTGCCTTTGCCTCGGCAATCTGGCTTTTCTTCAGCTTATCCGCCTTGGTAAGCACGATCACAAACGGAATGCGGTGAAAGTGCAGAAATTCCAACATCTGCACATCGTCTGCACTGGGGTCATGGCGGCAGTCCAGCAGCTGGATCAACAGCTCATTGTTGCGATTGGCTTCAAAATAGCTATTGATCAGTTCGTCCCACCGCTCACGGTCTGCATTGGAGACCTTTGCATATCCATATCCGGGTAGGTCAACAAAATACAGATCATCGACACTATAAAAATTGATCGTAGCCGTTTTGCCAGGGGTAGAGCTGACACGCGCCAGATTTTTACGGCTGCACAGACGGTTGATCAAACTGGATTTTCCCACATTGGAGCGGCCGGAAAAAACGAATTCTACACGGTCGCTCTCGGGCAACTGGCTGGAAATACCGTATGATGCAATAAAATCTGCTTTTTGAAAATTCATGGGAACCCTCCATCGGTTCTGCTTTTACATTAAGGCGGGCGCAGGCTTTTTAGCCGATTTGGCGGCAGGAACAACTTCGTGCTCCTTTTCGGCTTTGCCTCCCTGCATTTTAGCCGAAGTCGGCTTGATCAACGCCGCTTTCAGTACCTGCGTCAGATCCGTCATCGGCATAAAGTGAATCGCATCTTTCACTTCCTGATCGACCTCATAAAGATCACTCTCATTATCCTTGGGAATCAGCACGGTTTTCATGCCTTCACGATACGCTGCCATGCTTTTTTCTTTTAAGCCGCCGATCGGCAAAACACGGCCATGCAGAGAAATCTCGCCCGTCATCGCTACATCGGCACGCACGGGCCAGCCGGAAAGGCATGATACCAGTGCCGTGGTCAGTGTTACGCCAGCGCTGGGGCCGTCCTTAGGTGTTGCACCATCCGGTGCATGGATATGAAGATCCATTTCTTTCAGGCTGGCGGTATCAATACCGTATTTTTCGCCGTTCACACGCACATAGGTAATCGCCAGCTTAGCGCTTTCTTTCATCACATCGCCCAAAGAACCTGTAACTTCGATCTTTCCGCTGCCGCCGTGGATCACCTGCACTTCAATGGGCAGCATTTCACCGCCTACGCTCGTCCATGCAAGGCCATTGGCGATGCCGACCGTATTGCTGCGACTGATATAATCCGGCTTTATCTTGCGGGGTCCAAGCAGATCTTCCAGCATGGAAGCGGAAACAGAAATTTTTTCTGCTTCTCCTGCGGCTACCTGACGGGCACAGCGGCGCAGAACCTGCTGGATCACACGCTCCAGATTACGCACGCCTGCCTCGCGGGTATAGCCATCAATGATGCCGTAAAGGGCAGCATTCGCCATCGTCACCTTACCCTGCAGGCCGGTGTTTTTTAACTGTTTGGGCAGCAGGTGGTGCTTGGCAATATTGAATTTTTCTACGCGGGTATAGCTGGGCAGTTCGATCACATCCATGCGGTCACGCAGCGGGCCGGGAATCGCAGAAAGGTCGTTGGCCGTAGTAATGAACAGCACCTTGCTCAAATCGAACGGGATATCAAT
>CAVGKH010000179.1:0-3535 GCA_963629755.1 Gemmiger sp.
GAGTAAAAGCAAAGCCCCGGAGCTGCTGTTAAGCTCCGGGGCTTTGTGCCGTGTTACCAGTCTATTCCTGTGAGCTGGCTTTCGATCTCCAGCAGGGAATGCCCGTCAAAGAACGGGGTGTTCTCGACTTCATCAAAGCCGTGCACGAGCTGTTCCTTGCCGTCAAACCAAAGCAGAAAAGAATCGGGCCTCCCATCATACCAGGGGTCAATGTTCCCGTCCTTGCCATGATAAGAAAACTCGCACAGGGTCGCGTTATCGATGACTGCCGTGCGGATAAGGTCAAGATTAGTCATAAAATGTCACTGTTTTCCTTTCGTTCCTCTGAGCTAAGCTCACGGGCAGTTGAACGCTGCAGGTTGCCGTCAGCACCCCACCTGTAGTCATGGGCGTGCTCGCCGTGGTTGCCGAATGCAGATTCCTTTTTGTGCCCATGGTCGTGGTTGCTGATCTGCTTGATCTGCCGTCCGGAACCGTCGTAGTAGTTCCGGTCTATGCCGCCTTTGGCGCTGACCCTTTGGGTGATGGAATTTTTAGGCCCGGTGGTAGAGACCTTTTCCACCTTGATTATCTGCCGCCCGGCAGCGTTTGTCAATGCTCTGGCTGCATGGCTGGCCCTGGCCGCTTCGCTGCGGCCGAAGCCTGCCACGGTCTCACGCAGCTGCTGCTTTTGCCGCCCGGTCTGCTGTAGGAAATCGTCAAGCTTTTGTATTGCAGCAGCAAGAGGTTGTTTGGCTCCAGCCACTTATCTGGTTTTGGTCTATTGCGTGGCAAGGCTCACACCTCCCTCTGGCTGCCTCTGTGCGCGCGTTTTACGCTTTTGTGGTGTACGGGTATTCATTAACTGATCTTCTTTGCCTGACGGCCTGTGAATGCCTCCCAGCGCTTAATGATGACCTCGGCATATTGCGGGTCAAACTCCATGGTGCAGCACTTTCGATTCAGCTGCTCGCAGGCAATCAGGGTGCTGCCGCTGCCGCCGAACAGGTCAAGCACGATCTGGTTTGCGCGGCTGCTGTTCTTGATGAGATGGCCTACCAGGGGCACGGGCTTCATGGTGGGGTGCTCGGCATTGGCTTTTGGCTTGTCGTAGCGCAGCACCGTGCTAGGCTCCCGGTTCAGATACTGCTGCGCCTTGGTGGCCCATTCCAGCAGATCTGCCTTGCTGAGCTTCTTGAGGTCCTCGGGTTTGGCATCGTCGATCACGGTGGTCAGGCTGCGGTCGTTCACGAAATAGTGACCGGCTCCGGGCTTCCAGCCGTACAGGCAGGGCTCGTGCTGCCACTGATAGTCTGCATGGCCCAGCACCAGGCTGTTCTTGACCCAGATCAGGCAGCCGTGCAGCTCCCAGCCTGCCTCCCGAAACATGGCGCGGAATGCCTCACCCTCGGTATCCGCATGGAAGATATAGGCTGCTGCGCCTACGCGGCAGGCTTCAATGGCACAGCTGTAGGCTTGCAGAAGAAACTGCCGGAACTGGCTTTCTCCCATATCGTCGTTCTGAATTTTTTTGCCGTTGCTGCCCTGGTAGTTCACATTGTAGGGCGGGTCGGTCAGTAGCATGTCTGCCAGCTCGCCGCCCATGAGGGCCTGTACATCCCGGGGGTCGGTGCTGTCACCGCACATCAGGCGGTGGTCGCCCAGCTGGTAGATGTCGCCCTGCTGCACAGTGGGCTCCTCGGGCAGCTCGATTTCATAGTCGTCATCCTGCACCTCGGGGTCGAGGTCGGGCTGCTCGATGTCCAGGCCGAACTGCGACATGTCGTAATCCAGGCCCAGGAGCTCTACATTGAGCAGGTCGAGGTTCCAGGTCGCCACCTCACCGCTGCTGTTGTCGGCAATCCGGTAGGCGGCTACCTGCTCGGGGGTGAGCTTGTCGGCTACCACCACGGGCACGGTCTCCAGCTTGAGCATTTTGGCGGCCTTGTAGCGGGTGTGGCCGACGATGATTACACCGTCCTTGTCCACCACGATGGGCTGCTGGAATCCGAATTCTTTAATGCTGTTTGCGACCGGGCGCACAGCAGCGGCGTTGTTGCGCGGGTTGTTGTCGTAGGGGGTAATCTCGCTAAGCTTGCGGTTCTGAACTTCCATGCTGTTCCTCCAAAATAAAAAAGCCTTTGGTAAAATCGTACCAAAGGCTAGGGAGGAAAATGTGACGAGTTTGCCCCCGGCCGGAGAAAGGACAAGACCGGCCGGGGGCGTATCGGATGTTTTAGGAATGAACCCATGCGCTGTTACCCGAGCAAGGCTATTGTAGCATGGGCTGAAATCAAAAATGTGACAGGTTTTATTTCTTCTTGGCCGCAGGCTTTTTCTTGCCTGCTGCAGCTTTTTTCGCAGCGCGCTTGGCTTCGTCTTCCCGGGCTGCTTCTGCCCAGTGATCTTTGACTATCTGTTTGCCCTGAGCTTCCGTGAGGGTCTTGCCCGCTTTTCTTGCGGCTTTCCGGGCTGTCTCGATCTTGTACATGAGGTCTGCCTGCCACCAGTCTCCGGAATCACGGGTGTCTACTTCGCGCGGGTTTCTGAATTTTTGAGTCATGGCTTATTCCTCCTGAAATTACCAGGTTGGGTCTTTCGGGTTAAGAGCACTTACCCGGGTTAAAACTTTTTTCTGTGTGGTTACCGCGCTTCGGTCGAGCACGGTGTAGTAGCCGTCACCGGAACTGATGACATTGTACCCGCACATAGCAGCGAATATGGATTTGCTGCCATCGGTGCTGCCGCCGTTGAGATGGTACCCTTGGGAAAAACCCACCAGATTCCGATAGGCTTTCGGGTGAGAGGCACTCCATGCTCGAAACTGTCTATCCAGAGCGCTGTCGCTAATAACTTTCGCCTTGCGATTCAAAAAGCTGCGAAACTGGGTAGAACCTGTACTCTCGCCATAGCTCCATGAACCGCCCCACCCAGTGGCGCGATTGGCAAAATAGGTGCCATCTCCATAGTAGCCGCCGCTGAGATACTGTCGCTCTTTTCGGCTCATGAACTGATCGGCCAGAACCTTTGCGTTGGGGACATGAGCCTCTGCGGCATCGTCTGTGTGATACAGAATCTCCGCGTTAGCAGCTCTTGCCGCTGTTAAGAAAGCCTTATCACCGGTGATCAGATCGGTCGTTCGGCTTGTCCAGCCGATGGCGTTAAAGAATCTCTGTGTATCTGTGATCTGCTGCTTGGTAACACCCTGTTGGGGCAGGTCTACTGTGGTGTGCGACTTGATGGAGTTGAGCACATGGTCGAGCTGCCCATCGCTCAGCCCGGACAGCTGGGTTATGTCCACTGAACCGTCATCGCGCCTTGCAGCGGTCAGCGCCTGCTGATAGGGCGTTGCTGCCTGCTGTGGCGCAGGGGCCGTTGCTGGAGGTGGTGTGGGTACAGCGGCCGCAATCGTGCGCGCCATGCCCTGCTGTCCTGATAGTCTGCCTCTGCCCATGCGGTGCCTCCCTCAAATCGTTATGAGGTCAGCATACCATGGCTTTGGCGGCAAAATGTGACAGGTTTTATTTGCTCAGTGCGTGGGTGAAAGCCTGGTACT
>CAVGKH010000180.1:0-3523 GCA_963629755.1 Gemmiger sp.
CCATCAGTGAACAAGGAGCGACATGGTTTTTCGGGTCATATTTGCCCGCTGGGCATCGTTGGCCCGCATTGCCTTGCGCCAGCAAGGCTGCTTTGGCCGCCTTGCCAGCTGCCAAATCTGCTCCCGAAAAACTGCGAAGCACCTGCCAGCGAGATAGAATTGGGGCTGGCACGAAAGACGACGACAGCGGGCTGGCGCCCGCCGAGGAGGATGACACAGCCAGCACCAATTATGGCCGCTGGCAGGCATGTTGTCCCTTGTCCACTGATGGTATATTATGCCTTGCAAAAAGGCCATAATACAGAAAAAAGGGGAAGGCAAAGCCCTCCCCTTTGTCAGAAGCCAATTAAGCCTCTTTCTTGACGATTTCCTTCTCCTTGTAGTAGCCGCAGTTGCCGCAAACCTGGTGAGGGACTTTCAGCTCACCGCAGTGAGAGCACTTGACCAGTGCGGGAGCCTGGAGCTTCCACACATTGCTGCGACGCTTGTCACGGCGGGCCTTGGAAACCTTTCTCTTAGGTACTGCCATTTTTTAAGCACCTCCTTGGGTGAGATTCAATTAAGCAGTTGTTGTAATATGCTAAGCCTTGCATCTGCGGGGGCGGCTTCCTCAGCCTGGTGGCAGGAGCAGCCTGCCGCTTTTTTCTTGCCGCAAATGGGGCATAGTCCCGAACAATCCGGGCTGCAGAGCAGCACGGAAGGAGTCTCAAAGATGATTTCCTGAAAAACCAGCTCTTCCAGCTCCAAAACACCTTTTGCATTGATCGGCAGCTCATACTCACCGGCCTTTAAATCGGCTTCGGTAAACTGCCACTCACGGGTAAAATCGCAGCTTTGCTGCACAGGCTCTAAACAGCGGGCACATTCACCGGCGATCTGTGCGTTCACGCTCAGCGTCAGCTCTATGCCGTCTGCCGTGGGCACTGTCCGAAAGCTGCACCTGGCAGGCTCTGCAAGCGTATAGCCGGGCAGATCCATACCGCTTAAATCGGCAGAAAACTGCACAGAATAGGGCTTATCGGCTGTTTTATAAAACTTTTGCAGATCAAATTGCATACTTTTACCTCAAAAGGTTACTAAATGATTATACCCGCAAGTTTGTCGTTTGTCAACACAAAAATGCGGCGGAAAACAGATTTTTTTCTGCCGCCCGCCGCTTTTTGATGACTGTGATCGTATTTTTCGATTACAGGAACTTTTTAATGCTCTCGGGCAGGTTTTCTGCATCTGCAGAGATGGTTACGACCACCTTTACACTGTCGCCGGACACCGCATTGATGGCGTTCAGCACACGGCCTGCCGCCTCGAGATCCTGGCCGCAAACCTTCAGAATGCCGTCAATGAACATATGGGTGATATCGTAGTTGCCTGCCAGCACGCCAGCCACAAAGCCGTACAGCATGTCAGCGCCGCTGATCTTATATTCGTCCACATCCACCAAACGGGCAGCATGGTTGATGCTGGTCGTCAGCTGCATGGACTTCTCGATCACGACCACATTGCCGGTCGCGGTCTTGGTTGCATCGTTGATCATATCGATCATGGTTTTGGTTTTGCCGGAACCCTTGGTGCCAACAATCAGTTTAATCATAAGAGTTACCTCCTTGTATTTTCCAGCCCCGCCGGATACGCCCCGCCAGGGCTGTGTTGAAGCCCCTTGCAGGGCGTCAAGACAAATGTATTCCTATTTTCTGTGCCTTTGCTTCTGCGCCTCAGCGAAGCTTGGCTTCCAGCTCGGCCTTCATATCTTCATAGCCGGGCTTGCCCATCAGGGCAAACATATTCTTTTTATAGCTTTCCACGCCGGGCTGGTCAAACGGGTTTACGCCCAGCATATAGCCGCTCACCGCGCAGGCCTTCCAGAAGAAATAGATCAGCACGCCCAGGTTGTAGGCATCCAGCGCATCCACTTCGATCAGCCCTACAGGTACGCCGCCATCGGTGTGTGCCAGAATGGTGCCCTCCATGGCCTTGCGGTTCACAACGCTCATGTTCTGGCCCGAAAGGAAGTTAAGGCCGTCAAAGTTGCCTTCCAATTCTTCCAGATACAGGTCTTTTGCAGGCTGTTTTACATCCACAAAGGTCTCAAACATGATGCGGCTGCCGTCCTGTAGGTACTGGCCCATCGAGTGCAGATCGGTGCTGAAAATGCAACTGGTGGGCATTAGGCCCTTCTGGTCTTTGCCTTCGCTCTCGCCGTACAGCTGCTTGAACCACTCGCTCATCATGGCAAAATCCGGCTCAAAGCAGGCCAGTGTTTCTACCTTTTTGCCCTTGCGGTACAAAATGGTGCGGGTCATGGCATATTGGTAGGCGGGGTTTTCCATGCTGCACTCGCCAAACTGCTTCATGGCATCCTGTGCGCCCTGCATGAGCCGGTCGATATCGATACCGGCCACGGCGATGGGCAAAAGGCCCACAGCGGTAAGCACGCTGTAGCGACCGCCCACATCATCGGGAACCACAAAGGTGGGCCAGCCCTTGGCATCGGCCAGCTGCTTGAGCGTGCCCTTGGCACGGTCGGTCGTGGCATAAATGCGGTTGTTAGCTTCTTCTTCACCCACACTGTCTACCAGCAGCTTGCGCAGCACGCGGAATGCCAGCGCGGTCTCGGTGGTGGTGCCGCTCTTCGAGATCACATTGATGGAAAAGCGCTTGCCCTTGGTAAGGGCGATGATATTGTTTAAAGCGCTGGGCGAAATGCTGTTGCCGCAAAAATAAATTTTGGGGCCGTCGGTCAGCTCGTTGTGATACACGCCCTTGCAGGCCTCGATCACAGCGCGCGCACCCAAGTAGCTGCCACCGATGCCTGCCACCAGCAGAATATCCGAATCGCTGCGGATCTTCTCGGCGGCGGCCTTGATGCGGCCGAATTCTTCTTTATCGTAATCTTCAGGCAGGCTCATCCAGCCCAGAAAATCGTTGCCGGGGCCGGTTTTTGCATGCAGCAGCTTGTGCGCTGTTTCTACCTGGGGATAAAGTGCGGTATACTCAAAATCGGAGATAAACTTTTTCAGGTGTTTCCCATTAAAATTGACTGCCATCAGGGCACTTCCTCCGTTCATTTTTGTATAAAATAATGATACCTTTTTCCTGTTTCACTGTCAAGCAAAGTGGATAAGTTTTTCACAGCTCTTTCTGTTCCATAATGTATGCAACAGCAAAAGCTGTTAAAGCCAATCAAAAAACATAGAAACAGAAAGGTAGAAAAACATGAAAATTGAAGTAATTGGCGTAGAGCGCAAGAGCGGAACTTTTAAAAATCCGGAAACGAACATTGAATACCCTTACGATAATCTTATGCCGCATGGCATCCAAAAACGCTTTGCTGGCGAGGGCCAGGGCGTGCAGATTGTGAAAGTATCCTGCGATGGCGTGGGTGCAGAACTGATCGCCGAGTGTGGCGGCCAAGTTGATGGCATCATCGGCCACACCATCAGTTTTGATACCAGCCGTTTCGGCAAGGTCACCGACTTTGACATTATCAACTAATGGGTGGCTGTCATGAAAGCTGACCCATCTA
>CAVGKH010000181.1:0-3505 GCA_963629755.1 Gemmiger sp.
GTATTCATGGTACAGCTGGCTCAGGCAGGTGGCCATTTTGCCGCTGCCGGGGCCGGGGGCTGTTACCACCACCAGCGGGCGGCTGGTTTCAATGTAATCGTTGCGGCCGTAGCCCTCGTCGCTCACGATGCGCTCTACATCGCTGGGGTAGCCGGGAATCTTGTAATGGCGGTAAGAGCGGATGCCCATGCCCTCGAGCCGGTTCTGAAAAGCCTCGGCGGTGGGCTGCCCGGCAAACTTGGTCAGGCAAACGCTGCCCACCATCAGGCCCATGCCCTGAAAGGCATCGATCAGGCGCAGCACATCCAGATCGTAGGTGATGCCGTAGTCGCCGCGCACCTTGTTGCTTTCAATATCCTCGGCACTGATTACGATCACGATCTCGGCCTGGTCTTTGAGCTGCAGCAGCATTTGCAGCTTGGAGTCGGGCTGAAAGCCCGGCAGCACGCGCGAAGCGTGGTAATCGTCAAACAGCTTGCCGCCGAACTCAAGGTACAGCTTGCCGTCAAACTTGGCAATGCGCTCGCGGATATGCTGCGACTGCATTTTCAGATACTTTTCGTTGTCAAAACCGATCTTCATCTTTTACCCCTTTTTCTACTGCCGAAATGCCGAACGCACGCCCAGCTTTGATATGGGCTGCTTCGGCGAAAAAACACAAAATCTTACATAATATATTATACCACAAACCAGGTGAAAAGCATAGAAGAAACAGGGCAAAATTTGAAAAAAAGAGCAAAAAAACAGGCCTGAAAGGCCCCCTCTCCGCAGTGCGGAAAAAGGGCCTTTCAGGCTGGTGTAGAAAATAGGAAAAGGAGAATGGCTAAGTTCATGCGGCCTGTCGCACAGCGGCAGACCGGGCCATAAAGGCCATGGCCTTACACATAGAACAGCATGCGGCTGTAGCTGGGCAGGGGCCAGTAATCCACGGCGCAAATGCGCTCCAGGCCATCAGAAACGGTGCGTACCTTTGCCATGGCGGGCAGTACGGCATCGTGATACAGGCAGCTCTTGGCGGGCTCATCGCCCTCGGCAGTGGCCTTGTCCAAAGCCTCCTGCAGCTCGTCGATGGCATCGCTCAGCGCATCAGAACCGGCAGAAAGCTTTTCCAGCAGCTTGGTCTCGGCGCGAACGCTCAGCTTATCCGAAACGGCCTGCTTGCCTGCGGCGGTAGCGGCGATCTCGCTGGTATAACCGGCCACGGCGGGCACGATCTGCTTGCGCACGATCTCCAGCATGGTGAGTGCTTCAATGTTGATCACCTTGCTGTAGTGCTCGATCTCAACCTCGTAGCGGCTGTGCATCTCGGTCTTGGTCAGCACGCCGAACTGCTCCATCAGGGCAATGTTCTTATCGGCCAGCAGAGCCTTCATGGCAACGGGGGTGTATTTCTCGTTGGGAAGGCCGCGGCGCTCGGCTTCTTTTTCCCACTCGGCCGAGTAGCCGTCGCCGTTGAAGATCACGCGGCGGTGGTCGTGAATGGTGCGCTTAATCAGGGCGATAACGGACTTTTCAAAGTCTTCTGCGCCCTCCAGCTCGTCGGCATAGTCATGCAGGCTCTTGGCCACGGCAGTGTTCAGAATGGTGTTGGCATCGCTCAGGTTCTCGCTGGAACCGGGCATACGGAACTCGAACTTGTTGCCGGTAAAGGCAAAGGGCGAGGTACGGTTGCGGTCGGTGGAATCCTTGCTGAACTTGGGCAGCACATCTACGCCCAGATCCATTTTCAGCTTGGTGGGGGCGGCGTAAGGCGAGTTGGAGGCAATGGAGTCGATCACAGCTTCCAGCTCTTCACCCACGAAAATGGAGATGATAGCGGGGGGAGCCTCGTTGGCACCCAGACGATGGTCGTTGCCGGGGGTAGCCACGCTGGTGCGCAGCAGGTCGGCATATTCATCCACGGCCTTGATGATGGCGGCCAGGAAGATGAGGAACTGCAGGTTTTCCTTAGGGGTATCACCGGGCTCCAGCAGGTTCTCGGTGTCGGTGCTCATGCTCCAGTTGTTGTGCTTGCCGCTGCCGTTCACACCGTCAAAGGGCTTTTCGTGCAGCAGGCATACCAGGCCATGGCGCTCGGCAACCTTTTTCATCATTTCCATGGTCAGCATGTTGTGGTCGATGGCCACATTGGCAGTGCCGAACACAGGGGCCAGCTCATGCTGGCAGGGGGCAACCTCGTTGTGCTTGGTTTTGGCGGGGATGCCCAGCTTCCACAGCTCTTCGTCCAGCTCTTTCATGAAAGCGCTCACTTCGGGGCGGATCACGCCAAAGTAGTGCTCTTCCAGCTCCTGGCCCTTGCTGGGCGAAGCACCCAGCAGGGTGCGGCCGGTAAG
This sequence comes from Gemmiger sp., assembly GCA_963629755.1. Taxonomy (GTDB): domain Bacteria; phylum Bacillota; class Clostridia; order Oscillospirales; family Ruminococcaceae; genus SFIE01. Next base: position 2,334 of record CAVGKH010000181.1, read on the forward strand.
GATTAGGTCAAGGCGCTGCTCGTAGTCTTCTTTGCGAACCAGAAAGTACTCCTGCTCGGCGCCCACGGTGGTGTTTACATACTCTACATCTTTGCCGAACAGCTTTAAAATGCGGCGTGCTTCCTTGCTCAGGGCATCCATCGAGCGCAGCAGGGGGGTCTTTTTATCCAGGGCCTCGCCGGTGTAGCTGCAGAATGCGGTTGGAATGCACAGCACATCGTCTTTAATAAAAGCATAGCTGGTGGGGTCCCACGAGGTATAGCCGCGGGCCTCACATGTGGCGCGCAGGCCGCCGTTGGGGAAGCTGGATGCATCGGGCTCGCCTTTGATCAGCTCTTTGCCCTTGAATTCCATAATGGCGGCGCCGCCGCTCACAGGGGAAAGAAAGCTGTCGTGCTTTTCACTGGTGATGCCGTTCAGAGGCTGGAACCAATGGGTGTAATGCGTTGCGCCCTGTTCCATAGCCCAGCGCTTCATCACGCTGGCCACCACATTGGCAACATCGGGGTCGATGGGCTTGTGCTCATAAATGGCCGCGCGAAGAGCCTTGTAGGTGGGGCTGGGCAGGCGCTCTTTCATGACCTTGTCATTGAAAGTTTTGCTGCCGTAAAGTTCGGTAACGGATACTGCCATAATACTTCCTCTCCCTTATATACAGATTTTGTGTTGGGGGTGCTGCTTTTCTGCGCGGGGCCTTGGGGCAGCGCTGACCGGGTACCCCTGATGCACAGGAAAATCAGAACCGTCTGTTTTTACCCCAAAAGGCGGTAAGCAGTTTGGTCTTTATACCAAGAAAGGCGCTGCGGGAGGTTCCCACAGCGCCCTTGCTGCTTTGTTTAGATTATAGCGCCCGCATACAAAAATCACAATAGGCAATATGACAGAATTTAAAAACAATTCCCCCTGATTTTGCAGTAATGCGCACAAATGTGCGCATATGGAATACAAAAACTTATAAAATAAAATCGAAAACGCCAAAATCAGAAAAAAATAAGCAAAATCAGCTTTTGCAGCAGGGCAAGGCTTGCGGGCATGGGGCAGCGAAAAATGCTCGCCGCCTTTCAAGAGCGCTGGCAGGCTGTGCCGGAATGCTATATAATAAGTAAAATATAAAATAAGAGGAGAAACGCCATGAAGATCATGATCGCATCCGATATACACGACTCAGCCTA
>CAVGKH010000182.1:0-3412 GCA_963629755.1 Gemmiger sp.
GGGCAGGCATCGGCAGCGGAGCGTGCCTCCTGCTCTAAATCTTCGGGCACAGCAGGCACTATTACCTCGGCGCGGCCCTCATCGTTCATCTGAAACACGGCAGGACAGCTGCCGGCGCACAGGCCGCAGCCAATGCAGTCATCGGTTACCGTTGCGATCATAAAAATGCACTCCTTTTTTTGCTTACTTTGCAGGGCTGCGGGGCGATGGCGGCTTCTGGTGGGCCGATCATGCAGCCTGCTTTTGAATAGTATGTGCATTTTGGGCTTGTTTAGTCAGCGGGGCTTTCTTCGGCAGGCTTGCGCACACTGAAAACGCAGCCGCAGTAATCCTGCCGGTAAAGGCCGTATTCGGCGCTGAGCTCCAGGCTGCGCTTGTAGCCGTTTTTCTTGCGAAACTCGCTGGGCAGATGGGGCACACCATACTGCTGGGCAAGCTCCTGCCCAATCTGGTTGATGCGCACAGGGTCTTTTACCGGGCTGATGGAAAGGGTGGTGGTGAACCAGTCAAAGCCATGGGCGGCGGCATAGCGGGCGGCCTGCTCCATGCGCAGGCGGTAGCATACCGTGCAGCGCTCACCGCGTTCAGGCTCATTTTCCAGCCCCTTTACGGCGGTGTAAAATTCCTGCGGGTCATAGGGCAGTTCAATGAGGGAAATGCCACTCATATTGGCATCGTGCAGAAAACGCTCCAGCTCCTGCTCGCGGCGGTGATATTCCTGCGGGGGATAGATGTTGGGGTTATAGTAGAGAATGGTAATGGAAAAATGCTCGCGCAGGCACTCAAGCACAGCGCTCGAGCAGGGGGCACAGCAGGCGTGCAGCAGTAGCCGGGGCTTTGACCCGGCGGGAAGCTTGGCAATTACTTTTTCCATTTCCAGCTGATAATTTATGCGGTTAGCCATAATAGAGATCCTTTTTATATTGATTCTGGTAAAGCAGGGGCAGCCGCAGGGCGGCGGCTTATGCTTATATATTGTTACGAGGTTTATTATAATACGCTTTCACAGCTTTTTCACGCTCAAGGCAATTTATTACCAGTTCTTTTATAGTTTTGTAATAATTTCGTCATAATTGTAGGGTATAGTATAGTCAGTCAAGGGGAACAAAACAAAAACACCCCATGAACTGCAAATAAAGCACCGTAAACGGTGCTTACACCCTATACTGGGCCCCTGCCCATGCCAGCACGCACGGCCAATAGGCTGTGAGGGTGCGGGCGGGGGACTAGACAACCAACCCTACTCTGATTTTTCAGAGTTTCTCATATTCCTTTCTCCTTTCTTTTTCTTTCTTTCACCGCTGCCCCTTTTGGGGCGGCACCGCAAATCACAAAGGTGGCTGGCTGCTTTGGCTGGTCACCTTTGTTTTTATAAAAAAGAAAAGAGCATATCTGCCGCCTTGGCATAAGGCATGGCATTTGTTATAATAGCAATAGAAATTTATATTTTAGGAGCTGTCAGAATGGATCAAAAAAAGATTGACCGCATCAGCGAGCTTACCCGTAAAAGCAAAACGCCCGAGGGCCTTACCGAGGCCGAGCAGGCCGAGCGCCAGGCGCTGCGCGAAGAATATATCAAGGCGTTTCGCAGCAGCTTAAAGCAGCAGCTGGACCATACCACCATTGTAGAGCCGGACGGCACGCGCCATAAGCTGGCCAGAAAATCGAAAACAGCCCCCAAAAGCTGAAAAGCCTTTGGGAAAAGGCGGCGATTTTGTAAAAAAAGGCTAGGCAAACGGAATTTTATTTACTATAATAATAGTGTATGTGAACAGGCTCTCAAAAGCCTGCGTACATAACAGCCCCGCAACACGGGGCAAAGCGGCCCAAAGCCGCAAAAGGTTCACGAAGGTGGCGGATCCCGGGCAGGGCGTTCGGAAAAGGCTGCCCTTTGGAAATTTTTTTTGAAGGGGTATTATTATGCTTACTGCAATCACCGGCATCAACTGGGGCGATGAAGGCAAGGGCCGTATGGTCGATTTGCTCAGCCAGGACTATGACATTGTTGCACGCTATCAGGGCGGCAACAACGCTGGCCACACCGTTAAAAATGCGCGAGGCAAGTTTGTGCTGAATCTGCTGCCCAGCGGCATTCTGCGCCCGGAGATCGTGTGTGTAATGGGCAACGGCATGCTCATTGACCCGCACCATCTGGACGGCGAGATCGCCAGCCTGCGCGAAAAGGGCATTGAGATCAGCCCGAAGAACCTGAAGATCTCTGACCGTGCCACCATCTGCATGCCTTTTCATGTAGAGCAGGACGGCCTGGAGGAAGAGCGCCTTTCTAAAACCGGCGCTCAGTTTGGCTCGACCAAGCGTGGCATTGCTTACGGCTATGCCGACAAATATATGAAAAAGACCCTGCGCATGGGCGACCTGCTGCATTTGGACGAAAATGTGAAAAAGCGCCTGGCTACCATTGTGGAAAGCAAGAACCTTGTGATGGAGGGCTGCTATGGCGCAAAGCCCACCGACCTGGAAGAAATGTGGGCATGGTGCCAGAAGTACGCCGAGATCTTCCATGATTATATCTGCGATGTGGGCGAATATCTGGATAAGGCTGACCGCGAGGGCAAGAAAATCATGTTTGAGGCTCAGCTGGGTGCACTGCGTGATATCGACTTTGGCATTTACCCCTACACCAGCTCTTCCAATGTGATCGGCGCTTACGCCCCCATCGGCGCAGGCATCCCCGGCCACAAACTGAACCTTTCTATCGGCATCATGAAGGCTTACAGCTCCTGCGTGGGCGACGGCCCCTTTACTGCCGAGTTGGCCATGACAGAAGAAGAAAAGAACAAGCTGCGTGAAGCAGGCCATGAGTACGGCGCTGCTACCGGTCGTCCCCGCCGCGTAGGCCCCATTGATGTGGTGGCAAGCCGTTATGGCGTTGCTTGCCAGGGCTGCGATGAAGTGGCGCTCACGCTGCTGGATGTGCTGGACTACATGGAAAAGATCCCCGTGGTGGCTCATTACGAGTTGGCCGACGGCACCCAGACCGACCGCTTCCCCATGGGCAAGGCGCTGGACGATGCCAAGCCTGTGGTGGAGTATCTGCCCGGCTGGCACTGCGATATCACTGCCTGCCGCAAGTTTGAGGAGCTGCCGGTCGAGGCACAGAACTATGTGCATTACCTGGAAGAGCAGGTTGGCTGCCGCATCGCCTACATCTCGGTGGGCGCAGACCGTGATGCCTGCATCCGCCGCTGATTGCAGCATACAGGCGCACAGAACTGCATAAATTTTGCCAGAGGGCCGTTCCCCCGGGAGCGGCCCTCTTTTTTAAAAGATCAGAGTTAAAGGAGCCTTGAGTGCCTATGACCGATTTGCTGCTGCATCTCTTTATCCCCAAAGGAAAGGAGGGCAGCACCAAGCGGTTAGCTTATGGCAACCTGGCCAGCGTGGTGTGCAT
>CAVGKH010000183.1:0-3335 GCA_963629755.1 Gemmiger sp.
CTGTATAGAGGTATACATTACGATTAAACGGGAGGCTGGTTTTATGGCAAAATATTTGTATCCTGCGGTATTCACCAAAGAGGAAGCCGGTTATTCAGTAAACTTTCCGGATGTGGAAAGCTGCTACACCAGCGGCGAAACGCTGGAAGAAGCCATGGAAATGGCAGAAGATGTTTTGTGCCTGACTCTTTACGGGCTGGAACAGGACGGTAAAGAAATTCCCGCCGCCAGTGCTGTGAATAATGTAGCACACGGAGAAAATGAGTTCGTTTCACTGGTAGGCTGCGATACGATCGAATACAGAAAATTCTTCGACAACCGCGCGGTGAAAAAAACACTGACAATTCCCAGCTGGCTGAATGATATGGCCGAGCGCAGCGGAGTAAATTTCTCGGGTGTTTTGCAGGAAGCGCTGAAAGCAAAACTGAATATTGGCTGAAAATCTGATGATGGAAAGAATCCGTTTCCGCTGCGGCGGGGGCGGATTTTTTCGTTTACAGCCCGCGGCACAGGTCTACGGCCTTGATTTCAATAGGGGCATCATTCATTTGATCGCCGATCGGCACGGTGGCAAGCTGATCGTTTTCTACAGCTTCCTGCTTAGTGACTTAAAGGCCTAAAAGCTCTTTTTTCTTAGAATCAAAGTCTTCTTGTGTGATAATTCCAGAATCAAGTAAATCTTTGTATTCTTTTAACAGAGCAACAGAATCTTTTTCAAGGGTGACACTTTGAGCGGTACCAACATGGCGCTGGATAGGGAAGTTTTGCAATTCAGTATCAAGCTTTGTATCACATTTAATGCCAATAACAAAAGTGCTGCCGGTCTCATTTTGCTGCAAAGTCAGCCGGGCATTGCCTTTTACTTCGACCTGTTCTTCATTTACGACAGTATTAGAAAACAATTTAGATTTGTCTTTGCTTACTTTTTTGCTGGTCATGGCGTAACCGATTGCAGTGCCAACACCAGGCATAAGCAGAGTACCAACCATAGCGCCACCCAGGCCGCCTTTGCGTTTGGTTTTTTCTTTTCCTTTTTGCTGCGCGATGGTATCTGCGGTTGTTACTGATTTGTACTGAGGCCCATCCCAAGAATAATCCACGATTGAAAAAGTACCGGGCACGCCTTCAAAATAAATTTTTCCATCAGCATTTTCACGCATAACAATGCTGGACGAAAATAAACCCATATTAAGTTGTTTTTGCCCAGAGGTTACCTCAAGAGAAACATGGTTTTCTTTGGCTTGCGTTGCAACCTTATCGGCAAAAGACTTAAGACTGTTTGTAATTCCCATAATAAATTCCTCCAATCATTTAGAACCAATGGGTATAACCTACGGCTTTGCCCTCAATTTGAATGTCATTCAGCTCTGCCCCGCTGTATGATCGGGGGCGGTAAGCACTGTTGGCCGGAACCAGTGTGATGGTATTTCCATCGTAGTAAACACGCTTTAATGTGGCTTCATCACCAATACGCACGGCGGCAATCTCACCATCGTTTACAGTGGGCTGAATTTTAATATAGACAACATCATTATCATGGATACCGGCATCGACCATGCTGTCACCATGGCAGCGCAGGCAAAAGTCGCAAGCAATATTTTCGGGAACATCCACCATATCTTGCACATTTTGCTCGGCTGTAATAGGTTCGCCGCAGGCAATATCGCCAATCAGCGGGCGCTTGACCATTTTAGGTAAAGGCTCGAAACCAGCAGGAATGGAACTTAATACTGATTCCGGGGCTTTCATCGGAACATCATATCCCATAAGCCATGCCTCAGTTACACCCAGAGCATTAGCCAATGAATATACGGCGCTTTGTTTACCTTCCCAGTCACCTTTTAGGTATCGTGAGATGCTGGATTTTGAAATTTTAGAGCGTTTTGCAAGTTCGGATTGCGAGATACCTGTTATATCTAAACCGTAGCGGAGTCGTTGTGCAAAAGTTTCCTTTTTTTCCGTCATGCTCAATCACCTTTTCTGTAGTTCTATTTGCATTATATAGGCGCGGTTGCGAAAAATCAATACCTGGCAAGAAAATAATTGCGCTTTCTCAAAATAAAGGGTTGACAAATCGCAACCACAGGGGTATTCTATGGTTGAGAGTTGAGATTCATCAACCAACAGATTAAACAGAATGGAGGTGTGAAAATGCCTGCAATGGATTATAACTACCTTCGTGGCCGTATGCGGGAAAAGGGGCTGACCCAGAAAGAATGCGCGGCAAGGATTGGACTTAGCGAGGGACAGTTGAATAGAAAGCTTGCTGGGGAGTTTGATTTTAAGCAAGAAGAAATTCATGCTCTTTGCAATTTGTTGGATATTCCTGCAGTGGAAATTGGGCATTTTTTCTTTTGTCCTAAAAGTTGAGAAACATCAACTTTTCTAATGGGCTCGATTTTTTAAGAAGGGAAGGTGAAGAAATGATTTATTCTCGCAAAAAGAACGCGCAGGATACAGTACTGGAGAATCTGTTAGAGGCACAAAAAAATATGGCAGCCGCCGAAAAGGTGGATGCCATAGGCTTGATTCTATTGAGCCGTTTTTTACTGCGCTTGCTGGAAAAGCTGGACGATAAATTTATACGGACGACTTTGGAAAATAAACAGTAAAAGGCAGGTGAAACAAATGAAACTTACTATAAACAAAGAGGGCGTGTTCCTTGATAATCAGGCCATACGGCACTGCACACAAGTGGACATAAAAAATATCAGCTTCAATTCTGAAGGCATGGAGGTCACGATCCATGTATTCGTTCAAGAAGCTGATATTCAATGGAAGATTAAGGAATAAACTGCGCAAGGTAAGAACCCCCCTGCAACAGCTAAGTCCTTAAGGCGGTCTTCAGCCGTTGCAATGGCAATTTCGTTAAGAGAGCAGCTTCCATCAATATACATTTTAATCAATCCATTTTCGCGGAGTTCGTTCATGGAATCGCTTAAATCTCCAGCGGGCCATGAACTAAACGGAGCAATCTTATCGAAATAGTATGCTTCAAATTCGAGGGAGTCGCTTTTGCTAAGGCCGTGTTTACGCTTTTCAAGGTATTTTTTGTACATTACAGCTAATAGCTTGTCGGCTTCCTTGGTTAGCTTTAAGTCCATATCATTCACCCCCTTTCAATACCATTTTATCGAGAGTGAAACAGAAGCACAATATTTATCAGAAAAAACACAGCAGAAAGGAGCATTTACATGTCTGCAAGCATTGTTAAAACCGACTGGGGCAAGGTGCCCCAGTACCAGAAAGACAGCCTGGCCAGGGCGCTGGTTAAGGCAATGGAAGCATTTTACGAAGATCCCAAAAACCTGAAAGCCTATGAGGAATGGCTGAAA
>CAVGKH010000184.1:0-3328 GCA_963629755.1 Gemmiger sp.
CTTTACAAAAGGGCGGGCAAAGCATTTTTAATTTTCTTTTTACTCGTACAGCGGGAAGCGGTTGGTCAGATCTTCCACGCGGGCAATGATATCGTCTTTTTTATTGTCGAAGTCAAAAACGCAGTCGGCAATGCAGTCGGCGATGATCTTCATTTCGGCAGGACCCATGCCGCGGGTGGTCACAGCGGGGGTGCCCAGGCGCACGCCGCTAGTCACAAAGGGGCTACGCTTTTCACCGGGCACGGTGTTTTTGTTGGCCGTGATATGTACGGCATCCAGGTTGGCCTCCAGCTGCTTGCCGGTGGTCTCCTCGTCAGTAAGGTCTACCAGCATCAAATGGTTGTCGGTGCCGCCGGATACCAGCTTTACGCCGCGTGCGGTCAGCTCATCGGCCATGGCCTGTGCGTTTTCTACGATCTTGCGGGCGTACTCTTTAAACTCGGGCTTGAGCGCTTCGCCGAAGCACACGGCCTTGGCCGCAATGATATGCTCGAGCGGGCCGCCCTGGGTGCCGGGGAAGATGGCCGAGTTGATGCGCTTGATCAGATATTCGTTGTTGGTAAGGATCAAACCGCCGCGGGGGCCGCGCAGGGTCTTGTGGGTGGTGGTGGTCACCACATCGGCATAGGGCACGGGGTTCTGGTGCATGCCGCCTGCCACGAGGCCCGCAATGTGGGCCATATCCACCATCAGCATAGCGCCGTAGCCGTGGGCAATGGAAGCCAGCTTTTCAAAGTCGATGGCGCGGGGGTAAGCCGAAGCGCCTGCCACCAGCAGCTTGGGGCGAACCTTGGCCACCTGCTTGGCCAGCGCATCATAGTCGATGCGGCCGTTGGCATCGCTTACGCCGTAGGCCACAAAGTTATAGTTTTTGCCGCTCATATTGGCAGGGCTGCCGTGGGTCAGATGGCCGCCCTGCGAAAGATCCATGCCCATCACGGTATCACCCAGGTTCAGCAGAGCAAAATACACAGCCAGGTTGGCCTGTGCGCCGCTGTGGGGCTGCACATTGGCATACTTTGCGCCAAACAGCTTGCAGGCACGGTCGATAGCCAGCTGCTCGACTTCGTCTACATACTGGCAGCCGCCGTAATAGCGGTGGCCGGGGTAACCCTCGGCATATTTGTTGGTGAGCACGCTGCCCATGGCGGCCATCACGGCCGGGCTTACAATGTTTTCGCTGGCGATCAGTTCGATATTGCGGCGCTGGCGGTGCAGCTCACGGCTCATACCGGCAGCTACCTCGGGGTCAGCCTTGGCTACCAGACCAATGGTATCCATCATTTCTTCATACATAGCAGAAGTTCCTCTCTTTCGCATTACTTGCCCATAGGGCGGCCAGCGCCCCGGGCCCCTCAATCTCTTTTATTATAATGCTTCCTGTGAGCCGTGTACAGTTTTATTTTTGCAGGTCTTTGTTTTTACTGCCAAAAATTCAAACTTTGTTCATTGACCCGGCCCCCTCTTGTGCTGTATTTATTTCAAATTTGAACTATCTATTTTTGAAAGAAGTGATCGTATGCATCCCGGCATTGAATTTGCCCACAAGCTCGACCTTGCCTATGCGGCAGCCTGCAAGCCGCTGTGCCAGGCCTTCGGCCTGCCGCAGACCGCGTTTGATATCCTGCTATTCCTGGCCAATAACCCCGACTGCCGCACCGCCGCCGGCATCGTGGAGCTTCGCCGCTTAAAGCCGAACCTTCTTTCGGTAAACATTGATAAGCTGGTGCAGCTTGGCTACCTTACGCGCGGCAGCATAGCGGGCGACCGCCGCAAGACCCTGCTGCAGTGCACCCCAGCCGCCGGGCCTATCATTGAAAAAGGCCGCCAAATGCAGGCAGCCTTCGGCGAAATGCTGGTGCAGGGCACTACGCCCCAAATGCGCGAGGAATTTCAGCGCACCACAGACATTATGCACGCCAATCTGGATAAATTTTTAGCGGAGGAAGTATAACATGCATTTTCTTACGGTTTTGCTCGTTACCTTTTTTGCCGGCATGGGCGCGGGCGGCGGCATGATGATGCTGCTCATTTTGACCTCGGTGCTGGGCTATGAGCTGAAAACCGCCGTGGGCACCAGCGTTTTTATTATGACCTTTACGGCCCTTACCGGCGCTGTTTCGCATTTTGCCATTGGCGGCGCACCCGACTGGGGCGTGTTTGCTCTGTGCGTTGTGTTTACGCTGGTTTGGGCGCGCATCGCGGCGCTGTTTGCCAACAAAGCCTCGCCCAAAACGCTCAACCGCGCTACCGGCGTGATCCTTGTGATTTTGGGTGCAGCCGTGATGGGCTTTTCTCCGTCTAATTAAGATTGGTTCCTACTTGTATTCTCTTGCTTTCGATGCTATAATCTGAACAAATATTTGTAAGAAATATAAGGTTTTTGCACGAAAAAGAGGGTTTAGCATGACAAAAAAAGAGCGTGCGCTGCGTGTGATCGAGCTTTTAAAAAAGGAATACCCCGATGCCGGGTGCACGCTGGATTATGACGATGCCTGGAAGCTGCTGGTTTCGGTGCGTCTGGCTGCGCAGTGCACCGATGCGCGCGTGAATGTGGTGGTAGAGGGCCTGTATGCCAAATACCCCTCGGTGGCCGCTTTAGCCACTGCCCCGGTAGAGGACATCGAGGCCATTGTAAAGCCGTGCGGCCTGGGGCACAGCAAGTCGCGCGATATCAGCGCCTGCATGAAAAAGCTGCAAGATGAATTTGGCGGCAAAGTGCCCGATGATTTTGATGCCCTGCTCAGCCTGCCGGGCGTAGGGCGCAAAAGCGCCAATCTGATCATGGGTGATGTGTTCGGCAAGCCTGCCATTGTAACGGATACGCACTGCATCCGCCTATGCAACCGCATTGGCCTGGTAGACGACTGCAAGGAGCCTAAAAAGGTGGAAATGGCACTCTGGAAGATCATTTCTCCCGAGGAGGGCAGCGACTTCTGCCACAGGCTGGTGTATCACGGGCGCGAGATATGCACGGCCCGCACCACGCCGCACTGCGAGCGCTGCTGCCTGGCCGAGGTATGCCGCCAATACCAGACCGAGCAGAAAAAGGCCGCCGCAAAAGCAGCCGACTGACCTCCGGGGTTGACAAAAACACACGGCTGCACTATGATAAAATCGTAAAGTTCAAACAGGGGCGCCGCTTGGCTGAGATCTGCTACACGCAGAGACCCTTTGACCTGATCCGGATAATGCCGGCGTAGGAAGTTAGTATGGCAATGCCAAAACGCGATTTCTGCACGCGCCGGTTTCGGTGCGTGCTTTTCTTTTGCCCGCCGGGCCGCCCTACAAAAGGAGGAAAGGACTTTTATGAACAAAACATCTTCCC
>CAVGKH010000185.1:0-3327 GCA_963629755.1 Gemmiger sp.
GTGTAGGCATCGGGCAGCGGCGCTGTGAACAGCACCAGCTTTATGCCGTTTTCGCGGCAGAAATCTGCGATTTTTGTAATGTATTCCAGCGAAAAATCCGAGATAGGCTTTTCGGGGTCGATCTGGGCAATGGGGGTAAAATCGGTCTCGGCGCTCACCGTGGGCAGGCAGTATACAAAACCATCGCCCCGGTAAGCCTCATCGCCGTAGGTCACATATTCGTAATTTCCGGCCCGGTAGGCATCGCCGCTCAGCTTGGCACGCCAGGTATCCGCGATCTCTCCGGGCGAAATATTGTTGTGGCGAGCTGGCACAGCATTATCCAAAAGAGCCGCCACGCCGCCCATATTCCACAAATACTCGTATTTTTCAGGGCTTTCCTTGGCAAAATCCGTGATGATATAGGCTGCGTTCGGCACGCTGGAAGATTTTTCTTCGTTCAGCGTTGGGTAAAATACCTCCAGATACACGCTTTTGATCCGGTTTGTCTTGGCAGCCTCCTGCAAAAGGAAATAGGCGCCGTCCGGCAGCTGCTGGCTAGTGCCCGCATTGAACGCTTTTTCGCCAAGTGCCTCACTTACTGCCGCAGGGTCTACACTGCGGTAGCAATGGCTGGGGCCTAAAAACAGCGTGTCGATATTCTGCTCGCTGCCATACAGTTCGCTCAGCATAACGCGCGTATAAGAATGCACATCGTCTACCAGCGCGAAGTTCAGCAGTGCCGAAGCCAGCACCGTCAAAGCCGCAAACAGCGCCGCAAAGGCCAGCACTGTTTTGGCCTTGGGGCGCGCTGCGGTTTTGAGCGCTGTATCCTGCACGCTCACAGCTGCTCGAGCGCGCCCTTGAGCGCCTGGGCGATCTGGTCAGGGCAGCTTGTGGAGCGGGGGCCGCACTTGGTGCCCTCCATACGAGCAATGGCGTCCTCCGCCTTCATGCCTTTCAGCAGCGCGCAGACGCCCTGCAGGTTGCCGTTGCAGCCGCCCACTACGCTGATTGACTGAATGGTATGGTCATCGGCCAGGTCTACTACGGTCTGGCGTGAGCATACGCCCTTGTTCTGATATGTATAAGTCATGCTTTTTCTCCATTCTGCCGCACTTGCGGCCTTTTATTTTCTGCTTTGTGCCAGAGCGGCTATTCGCTCAATCATCTCATCCGAGGTCTGCCCCGTGCCTATGGGCTGGGGTACCTTGCGGTTCATGCCGTGAAAATCGGTGCCGCCCGTTAAAATCAGATCATACTGCTGCGCCAGATGCATGATTTCAGCGCGGTCTTCGGGGGTATTGCGCGGGTGGTCCAGCTCGATGCCGTCTAAAAGGCCCTCGGCAGCCAGCTCGTGCGCAAGCTGCATGCTTTTATATACGCTTGGGTGCGCCAGCACCACCACGCCCCCGCACTGCCGCCCCAGGCGCAGAAGCTCGCGGCAGTCGGGATAGGCAAATTTAAAGTGCAGGCCACCTTCTTCCGCCGGGCGAAACAACTGCTTGTAAGTGGTTCCGTAAATGCCGTCGGCCAGGCCGTACTCCATCATGGCGCGCATTACATACGCTTTAAATAAAGCACCCTCACTGCGTTTTGCATAGGCCAGTGCATCCTCGCTTTTAAACTGCGGGCAGCGCTTTTCTAAAAGCTGCATGCTTTTGATCACAGCCTCCCGGCGGCGGCCGGCAAGCAGCTCGCAGTGTGCCTGCAGCTCTCTGCAGTCGCGCGGCCAGTAGCACAAAATATGCACTCTGCGCCCGCGCAAAGGGTCATAGCCTGATAGCTCCATACCCGGTATCAGCTGCACGCCCTCAAGCTGCGGGTGCGCATAGCCAAACCGCAGGCCTGCCATAGAATCATGGTCGGTGATAGCCATCGCATTCAAGCCTGCCGCAGCGGCCAGGCGCGGCAAAAGCTCTGCCGGGCAGGACCCATCCGAAAAAGTGGTGTGTGTATGCAGGTCTCCGGGCATGGCGCTTCCTCCCCTTTTTATTTATGCAGATACTATTTTAGTATAGCACATCGCACGCTGTTTTGAAAAGCCCCGCAGGCGGCAAAATTCGGCAAAAACAGTGCCGCCCCGGCCAGCAAGCCTGCCTGCGGGCGGCACTGTGTGCTTTTATTGCGGCCAAAGCTCGGCGGCCATGGCCTCCAAGGTCTGTTCGTCCTGCGGGTGCAGCGCCGAATTGATCTTTAATTCGGTTGGCAGCCAGGCAATGTTTTTGCTTTTTTCAAACATAGCCTTCATCTGGCGCGCCGCCGTGGGGGCCCATGAGCCATTTTCGATCAATGCCAGTGTGCGGTTTTGATAGCTGCGTTCGGTAAGCGCATCGATAAACGCTTTCATGCACGGGAATACGGCGCCGTTATAGGTCACACTGGCCAGCACCAGCTTGCCGTAGCGGAAGGCGTCCTCCACACACTCAGCCCAATCGGCACGGGCCAGGTCGGCCAAAACCACCTTGGGGCAGCCGCGGTCGGTAAGCTTCTGCGCCAGCTTTTCGGCCGCCTCACGGGTATGGCCGTAAACCGAGGCGTAGGCGATCATCACGCCCTCGCTTTCGGGCTGATAGCCGACCATGTATTATACGGCTGCAGATAATGGCTTAAATCGCCGGTAAGCACCGGGCCATGCAGCGGGCAGATAGTTTGAATATCCTGCGCAGCAGCCTTTTTCAGCACATTTTGCACCTGCACGCCATACTTGCCCACAATGCCAAAATAATAGCGGCGGGCCTCACAGTCCCACTCGTCCTCTTCTGCATCCAACGCACCGAATTTACCGAATGCATCGGCACTGAACAGCACTTTATCCGCCGTGTCATAAGTAAACATGACCTCGGGCCAGTGCACAAGGGGTGCAAATACAAACTGCAGCTTATAATGCCCCAGTTCCAGCGTGCCGCCATCGCTCACTTCCAGCTTGCGGCCCTCCAGCGGAACAGTATAAAAATTTTGCAGCATGGTAAACGCACGCACGTTTGAAACGATCTGTGCATTAGGATACTGCTGTGCAAATGCGGCAATGCCCGCCGAGTGGTCCGGCTCCATATGCTGCACGATCAGATAATCTGGTGTGCGGCCCTGCAGGCAGTTTTGCAGGTTTTGCAGCCATTCACCTGTAAAATGGCCGTCTAGCGTATCCATTACAGCTATCTTGTCGTCCAGGATCACATAGGAATTATAGGCCATGCCGTCCGGCACGCTGCACTGCGCTTCAAAATATCGATTTCATGATTGTTTACACCGATATAACGGATATCCTTACTGATTTGCATCATTGCTCACTCCTTTTGATCTTTGGGCCAAAGGCCCTGTATGCTGCCGTTGGTTCTTGCCCGTATC
>CAVGKH010000186.1:0-3280 GCA_963629755.1 Gemmiger sp.
GATGAAAGCAACGGAAAAACGACATTCTTTACGCTTTATGGCAAGGATGGAGCCATGAAACGGGCAGAATCGCTGAATCGTCAGGCATGCGAAGCGATACAGCAGAGTTTTGGAGAAAAGGCCGATTTCTTGGTGGAGCTTGCAAATAGCTTGCTCGGGCGGAGAAAATAATATGATGGAAGTTCTCAGGGCTATTTTTGGATGGAATTATATTTTGAGCGTTTCGCTCAGCAGCTGGCTGGTTGCACAGCTGCTGAAAACGATTATCAATGCCGTTATGATCGGTAAAATCGATATTGAGCGAATGTGGGGCTCCGGCGGGATGCCGAGCGCTCATTCTGCCACAGCCTGCAGCATGGTAGTGGCCACCGGCAAATATTCAGGCGTACATTCATCGGTGTTTGCGGTTGCCTTTGTAGTGGCTGTAATCGTGATGTATGATGCCATGAATGTACGCCGTGAAACCGGTGAACAATCCAAAATACTCAACCAGATGATCAGCCAGTGGATGGACGAAAGCTCAAAGCATGCTCCTATCCTGGCAGATCATAAGCTTAAAGAGTTGGTGGGGCATACGCCGGTTGAAGTGCTGAGCGGAGCTGTTGTAGGCGTTTGCATGGGGCTGTTGATCCCAATTTTATAAAAAGGATCTGATGTTCATGAATTACAAAATTTTAAGTACGATCAAAAATCCGCAGGATGTAAAAAAGCTTTCGACCGATAAGCTGGAACCTCTGTGTGCAGAAATTCGTGATTTTCTGATTCAAAATGTATCAAAGACCGGCGGGCATCTGGCCTCGAATCTTGGGGCAGTAGAGTTGACGGTTGCTATTTATCATGCCATGGAGCCGGGCGATAAAATCGTTTTTGATGTGGGGCATCAGTGCTATACGCATAAGCTTTTAACAGGCCGTATGGATCAATTTCATACGCTGCGCCAGTTAAATGGGCTATCCGGCTTTCCTAATCCGAAAGAGAGCGAATACGATGCCTATGTGGCTGGGCATGGCAGCACTTCACTTTCTGTTGCAATCGGAATGGCCCGTGCAAAAAAAAATTTGCATGAGCCTGGCAAGGTATTTGCAATCATCGGCGATGGTGCTTTTACCGGCGGCATGGTTTATGAGGGCATGAATAATATTGCCAAGCTTGACAATCTGATTTTTATTTTGAACGACAATAAAATGTCGATTTCCAAAAATGTTGGTCAGGTTGCACACTATCTGACGAATTTGCGAACGAACCCGGAGTATTATCATGCAAAAGAAAATATGGAACGCGTGCTGGATGGAATTCCTGTGCTGGGCAGACCTTTAAAGTCTTCGCTGCAAACCGGCAAAAAGATGCTTCGCCGTCAGCTGTATCACTCCACTTTCTTTGAAGAAATGGGCTTTCAGTATGTAGGCCCTGTGAATGGCCATGATGTAAAAGAGTTGTCGGAGCTATTCCGGAATATTCGCATTCAAGCAGCGCCTATTTTTATTCATGCAGAAACTGTAAAGGGAAAAGGCTTTAAGCCTGCAGAGGAAAACCCCGGAGAATTTCATGGCGTTTCTTCGTTTGATTTAAATAATGTTCCGGATCCGGAGGTGGCTCCCAAGGAATCTTTTTCTACGCAGTTCGGGCATATTCTGGTAAGTGAGGCTGAAAAGAACAGCCGCATCTGTGCTGTGACAGCTGCTATGAAATACGGAACAGGCCTGCAATTTTTCTATCACACATATCCCAAACGATTTTTTGATGTAGGCATGGCTGAAGAGCATGCTGTTTCGTTTGCGGGGGGCCTTTCGAGCCAGGGACTGCTGCCGGTAGTGGCTATTTACTCAACCTTCTTTCAAAGAGCTTACGATCAGCTGATCCATGATATATCTTTGATGAAGCTGAATGTGCTGTTTGCGGTAGATCGTGCCGGGTTGGTTCCGGGTGACGGTGAAACGCATCAAGGCATTTACGATGCTACTTTCTTTAGCCAGGTTGGCTTTAAAATGATCTCGCCCTGCAACTATGCAGAACTGCGGCACTGGCTGCCGATTCTTTTGCAGCATACAAAAGGCCCTCGGGTAATACGATATCCCCGCGGTGGTGAAAGTGCTTCGCTGGCGGTGCTTGGCTGTACTGGCAATTTGTTCGATGTGCTGCGCGAGTGCGAAAAACCAGAGATGGCTTTGCTTTCTTATGGTTCTGAAACCGAGGATATTTTAGAGGCCGCAGAGCTTTTGCAGGCAGAGGGAATACAGGCAGATGTGATCAAGCTTACGCAGATCTTTCCGCTGCCCGCAGAATTTATTGAAAAGATAAGCAGCTATCAACACATTGTTTTTGCGGAGGAAAGCGTGCCGGTAGGCAGTATTGGCGAGCAGCTGGCGGCAGCTCTGTGTGAACGAGGCTGGGGTGGAAAGTATCAGCATCGATTTGTAGATACGGCTAAAATCACACATGCAACGGTTCCGCAGCTGAAAAAGGTTTTGGGCCTGGATGCTGCAGGGCTTGTGCAAATGATAAAAGAGGAAAATCAGTGAAAATCAGACTGGATCAATACTTGTGCCAAAATGGGTTGGTACAAAGCCGCGAGCGTGCGAAAGCACTGATTATGAGCGGCATTGTGTTTGTAAATAATCAGAAAGCTGATAAGGCCGGTGAAATGATTGCCGAGGACGCCACAGTAGAAGTGCGCGGGCATGATATCGGCTATGTAAGCCGCGGCGGCTTAAAGCTGGAAAAAGCCATGGAGGTTTTTCCCATGAGCCCGGCAGGCAAGGTATGCATGGATATTGGCGCTTCGACAGGCGGCTTTACAGACTGCATGCTGCAAAATGGTGCAACAAAGGTATATGCGGTGGATGTTGGGTACGGCCAGTTGGCCTGGTCTCTTCGTAGCGATGATCGCGTTGTAAATATGGAACGCACCAATATCCGACATGTTACGCCGGATATGCTTGCAGATGCCATTGAATTTTTCAGTGTGGATGTTTCTTTTATTTCATTAAAGCATATTTTCCCGGTAGCGGATGCCATTTGTGTTTCTGGTGCAAACGGCGTTTGCCTGGTAAAACCTCAGTTTGAAGCCGGACGCGAAAAAGTTGGCAAAAAAGGTGTAGTGCGCGAAAGCTCTACACATATTGAAGTGATCCAAAATGCGATCCATTTTGCAAACGCCAATCATTTTTCTGTGCGGGGGTTGGATTATTCTCCCATTAAGGGGCCAGAGGGAAACATTGAGTTTTTGATCCATGTAGTTCATGACGGTGCCGAGCAATCTCCAAGTGAAGCAGAAATCAAG
>CAVGKH010000187.1:0-3261 GCA_963629755.1 Gemmiger sp.
GTGCAGGCCTATGTGATGGACGAGATCTTTGATAAAATGGCAGGCGGCGAGGCAGCGCTGGCCCCTTATTACGCGGGAGATGCCATCACCATGATCGAGGATAACCCCGCCCTGGATTTTGTGTTCCCGGAGGAGGGCAGCAACCTGTATGTGGATGCCATGTGCATTCCCAAGAGCTGCCGCAACCAGGAGGCTGCCGAGATCTTTATCAATTATATGTGCGAGACCGATGTAGCTGCCGCCAACTGCGATTATACCGGCTATTCCACCCCTATTGATGAAGTGTGGGAAAACCTGGACGATGAGCTGAAGTACAGCCCCATTGCCTACCCGGACGATTCGGTGATCGACCGCAGCGAAGTATTTACTACACTGCCCGACGATGTGAACACCGCGATGGACCAGGGCTGGAGCGATATGAAAAGCTACGATGAAAACGGCAGCGGCTGGATGGTCGTGGGCCTTTTGGTGATCGCGCTGGTGCTCTCGTGCTTTAATATCTGGCGCAAACTTCGCGCCAAAATGCGCAACGATTACTGATCGATGCGAAAAAAATGCGAAAGCAGCCAAAGGCGATGGCCGATGGCTGCTTTTTGCAGTAAAAACAGTGACAACGGAAAGGAGCTTTGATAAGCTTGATAGATCTGGATAAAATGGGCGAGCCGTTTGCCGAAGAATTAAAGGTGTTGGAATGCGAGTGTGATTTTCGCGGAGAGCTTACTATGGGCGGCCTTTTGCGCCTGGTGCAGCAGGTGGGGACCGACCAGTGCTATGCTCTTGGCATGGACGATGATTTTTATAAAGAGCAAAAGGCTGTTTTTCTGCTCACGCGCCAGGCAGTTCAAATTTACACGCCGCCGCGCCGCGGGCAGATCGTGCGGCTGCAAACCATCGGCCAGGCCCCGCAGCGCGCGGTGTATAAGCGCTTGACCAAGATCTTTGCCCCAAACGGCGAGCTGCTGGCCATGGCCGACAGCCGCTGGGTGCTGGTGAGCACCGACACCTGGCGCATTATGCGCCGCCCACCCGAGGGCTTTCCGTCCGGGTGGCAGAGCGAGGTGCCTGAAACGCTGGAGCAGCAGATACAGGCCCCGGCCCAAACGCAGCTGGTGGGGCGGAAAAGCGCCGATTACAGCAGCTGCGATACCAACCACCATATGAACAACACCCGCTATGCCGATATTGCGTGCAGCGCGCTGCCGCTGGAGGCCCTGCGTGCGGCGCGTGTGGCAGGGCTGCGCATTGTGTATCACCGCGAGGTGCCTATGGGCGAAAGCTTTGCGGTGCGGCGTGCACAGACTGCACAAAACGCCTGGTATGTGTGTGCTGAGCGCGAAAATCATGCTGCCTTCGAGTGCGCCTTGCAGCTGCAGGAAGAACCGCAATAAAAAGCGACAGGGCAAAAAGTAAAAATTACAAAATTTTTACAAAAAAGTGATTGACAAATAGTTTCAAAAAGGTTACAATTTGTTTGCAAGCCAAAACAAAAATCTTTTTCATGTGTTTTACTCCTTGCCCCGTATGCCTGCCGCATTTTCTTCTGCGGTCAGGGGCGGCCGCTCCCCTCAAGCGGCCTTGGCGTTTCTCCCTCTGCCAGTTGCAAGTGCGGCAGGGGGATTTCTTTTATCTGCTTGCGGCAAACCAAAAGCGGCACACCGGCCTTTGCCTGCTGGTGCGAAGCCTTTTTGTGAACTCTGCATAGCAGTTTTTAGCAAAATGTGGGCAATCTGCCAAGAAAACCGCCTGTTTCGGGCATAAAGTTTGGCACGGCAAGGCTTTGTATTTTTGTCTATTTGTGGTATATTATACTCTAAATGGATGTACTGTTCACCGGGCGAGGCACCTGGTGGACCCAAAACAATGTGATCAAGAAAAGGAGAAGTTTTATGGCTTATTATTTTGAAGAACCCTCCCGCACTTTTGGCGAGTACCTGCTGGTGCCCGGTTATTCCTCCGCTGAAAATATCCCCGATAATGTAAGCCTGAAAACTCCTTTGGTAAAGTATAAAAAGGGCCAGGAGGAATGCCCCCTGACCATGAATATCCCCATGATCAGCGCCATCATGCAGTCGGTCTCCGGGCCTGATCTGGCTGTGGCACTGGCTAAGCAGGGCGGTGTTTCGTTTATCTACGGCAGCCAGAGCATCGAGAGCGAAGCCGCTATGGTAGCCCATGTAAAGAGCTACAAGAAGGGCTTTGTAACCAGCGATTCCAACCTGTCGCCCGATGCTACTTTGGCTGATGTGCTGGAGCTCAAGCGCAAGACCGGCCATTCCACCGTGGCTATCACCGATGACGGCACTGCCAATGGCCGCCTGCTGGGCATTGTGGCCAGCCGTGACTACCGTATCAGCCGCATGAGCACCGATGTAAAGGTGAGCGAGTTCATGACCCCGCTGGAGAAGCTGGTCACCGCTCCCTCAGATACCACGCTGAAGGAAGCCAACGACATCATTTGGGATAACAAGATCAACAGCCTGCCTTTGGTGGATAAAAACGGCCACCTGCAGTACATGGTGTTCCGTAAGGATTACGACAGCCACAAGGAAAATATGAACGAACTGCTGGATTCCAACAAGAGCTATGTGGTGGGGGCCGGTATCAATACCCGCGACTACGCTGAGCGTGTGCCCGCACTGGTAAATGCCGGTGTGGATGTGCTGTGCATCGACTCTTCCGAGGGCTTCAGCGAGTGGCAGAGCCGCACCATCGGCTGGATCCGCGCCAACTACGGCGATAAGGTGAAGGTGGGCGCAGGCAATGTGGTTGACCGCGAGGGCTTCCGCTTTTTGGCTGAGGCCGGCGCAGACTTTATTAAGATTGGAATCGGCGGTGGTTCTATCTGCATTACCCGCGAGACCAAGGGCATTGGCCGCGGCCAGGCTACCGCTGTGATCGAAGTTGCTAAGGCACGCGACGAATACTATAAAGAAACCGGTATTTATATTCCCATTTGCTCTGACGGCGGCATTGTGCATGATTACCACATTACTCTGGCATTGGCCATGGGTGCTGACTTTGTAATGCTGGGCCGCTACTTTGCCCGCTTTGATGAGAGCCCCACGGAGAAGGTTCGCATCAACGGCAACATCATGAAAGAGTACTGGGGCGAGGGCAGCAACCGTGCCCGCAACTGGCAGCGCTATGACCTGGGCGGTGCAACTACCCTGCGCTTTGAAGAGGGCGTAGACAGCTATGTGCCCTATGCCGGCCCCTTGGCTGACGGTGTGCAGACCACGCTGTATAAGGTGCGCTCTACCA
>CAVGKH010000188.1:0-1477 GCA_963629755.1 Gemmiger sp.
CTATAACACCATGCTCACGGGCGACGGCGGCAAGCTGAGCCAGGGCCAGCGCCAGCTGCTGTCCATTGCAAGAGCCGCCGTGGCTGACCCGCCCGTGCTGATCTTGGACGAAGCCACCAGCTCGATCGACACCCGCACCGAGCGCATTGTGCAGGATGGTATGGACAAGCTGATGGCGGGCCGCACCGTATTTGTGATCGCACACCGCCTTTCCACGATTCATAACAGCAACTGCATCATGGTTCTGGAAAAAGGCTGCATCATCGAGCGCGGCACTCACGAAGAGCTTATGCAGGAAAAAGGCAAATACTATCAGCTGTATACCGGCCGTTTTGAGCTGGATTAAGCAAAAAGCAGCCTAATAGCAGCAGCAAAAAGCACCCGTTTTATAAAAAAGCGGGTGCTTTTTGCATGCCCGCCTGCTTGTGGCAAAGCGCAGAAGCAGGTATAATAAAGCTATCCTAATATTTCAAATGAAAAGGAAAGCAGAAATGGAGCAGACTTTTTCGGATAAAATGCGATGGCTTTCAATTTTAGGGGCCGTTGCTATGCTTATGACCCATGCCAGCACGCTGCAGTTTTACCCGGGGGCAGAGCCCTGGGCTGTTTGGGCCGTACAGGTGGGCACCGAGCTGGCAGTTCCGGCAGTGGCATGGTTTTTCTTCAGCGCGGGCTACTGGCTGTTTCGCGGTTTGACAGGGCAAAGCATCCTGCCGCGCCTCAAGCGCCGCTTTTTCAGCTTGGTGGTGCCGTTTTTTGCCTGGAACGCACTGGTGCTGGCGGCAGAGTGTGCACAGCGTGCCCTAAAGCATGAGCCTATTACGGCCGGCTATCTGCTGTGGGCCTTTGCGCCTATTGTGCCGGTAAACGGGGCGCTGTGGTTTGTGGCGCGCCTTGTCAGCTATGTAGTCTTTCTGCCGGTTTTCTATGTGCTTATGCAGAAAAAACAGCTTTCTCAAATTCTTGTCGCGGCAGGTGCGGCGCTCTGCATGGCGCTTTGCCCCGATTACTACAGCTTTTTCTACTGGCTGCCGGTATTCTGCATGGGCGGGTGGCTGGCAGTGCATGGGCATGAAAAGCTGGAAGCACATTTGGCGCAAAAGGGGCGGCTGCCCTGGGGCGCAGTGCTTTTTGCCTATATACTGCTGATCATTTTGCTGCACCCGGCCATGCAGGCGGGCGGCAGAAGCATTTATTTTGTGCGCATGCTCTCGGCTCCCATGGTCATACTGCTGGCAGGTTTGGCGCGCTGCCCGGCGGCAAAGGGCTGGTTTTGGGCACAGCTTTCGTTCTTTTTATTTTGCACACACTGGTATATCGAGGCACTGCTGGGCGGCAAGCTGGCAAAGCTTATCCCGGCGGGGATCCCCGGTGCAGCACTCTGGTGCTATGTTTTGCTGTGCATGGTCACGTTAGTGCTGGCTGTGGCAGCCCTGCGGCTCATGCATCGCTTCACAACACGCACGCTGGCGGTGCT
>CAVGKH010000188.1:1571-3210 GCA_963629755.1 Gemmiger sp.
GCTTACAGGCGGCAGAACGGCAAAATAATGCCGGGGCGGCGCGGCAAAAACCCGCTGGTGCTGAGGGAAAACCGCTAACTTCCCGACAAATTATAAGAAAAACCGTCGAAACTATTGACTGGGATTTTGAATGATTTATAATTATAAATTGTTGGCAAAAGACTAAAAAGATTCAGTAAACGGGGGAGTAATAAGCTATGAAGCGAACCGCACAGACCATGATAGAGGAAAATAAATTTTATAATATCGTTTCCGCAGGCGGAAAAGTGCTGGAAGTGGCCGATTACAGCACCGAAAACGGTGCGGCGATCCAGATGTGGAAAAACACGAACGAGCCTTGGCAGCAGTGGCAGTTTATCGAGGAAGGCGAGCGCGTATACCGCATTCAAAACCGCTTTACCGGCAAGGTGCTGGATCTGGTAGAGTGCGGCGTGGTCGATGGCACCTGGCTGCACCAGTGGGAGGGCGTGCACGGCTCCAGCCAGCTGTGGATCGTAGAGCCCACTAATGACGGCCGTGTAAAGATCCGCAGCAACCTTTCGGGCAAGTGCCTGGATATTGTGGGCATGAGCCAGGAAAACGGCGCGCGCCTGCAGATCTGGCAGGATGTGAACGGCGAAAATCAGCTGTGGAAGATCACCGAAGCCAAAGAGAAAAAAACCAAAAAGGCCGCTGCCGAGCCTAAAGCAGAGCCGGTCGGCGAGAAAAAAGAGGCCGTGCAGCCTGCAACCGGGCAGGAGTCCGAGCAAAAGGCCCCGGCAGCCGAAAAGGCGGCTCCGATGCCTGCCAAGCCACAAAAGCATGCTGCTCCGGCCAAATCCGCGCGCCCGGTAAGCCGTAAGGCTGCCGCCAAAGCCAAGAAAAACCGCAAACCCGCAAAAGCAGAAAACTAAGTAAAAATAAACTGCCCATGCAGCGAGCCGAAGCCGCCGCATGGGCAGTTTTTAAAATCTACAGTCAAATAAATCGGTTTTGCGCGGCAGAATATTCATAACCGATCTCGGCCATTTTCTGGCGCAGGGCAGGCTCGGAAAGTGCAAGGTCCTCGCACAGTGCCTGCAGGCTGGCATAGCGGTCGCGCAGTTGGGTATTCAGATAGCTTAAAAGCATAACAGGGTCTTGCGGAATAGGCATAAACCGGCCTCACTTTCGCTTGTATATTATAATATGTAGAGCGCTGCGGAAAAAGCCAGGCAATAAACGGCATTTCCGGCCTTTCAGGTACTCTTATAAAAATACAGATACAACAAAAGCCGGTCACCAAAGTGACCGGCCATGTTTGTGTTGGTTAGACAGCGCGGGTAACCTTACCGGAACGCATGCAACGGGTGCAAGCGTAGATGTACTTGGGAGAACCCTCCACGATTGCCTTTACACGCTTCACATTGGGATTCCAGGTACGGTTGCTACGACGGTGGGAATGAGAAACCTTGATGCCGAAGGTAACGCCCTTACCACAGCACTCACATTTAGCCATTCTGCTGCACCTCCTCGTTTTTTTGTAGCCAAATTATAATACCAGAATCGCCAATAAAATGCAAGTGTTTTTTTGATTTTATTTAAAAATATTTTTTCACACAGCGCCCGGCAGCCCTGTTTTGGCTTGTCACAGGGGGCTTTTTTGTGTATACTATAATAG
>CAVGKH010000189.1:0-3190 GCA_963629755.1 Gemmiger sp.
CTATTCTTCGTCACGGTTGACCTTACGCCCAAGAGTTCCTCAGAACAGGGCATTCTTCCCTTACAGGGTGCTGCTTTTTAAGAATGGCCACCATGTGGTGAGGAACATTTGGCCGGAATCGGCCAACCGTGACGAACCACATGGTGACCATTCGCCCCTATGCGCCCCCGATTGCAAAATAGAAAGACATATTAACAATCTAGTCTTTCTTCATTCCTGCTTATTTCTTTCTTCTGCCTGGGCAGCCTCACGCAGGGTCTCAAGGTTTTCTTTGATATTTTCTTTCAGCTCGCCCGCTGTGGGCACCGAGCCCTCGGCCCCGGCTACCAGATATTTATAAATCTGCAGCTTATTATCTTCGTAAAGGTCCAGCTGCTGGTATAGGCTGCGGTAGTAGTTGAAAAGCTCCAACTTGGTTTTTACCAGCGAAATGGGCTTTATCTGGGTGTGGCAGATGCTCTGCGGGTTCTGCACATAGTTATACACCGGCACAGCCAGGGAGTAAAAGCGCTCGGCGTATTCAATAAAAGAAAGATTGAATAAAAAGTCTTCGCTCCAGCCAAGTTCCTGGCTGCACTGCAGACCGTGCTCGTGCACGATCTCGGCACGGTAGAGCTTATTCCACATAACGCCATAATAAAAGCTGGCCGGTTCTTTCATCAGGCCTTTGGCAAACTGCTGCTTGGTCAAAAAGCCCTCGGGCAAAAAGCCATAGGGCGTTACGGTGTCGGGCAGCACAGGCGGCTCGGGCGCAAGGCCGGTATCCCCTTTGCGGCCTGCCAGCTTATCCAACAGCTTTTCGGCCTTTTCGCTGGGGGGATCGATCCGGTTATAGTGTGCGATCACCATATCGGCGCTGTATTCCAGCGCTTTCTGCACCATTTGCTCGGTCGCATCCGGCTGCAGGTAATCGTCACTGTCCGCAAACTGCAGATACTCCCCTTTTGCAAGGCGCAGCCCCAGGTTGCGGGTAGCCGATACGCCGCTGTTTTTCTTATCCACCAGCACGATGCGCTTATCCACATCGGCATACATCTGGCACACCGGCAGGCTTACATCGTTGCTGCCGTCGTTTAAAAGAATGATCTCAATATTCTGATAGGTCTGCCTGCGAATGCTTTCAATGCATCGGGCAATATGCGCCTGTGCGTTATATACCGGCACAATAATGCTGACCAGCGGCTGTGTATTCAAACAAGTTTCCTCCCTTTATATGCAGCGTGTAAATTGGTTTTTGTAAACGCTATTATACCCCGCCAAAGGCCTGCTTTGCAAGCATTCTGCACAAAAGCCGCACCTTGGATTTTGCTTGACTTTTGCCTGTACAGCCCTTACACTTTAAAGTAATAAATTCCCTGTAAATTACAGGATTTATCAATTCAACGAAAGCCGGTTTCTGCCGGAAAGGTGTTTTTTCATGAAGCATTCCAAAAATACCAAAAGCTTTGCCAGCCGATGGGGCTTTATTTTAGCCTCGGTGGGCTCTGCCGTTGGCATGGCCAATGTGTGTGGCTTTCCCAACAAGATGGGTTCTAACGGCGGCGGCGCGTTTTTGCTGATCTATCTTTTATTTATTGTGATCTTCAGCAGCGTGGCGCTTCCGGCCGAGTTCGCCATGGGCCGCCGGGCAGGCACAGGTACACTGGGTGCTTACGAAAATGCCTGGGCCACCCGCAGCCAAAAAGCGGGGCGGCTGGGCGGCCTTTTGGGCTGGCTGCCGCTGGCGGGCTCTATGTGCATTGCCATCGGCTACGCCGTGATCGTTACCTATATTTTAAAAGCGCTTGTCGATTCTGTTTTGGGCACCCTCATGCACGGCGATGCCGCCGCCTGGTTCAGCGCGCTTTCCGGCCAGCCGTATGCGGTGGTTCCCTACCATATTATTGTGGTGGTGGGCACTCTGCTCACACTGTTTTTGGGGGCACACAGCATTGAAAAAACCAACAAGATCATGATGCCCCTGTTTTTCATTATTTTTGTGATTCTGGCTGTGCGTGTGGCGCTTTTGCCGGGCGCTGCTGGCGGCTATCGCTTTATGTTTCACCCCGTGTGGGAAAAGCTGGCTGACCCTATGATCTGGATCTGGGCCATGGGGCAGGCGTTTTTCTCGCTTTCCGTCACGGGCAGCGGCATGATCGTTTATGGGGCTTATCTTTCTAAAAACGAAGATGTAGTGGGCGTGGCACAGCACACGGCCCTGTTTGATACGATCGCCGCCGTAGTGGCCGCTCTGGTGATCATTCCGGCCTGCTTTTCTTACGGGCTGGATGTAGGTGCAGGCCCCAGCCTTTTATTTGTAACACTGCCCACCATTTTGCAGGATATTCCCATGGGGCAGCTGTTTGCCATTATTCTGTATGCCGCCATGATCTTTGCCGGGGTAAGCTCACTGCAAAACATGTTTGAGGCTGTGGCTGAATCGCTGCTGCATAAATTTCCGCGCCTGGGGCGCACCGGCGTTTTGCTGATCCTGGCGGCCGTATGCCTGGGCTTTGGCATTGGCATGGAAACTATTGATAAATGGGGCCCCTGGATGGATCTTGTTTCAATTTATATTATTCCCATCGGCGCTACGCTGGGTGCGGTATCGTGGTTTTATGTAATGAAAAAAGAAGATCTGCTCGATGCTGTGAATACCGGTGCCAAAAAGCCGCATGGCAGCGTTTGGTATGCCGTTGGCCGCTATCTTTATGTACCGCTGGCCATTGTGCTTTGCTGCGTGGCCGTGTTTATGGGTGTGGCATTCTGAGTGTAGCATTCTGATAAGATTTGTGCTATAATACAATCTGCACCGCACGATTTCGGTCATGCGGTGCTATTTTGCGGCTATTTGCCGCCAAAATCACTTTGCGGAGGGTCTTTTTCATGAATTATGCTTCCATTAAATACTGTGATATCGCCAACGGCCCCGGTGTGCGCACCAGCCTGTTTGTTTCGGGCTGCACCCACCACTGCAAGGGCTGCTTTAACGAGGTCACCTGGGATTTCGGCTACGGCCGCCCGTTTACCGAGCAGACCGCTGCAGAGATTTTGGCAAGCATTCAGCCCTCTTATATCCACGGGCTTTCGCTTTTGGGCGGCGAGCCGATGGAGCCTGCCAACCAGCGCGCCCTGCTGCCGCTTTTGCGCCAGTTTAAAGAGCAGTTTCCCCGCAAAAACATCTGGTGCTACAGCGGTTACACCTTTGAGC
>CAVGKH010000190.1:0-3172 GCA_963629755.1 Gemmiger sp.
AGGGCCGTGTCTTAACCGCTTGACCAACGGGCCTTAATAATATAGGACTTCGCTAAACCAACAAGTCTTCGCTCGCTACTGCAAGCGCCCCAATTAACCTTAGCGAAATCCTATAGAAAATGGTAGCGGCGAGTGGATTCGAACCGCTGACAACTCGGGTATGAACCGAGTGCTCTAGCCAACTGAGCTACGCCGCCATATAACCAATTCCTGCACTTAAAGTGCTTTATTAGTATACAGGTTAGCAGCATATTTGTCAACAGTTTTTTCAAAAATCCTCAAAAATTTTTAAAGGGGGCAAAGCATTTTGTGCTCTGCCCCCTTTATTTTGGCTTACTTTTCGTCTTTTGCCAGCTCTTTCATGGTAGGGATCAGCCCACCCAAATTTTGCAGCTCGCTGGGAATAATAATTTTGGTCGCCTGCCCATCAGCCACCTTGCCCAGTGCATCTAGGCCCTGCAGTGCCAGCACGCGCTGGCTGGGATTAGCCTCATTCATCAGCTTGATGCTCTCGGCCTTGGCGCGCTGCACGGTGAGAATAGCCTCGGCCTGGCCCTGTGCTTCACGGATCGCTTTTTCGCGGGCGGCATCGGCGCGCAGGATAGCACTTTCCTTTTCGCCCTCGGCACGGGTGATGGCTGCCTGTTTTTCGCCTTCGGCCAGCAAGATCGCCTGGCGCTTATCGCGCTCGGCCTTCATCTGCTTTTCCATGCTTTCCTGGATCTCGCGCGGGGGCATGATGTTCTTCACTTCCACGCGATTGATCTTGATGCCCCATTTGTCGGTGGCTTCGTCCAGGATCTGCGTGATCTCGCCGTTGATGGTATCACGGCCGGTCAGCGTGCTGTCCAGATCCATGCCGCCCACGATATTGCGCAGCGTGGTGGCGCACAGATTTTCGATAGCGGTAATGGGGCGCTCTACGCCATAGGTGAACATCTGCGGGTCAAAAATTTTAAAGTAGACCACCGTATCGATCTGCATGGTCACATTGTCCTTGGTGATCACGGGCTGGGGCTCAAAATCAGCCACCTGTTCTTTCATGCTGATCTTTTTGGCCACCGAATCCATAATGGGCATCAGAAAATGCACGCCGGGGCCCCAGGTAGTGTGGTAGCGGCCAAAACGCTGGATCACACAGGTTTGTGCTTCAGGTACGATGCGCAGAGAAGCGATTGCCAGCAAAAGCAAAATCACGAGCAGAATTACAAAGATCATAGTGTTTTCCCTTTCTGTTTTAAATTATAGCAGTGCAAAGCCGAACACCAGATTTAAAAGTACATTCAAAATTACGATCGTGCTGATCACAATGCCTAAGATACGCAGGGGGTTAGCATTATTTTCCCCGGTTTCTGTGCTGAAATGCCGCTTTTCATGGGGGCTGCACTCGCGGTAGCCCTCACGCATGGCACTTTTTGCCGCCCAGCCGCGGTTATTGGCGCGGCCTGCCGCATGTGCACTGCCATGATCCTTGCAGCCGTGATAATTTTCTTCCCGCAGCTCTTTTGCAAGCCAGTCGTTGCGGGTGTCATCGCGGATGCTGCTTTCCAGTCCGTCTTTTCTCACGAGGCATCCCTCCCTTGCTTATGTGCAGTGGCTATCTTATGCATTCATTATACACTATCCACTGGGTGGAAGGCCAATACATTTGCCGCTTTTGGCCGTAAAAGTTGTAAAAGAGAAAAATATTCGGCTTTATTTTCGCTTTTCCCATATTTTTACGCCGATCATGCCGCCCCAGATCAGGCAGTTCGTCAGCACCCACGAGGTCGGCCACACGGCATACAGGCACTCAAGCGTGCTGAAGCGCGGATACACGGTGAGCACCCATAAAATGCGGAATACGCAGATACCGCCCACCATCAATGCGGCAGGCATGGCCGAATAGCCGCGCCCGCGCAGATAACTGGCCGGGATCTCATAAAAGCTGCAGAACGGTTCAAAGGTCAAAATCATCAAAATGCGCAGGCAGGCGGCCTCGATCACCGCCACCTCGGGCGAGAACACCGCTGCCGTCAGGGGCCGCCATACGACCAGCGGCACACATACCAGCGCACTGCATACAAACGATTGCACTGTGCAAAGCCCCAGCACCTTTTTGCAGCGTCTTTCACTGCCCGCTGCAAAGTTCTGGCTAGTAAAGGTGGTGGCTGCCTGGCCGAACGCTGTGATCACATAGTATCCAAAGTATTCAAAATTCATGCCGATGGTGCTGCCTGCCGCAGCGATCGCGCCGTGCGTGTTGATGGCCGCCTGCAAAAAGATGTTAGCCAAGCAAAACACGGCCCCCTGCACGGCTGCGGGCGTACCGATGGCCAGAATTGGCCCCAAGTCAGCGCCGTGCAGTTTTAACCGCTGCCATTCCAGCCGGAAGGCCCCCGGCTCTTTTGTCAGCCACCAGAGCACCAGCAGAGCCGAGGTTGCTGTGGCAATATCGGTTGCAATAGCCACGCCTGCCACCCCCAGGCCGCATACGATCACAAAAAACAGGTTGAGCCCCACATTCAAAATGCCCGTGGCCATCAGTGCCAGAAACGGGCGGCGGCTGTCTCCCCTGGCGCGCAGAACAGCCGCGCCAAAATCGTATAAAAGCAAAAACGGGTAGCCCAAAAAGTAAAGGCGCAGATACTGCACTGCCGGCTGCAAAACGCTTTCGGGCGTGTTGATGCCCCGCAGTAGTGCGCCCGCGCCAAGCAGGCCGATGCCCATACCCAAAACGCCCAAAACCACCGCCAGTAAAATGGCCGTATGGATCACGGAATGGATCTTTTCGGGGCGTTCTTCCCCAATGGCGCGGGCAATGAGCACATTTGCGCCCACAGCCAGCCCGGCCGACAGTGAAACCAGCAGCGCTACAATCTCGCCGTTGGTGCCCACGGCCGCCAGGGCGTTGGCATCGGCAAAGCGCCCCACTACCGAGGTATCCGCCGCGTTAAACAGCTGCTGCAATACGCTCGAAAGCGCAATGGGCAGCGCAAATAAAAAGATCTTGCCCGCCAGCGGGCCGTGCAGCATATCCATGCTTTTTTGTGTGGTTTTCATAGGTCTTTCCGTTCTCTCATTTCCTCTGCCCGTGCAGATCACGCCTTGTTTTGCACTTTATAAAACAAAGTATTTTGAAAATTGCAATAACAAGTTGAGCATTTTCTGTGTTAGAAGGCCATCAATCTGA
>CAVGKH010000191.1:0-1587 GCA_963629755.1 Gemmiger sp.
CGCGAGCGCATGGACGACCTTATGCAGCGCCGCCGTGCAAAGCAGCCTTTAGAATATCCCAGCGCGGGCAGCACCTTTAAACGCCCGCAGGGGGCCTTTGCCGGTGCTCTTATCGAGCAGTGCGGCTTAAAGGGAATGCGCGTGGGCGGCGCGGCCATCAGCGAAAAGCACTGCGGGTTTGTCGTCAATCTGGGCGGGGCTACCTGCCATGATGTAGTAGAGCTCACAAAGCAGGTGCATGATATCGTGCTGCAAAAAACCGGCTTTGTGCTGGAGCGGGAGATCCGCGTAGTAGGCGAATAAGAGGGAAAGCAATTACCGGGGCGTATCGTATAAGCCGAATATCTTTTTCTGTGCCAAACAGATACGCCTTTCAATGGAACGGAAAGGGTGAGGGAGTATGTCATTTCTGATCGTAACGGGTCTTTCCGGTGCGGGCAAGTCGCAGGCGGTAAACGCGCTGGAAGATATCGGATATTTTTGCATCGATAATATTCCGGCGGCGCTGCTGCCGAAGATCCTGGAATTTGCGCAGCAGGGCGATAACGCCTTGCTCCGCGTGGCGGTCGTGATCGATGTGCGCGGCCTGCACAGCCGCGAAGATGTGACCTCGGCCATTTCCAGCCTTGATTCACTGGGGCTGGATTACAAAATTCTGTTTTTGGATGCATCCGATGAATGCCTTGAGCGCCGCTATAAAGAAACCCGCCGCATCCATCCCATCAGCCTTAGCCATGGGCTGCCTATCGGCGAGGCAATCCGCTTAGAGCGCTCGATCTTACAGCCGCTGTATGAGCGTGCCAACTATGTGATCGACACCACCCTGCTTTCTACGGCACAACATAAACAGCGCATTTGCAATCTGTTTTTAGAGGGCAAGGGAAAATCCATGGCACTGAACATTATCAGCTTTGGCTTTAAGTTTGGCCTGCCCAAAGAAGCCGACATCGTTTTGGATGTGCGCTGCCTGCCCAACCCTTTTTATGTGCCTGAACTCAAAGAAAAAACCGGCCTTGATCAGGAAGTAGTTGATTTTGTAATGGGCCACCAAGAGGCCGTAAAGCTGTTAGACAGCTATAAAAATATGCTGGACTGCTCGCTGCCGCTGTATGTAAAAGAGGGCAAAAGCCTGCTTACCATTGCCGTTGGGTGCACGGGCGGCAAGCATCGCTCCATCACCTTTGCGCGGTTGCTGGCCGATTTCTGCCGTGAAAAGGGCTATGCGCCCAGCCTGCAGCACCGCGATGTGCAGCGCAAAAATTAAAAATAAAAATCCAGCCTGTGCGGGGCCGCAGCAAAAGCAGCCCCGCACAGCGCTTTCAAAAAATCAAAACCGGAGAGTGTGGCCTTATGAGCTTTTCACTGGATGTGAAAGCAGAGATCGTGAATAAAAAAATTTCGTCTCCATGCTGTGTGCGGGCGGCCTGCTATGCGGTGGCCTGCTTTGCAAAATATTTTGACGGCCGCGGCATTGTGCTGCAAACCGAAGTGGAAAGTGTAGCGCATTTTACCAAAAAGATTTTTCAGCGCTGCGATATCCATGGTGAGATCGAGGCCAAAGAGCGCCCCAGCGGCATGATCTATGAG
>CAVGKH010000191.1:1676-3165 GCA_963629755.1 Gemmiger sp.
CTCCGCAGAGGTGGCGCATATGCTGGCGCTGTTCGGCCATAGCGGCAGCGAGACCACGCTGCGCATCCACGCAGAAAACTTTTCGTGTGAACGCTGCTATCATGCCTTTATCAGCACGGCCTTTCTGTGCAGCGGCACTATTACCGACCCTGAAAAAGAATACAGCCTTGAATTTTTGACCCCCAAATTCAGCCTGGGAAAAGATTTTGAGGCCATGCTGGCCGAGCGTGAGTTTCAGCCGCACCGAACCCTGCGCAAGGGAACCAGCGTGATCTATATCAAAGCAAGTGAGCGCATCGAAAATATGCTGGCCTATATGGGGGCAGGCAAGGCCGCTATGACCATTATGAACAGCCGTATGTTTAAAGAGGTGCGCAACAACAGCAACCGCATCTCCAACTGTGAGGCCGCCAATATCAACAAGCGCGTGCAGGCTTCGGTGCAGGTCAAAAAGGCAGTTCGCTATCTCGAAGCCCAGGGCTGCTTTGAGCTGCTTTCACAGCCGCTGCAAAAGGCGGCAGAAATGCGGCTGCGCTACCCCGAATACACACTCTCGCAGCTGGCCGAGGCTTTTGACCCGCCTATCAGCAAATCGGGCCTTTCGCACCAGCTCAAAAAAATCATCGATACCGCAAAAGCGTTGCAGGAGAAAAACGAAAATGCCTGAACCCCAAAAGAATTTTACCCATCTGCATGTGCATACAGAATACAGCCTGCTGGACGGTGCCTGCCGCATCGACCGCGTGTTTGACCATATCAAAAATATGGGGCAGACGGCTGTGGCCATTACCGACCACGGCGTTATGTATGGCTGTGTGCAGTTTTACAAAGCCGCCAAAGCCGCAGGCATCAAGCCTATCATCGGGTGCGAGGTGTATGTGGCAACACGCAGCCGCTTTGATAAGGTGCGCCATATCGACGGCAATAACCATCTGATCTTGCTGTGCAAAAATGAAACCGGCTATAAAAACCTGATCAAAATGGTATCGGCAGGCTTTCTTGAGGGCTTTTATTCCAAGCCGCGCATCGATAAAGATCTGCTGGAGCAGTATCACGAGGGGCTCATCTGCCTTTCGGCCTGCCTGGCGGGCGAGGTGCCGCAGGCGATTTTGGCAAACGACTATGAGCGAGCTAAGGCCGCAGCGCTTTGGTACAACGAGCTTTTTGGGCAGGGAAACTACTATATCGAATTGCAGGACCATGGCCTGCAGGAAGACCCTGTTGTGCTGCCGCAGTTGATCCGCCTCAGCAAAGAAACCGGCATTCCGCTCGTAGCTACAAACGACAGCCATTATATCACCAAAGACGATGCCAAAATGCAGGGGATCCTTTTGTGCATCCAAACCGGCAAAACCATTGACGATGCCGATAAAATGGAATTTCAAACCGATGAATTCTATTTAAAAAGCACGCAGGAAATGTACGATCTGTTTTCCTATGTGCCCGAGGCCTGCGAAAATACCAATAAAATTGCCGAACAGTGTAATTT
>CAVGKH010000192.1:0-3105 GCA_963629755.1 Gemmiger sp.
CAAAAGCCACACCAGCGCGGCGTTATCGGGGTCATACAGATAAAACGCATAGCTGGCAGCCAGCAAAAAGTAGGGCCGCAGCATGCGGGGCAGGGCATAATTGATCACGGCAGCCGCCGCAAAAAAGGCGAGGAACAGCGGGGTATTAAAATCCATGAAATAATGACCTCTTTTAAAATAAAATAGGGCTTTCAGCGCTGGTTCAGCTTTTCTTCCAGCGCACGCACCCGCTTTTCCAGCAGCGCATTGCTCTGTGCCAGCCGTTTGGCCTTTTCGGCCAGCTGGCTGATGGCCACACTCACACTGAGCAGCACCAAAAGCACAAAGCAGAATAAAAGCAAAAACACCAGATTTACCGGTATTTCAATATTCAGTATGTCACGCAGCACATACACTACATAAGGCACGGCGGCAAATAAAATCAGCGCCGCCGCAAAAAAAAGCCACAAAAGGCTGTATTTCACGCTTAAAAGGTTCTTTTTGAGCATATAAAAAATCACAGCCAGCAAACATACCGAACCCAATAAAAGCTCAATCTGCAAACTCACGCTCATTGCCCGGCACCTCCTTTACGGTTAAACGAAAGCCGGTAAACGATCAGACTCAGGCTCACCTTGATCATAAAATAGATCGGCTTAAAGCCAACGATGCTCGAAGTACCTCCCTGGCGCTCTCGCATCTGCACAGGGGCCTCGCCCACGCGGTAGCCGTTTAAAGTGGCTGATAAAATAGCCTCCGGCTCTGCATAGTCGGTAGCATAATGATTGGCAAAAAACGCGATCAGGCGGCGGTTGCAGGCGCGAAAGCCGCTGGTCACATCCAGCACGGTCTTGCCGCATAAAATGCGGATCAGCAGGCTTTCAATGCGAATGCCGAGCCTGCGCATAAAGCTGGTCTGAAAGCCGTCTTTTTCAATAAAGCGGCTGCCGATGCACATATCCAGTTCGCCCTTTTCTACAGGCTCGATCACGCGCCGCAGGTAGGCCGGGTCGTGCTGGCCGTCACCGTCCATCTGCACGGCAATATCATAGCCGTTGGCCAGCGCATAACGGTAGCCGCTCTGCACGCCGCCGCCAATGCCCAGGTTGATGGGCAGATTCAGGTAGTTAAAGCCGTTTTCTCGCAACACCTGCTCACTGTTATCGGTAGAGCAGTCGTTGATCACCAGATAATCTACCTCCGGGCAGGCGGCCTGCAGCCGCTCAACGACCAGCTTGATATTTTCCTCTTCGTTGTAACAGGGAATCATGACCAGCGTTTTCAAAAGGAATACCTCACAAAATAAAAGATTCGATCTGCCGCAAAAGCTCGGCGCGGCGGTAGTGCGACCCATAGTAGACTTTGGCTTTTTGGCCCATTTCGGCGCGCTGCGCTGTGCTCATGCGGTGCAATGCCAGCATGTTTTCAGCCAGTGCTTCTACATGGCAGGCAGGCGATACTAGCCCGCCGCCGCTTTCGCTTACGGCTGCCGCCCCTTCGCCGTTCAGGCTTGCCAGCAGGGGCTTACCGGCGGCCATGCAGCTGGCTACCTTGGCCGGAACCGTAAGGCCCAGATCGGGAGAATCCGAAAGGCTTACGATCAGCCCATCGGCAAAGCCGTTGATGGCCGGTATCTCGCGTGGAGAAACACTGCCGTAAAAGGTAACGGCATCGCCCAACTGCAATTCGGCTGCCAGTGCTTCCAAAGCCGGGCGGCTCATGCCGTCGCCCACCAGTAAAAGATGCAGGGGCTTTTCGTCGGGACCTAGGCGTTCGCCTGCCAGCTTGAGGGCTTTTAATACGGTATCCAAGCTTTGTGCGGGGCTGAAATTGCCCGCAAAGGCCAGGTTAAAGCAGCTTTTATATTGCTCAGAAAGGGCTGGGTCGCACCCCGGAACAGCGTAAAAATCCTCGCAGTACTGCGGAATCACCGCAATGCGCTCGCCCGGCTTTCCGGTGCGGCGAGCAAGGCGCTCGGCAAGGCCGGGGCTCATGGCAATCAGCCTGTCTGCCTTGCGGTAATTCCAATCGCTCACGGCCTGCGCAATGCCGCGCAAAAGCTTATTTTTTACAGGAAGCACGCTGTACAGGTTTTCGGGCCAGATATCCAGCACATAGCTGCTCACCGGGGCTTTGAATCTTTTTCCCGCCGCCAGCGCGGGCCAGTTCATCAGCACGGGGCTGGTGTTATAGCACAAAATGGCATCGTAATGCCCAGGCAGGCGATGCAGGCTGAGCCGTGCAAAAAACGGCCAGCTGCAATAATTGGCAAAAATGCGCAGGCCGGTATTGCCCTTGCGGCGGATCTCACGGCAGCGGTATACATTCGCACCCTTATAATTTTCGCGCCAGGGGCCTTTGCCACTGTAGCCCTGAAACCATTCCCCTTTAGGGTAGTTGGGCAGCCCGCACAAAACATCCACTTCCAACCCGTCAGCCAAAAAGCCCTCTACAATATCATTGATGCGAAAATTCTCCGGCCAAAAATGCTGTGTGACCACCAAAACGCGTTTTTTCTGCATGGCTGCCGAAAACTCCTTCAGTTACCCTAAAATCAGTATTTACGCCACACCATCTTGTTGACCACGCCAGTGTAGCTCTGGATAATTTTAACGACCTTGTCCGAAACATTTTCATCGGTGTAATCCGGCACAGGCGTGCCCAGATCGCCGTTTCTGTTCATTTCTACGGCTACCTCCACTGCCTGCAGCAGATGGTCGCCGTCAATACCGGCCAGGATAAAGCAGGCCTTGTCCAGTGCCTCGGGGCGCTCGGTAGAGGTGCGAATGCACACAGCGGGGAACGGATGCCCCACGCTGGTAAAGAAGCTGCTTTCCTCGGGCAGCGTGCCGGAATCCGATACTACACAAAAAGCGTTCATCTGCAGGCAGTTGTAATCGTGAAAGCCCAGGGGCTCATGCTGGATCACGCGTTTATCCAGCTGAAAGCCGCTCTGCTCCAGCCGCTTGCGGCTGCGGGGGTGGCACGAATACAAAATGGGCATATCGTATTTTTCTGCCATTTTGTTGATAGCCGTAAACAGCGAGGTGAAGTTCTTCTCGGTGTCGATATTTTCTTCGCGGTGGGCCGAAAGCAGAATATATCGGCCCTTCTCCAGCCCCAGGC
>CAVGKH010000193.1:0-562 GCA_963629755.1 Gemmiger sp.
ATCCAAAATTGAATACAAACAAAATAATGTAAGGAAGATAAGCACCACCAAAAATCACATACCAGAGATACCACATGCCAAAAGGGCAGCAAAGAGCCGCGGCACCCCACGCACCACTATTTTTAAAATGGAGTGACCTACCTACATATAAATAGCATAAAACCATTAGAAGCATCCAAACGAACTGCCCCAACATTTGCGCGGCAAACCAGTTATTTGGAAAAATCAGTAAGGCAATACGCCAAATAGCCTGCAAATAAAATACGCGCAATTCAGTGGGATAACCCCAGTTAGTGCTGATTAAACTGCCTTCTTGATTTAAAAGATCAGCAAGAATCATATCACTGGCAATATCACTATCGATATAGCTGCGCCCGTGCAGTGAGAGATAAGTCATCGTGCATAAATAAGCCAAGATCAACCAAATCCATGGGATACGAGCGGCAAAATTTGTTGCTTTGATTTTTAATTTCATGAGTGATTTTCCTTTCACGCAAATTTTGAATATTCAATCGCTATGAGCGTTTTCAATAGCCGAAACCATTTCATCATAGCTGTCAAA
>CAVGKH010000193.1:572-2987 GCA_963629755.1 Gemmiger sp.
GGCTTTCTTTGTGCGCACCCCAAAGCTCTTGGGCACTGGTTAGCAGAAATACTTTTCCAGTAGGAGGAACAGAATGATCTAGATAAAGCAAAATGCCCGAAAAGCAGAACGGCCTCGATTACCAAGAGCAGCGCAAAGGCTCGATGCTTATGCAAAAAGTTTTTGATAGTATGCATAAGCTGATTGATACTCCGTTGAATTAAATATCGCAATTTATATTTTGCTTTTTACAGTGCTTACGCGGCAGTAAAAGAAGCGCAAGCACAAAAATCAGACTGATAAATTCCGACACACGCCAATAAAGCGGCTCGGCAAACTTTACCGCGATGCTGCCGCTGAAGCCTGCCGGAATGCTAAGCTGCACCTGGCCGTTGGCGGCACGGCTCACACTAAGTGCCTGCCCGTTTGCTTGGGCGCGATAGCCCTTATAGGCAGTGAGCGGAACAATGATCGTTTGCTCGGTATTAGACTGGTTTTCAGCGTTAAAGCGAACGGTCAAGCCGGATTTCTGATAATCAGAGATCATTAAGACGTCGCCATCATAGCTGGGGGCGGTTTGGAACCATATAGACTCAGGGTCAGATTCCGCAGGCAGATATTCGCCCATAGAAATCTGCTCTTTCAAACGGGCAAAAGCGGTGTGATCTGTGCCTTGGTCAACATCGGAAAGCTCGTAATAAACGCAGTTATCCTTGGTTTGGAACACATCGTGGAAGAAGTAGCTTCCGGTAAGAAGCATGGCAGTACAGAGCATACAGCACAGGGGCAGATACAGCTTTTTCTGCGTGCGGTGCACGGCCTGCAGCCCGGCAACAGCAGCTGCGGTGAGAAGTATGCCGGTAAGTGCCTGAAAACGCCAGTTGAACTGCATGGTCTGCACAAAAGCACCCAGGGGCGGCAGAATTTTAGAAAGAGAATACCAAGGAAAATACGCAGTGGCCATCCACATAGCCAGCAGGCCCAGCGCCAGGCAGAGAAGCGCAGGCTTTTGCTGGCGGGCCTGTACCGAACCAGATACGAGTAGCAGCGTGGGCAAAACCAAGCAGCCCAGCAGCAGAGCACCGCCTACGGTGAAGCTCATATCACTACCAATGCCATCAGCCAGCACGGCGGTGGCACCCCCT
The DNA here is from genome assembly GCA_963629755.1 of Gemmiger sp. Classification (GTDB taxonomy): domain Bacteria; phylum Bacillota; class Clostridia; order Oscillospirales; family Ruminococcaceae; genus SFIE01. The sequence continues at coordinate 1,697 of CAVGKH010000193.1, forward strand.
GCGCGGGCAAACAAGTCAAACAGCTGCAGAGGCTCGGCGCTTTGCACCAGTGTATGCCAGATCGAGAATGTCTCGGTTTGCACGCGGAACTTATCGGTAAGCATATAATCCGCAAACGGCACCAGGAACCAGAGGCACGCAAGGGTGGTATAAATAACGATTTTAGCCAGCACTGCGAAGGTTTCTTTACGGAAAACCCTGCGAATACAGATAAGGCAGGTAAGTATCGTGAAAATTGCCGCCATGCCGCAGGTGAGAATATGCGTAACAATCAGGCCGCTGTAGCCGATCACGCCTGGGATCCACAGCTTTTTATAGCCGGGGTCATCGGTGGGCAGGGTAAAAGCTGCCCAAAGTGCATACAGAATCAGCGGCAAAAAGGTCATGGCACTGTATTCGCCCACAGCCGCACGCACATAAAGATTGGTCAGGCGGTACAGGTTCAGGCTGTAGAGTGCTGCTCCCAAAAGCCCAATCACACGGTCGTTCGCCATTTTGCTAAAGCACCAGTAGGCAATGAGCACTGTGGCCAGGTTCAAAAGTACAACAAAAATCTGATAGCTGCCCTGCAGCGAAAAGCCAATAAGCCGCAGAACAGCAGGAATATATAAAAGCAGGTCGCCGTAAAATACGCCGTTGGCGTAACCTTGGCCGTTCAGCAGAGAGGGATAAATTTTCACGGGAAACTCATGCGCCGCCAGCCCGCTGGCAATGCCCTCGATGCGGCTCAAATGAAAAGTAAGGTCGTGCCCGCTGAACAAAAATCCAGCAAACATGGGCAGGCTTTGAAAAATCACCAGCCCGGCAAGCCCGGCCCAGATAAGGCGTGTGGCATAATCGCTGCGGCAAATCGCGAAAATTTTGCCCATCCGAACCAAAAGCAAAAGATTCAGCAGTGCAAAGAACAGCAGCCAGCTTAGGCTCGAAACACGCGCATAAGCGTGCGTAGGCGTTACCGTAAACTGGTAGATTGTGCGGGTGCCGCCGTTATACGAAAATTTAAAGCTGGTGGCGGTATCACCCTTAGCCCACAGCGTAAAAGAAGCGTAATGATCAGATGCCTCCAGCACCTGCTCGTTCATGGTAACATAATCGTTATCCTGAAAAATTTTGGCGCCTTCCAGCGTGGAATCATAGCTTACCGTGGCCGTATAGGTGCCTTTTTTCAGCGAGAGCAGCGGCGTTTCGGCAAAGGGGCCGTAATCTTCACTGTCCTGCATGGTGATGCTGCCGTCAGAAACAGAAGCGCTTTCTGAAAGTGCCGTCAGCTCGCTGCCGGAAAATACCAGCG
>CAVGKH010000194.1:0-504 GCA_963629755.1 Gemmiger sp.
CGCTGGAAGCAGCGTCAGAGGAAGCAGCCTCGCTAGAAGCAGCAACAGAAGAAGCAACTTCGCTAGCAGCCTCGGAAGAAGCAGCAACAGAAGAAGCCACGGAAGCAGCCTCAGAAGAAGCGGCAGCAGTGCTGGAAGCGCTGTTAGCCTTAGAACCGCCGCAAGCGACCATGCTCAGAGCCAGAGCAGCTGCCAGAGCAACAGAAACGATCTTTTTCATAATAGAAATCTCCTTTTGTAATTGCAAAATGCAAAATAAATTCGGTGCGGCACAAGCGGTATCCCGCAGGCCGAGCGCCGCGGCAGGCGAACCCTTCGGCCTCCTGCGAGAGTTTATTATAGGCCACTCGAAAGTAAGAATCAAGTAACAATTTTGTGAAATTCGCTTAAGCTTTTGTTACAAAACTCGTTAAAAAGCCGAAAATCAGCAAAAAACAACACAAATTTTTCACCGTTTAATTGGGCAAAAATGCCAGCAGCACAAATTTCAGCGCACACAAAAGC
>CAVGKH010000194.1:514-1897 GCA_963629755.1 Gemmiger sp.
CACAAAAGCGCCGGGGCATGCCTTGATTCGACACGCCCTGGCGCAGATAGCAGCGCGCTGACTGCACTTTATAAAAACACCTTGTTTTCTGCCCGCCGGGTAAATTTTTGCTCCAGCATGGCAATGTGTGAAAGAAAAGCAGTATCCTCAAAATACTTAGCGCCGTGCGGGCAGCTGCGCACGCAGGCCTGGCACTTGATGCATATGCCTGTCACCTGAGCAGGGTCTACCGCATCGATCGAGCCCATAGGGCACTTTTGGGCACACAGGCCGCAGCCCGTGCACTTTTCGGCATGGGTGAGCGGCTTTGCCTTTAAAAACTTTGCGGGCTGGCCGTCCAGCCCCTTGGGCACATAATAGGGGGCTACCGCATCGCCCTCGGGCTGCACCGGGGCCAGCGCCTCTTCTGCCACTTGCAGCTTCTGGGCAATCGTGTCGGCAAATTCGCGCATCTGCTGCTGGTCATCTGCCGCCGGGCGGCCTGGGGCAAGCTTATCCGAGAATGCGTGCGTTCCTACAAACGCGCCTGCGCCCACGGTGCAGAAGCCGTTTTTTTGCAGCACATCGCAAAGCTCGGCCAAAGAGTTATCGAACGAACGATTGCCGTAGGTAACGATGGCAGCGGCCATCGCACCGCAGCCATGCAACTGCTCTTGATAATAGGGCAGCATTTTATTGGGCAGCTTGCCCGCATAAGTAGGGCCGCCTACTACCACCAAATCCCCCTTCTGAAAGGTGTGCGGCTCGGCATGGGCGGCGGGCAGTGTGATGTCAATCTCTTTGCAGGGAGCATCGAGCTGCTCAGCCAGGCGGTGTGCCACCGTGCATACGGCTAGGCGGGTGTTGCCCGTGGGGCTGAAATATAAAGCCAAAACGCGTTCGATCTTCATAATTTTCTCCTGTTTCCTATGTAAAATTTTTCTTAGAGAGTTTCATGTCTCCATTCACATTGTAAGGTTTCCTAACACATTTTATTGTGTCATACTATCCTGTATTTGTCAATGTACTGAATAGCTGGATTTTTGACGGGGAATTTGGTATATTTGAACCATACTTGAATCATTGAGAAAGGGCACTCTTATGGCACATTATACCAATGCTGAAAAAGCTGATATTCTTCATCAAGCTTCACTTTTATATATGGCATCCAATATTCCTATTGATTACGGCACCGGCGAAAAATATACGCCGGTGGAGGTTCATGCTTTAAAGTATGTATTAGATCACCCTGGTAAAACTACAACGGATCTTTCACATGACTGGGATAAAACCAAAGCATCCGTCTCGCAGCTTATGAAAAAGCTGGAAGAAAAAGGCCTGGTCGAGCGCCATGCGGACCCTGCCAGCCGCCGCAAACAACTTTATTTCGGCACCGCTATCGGC
>CAVGKH010000194.1:1907-2962 GCA_963629755.1 Gemmiger sp.
CTTTCTCCATTATATGAAAAATACACTGAGCAGCAACTGGATTTCTGCTTTGAAGTCTTAGCTGCCTACTGCGATGCCCGCCGCCGTAAACACTACCGTGCAGAATAAAAATCCTGTAAAACTGGCCCCATGAAAAAACGCAAAATTGATTCTTTTGTGGGGCCAGTTTTTGCAGTATCATCAATCCATGCTCCTGTTGGCCAGCCGGAAGCACCTTGAAAGTATGTATAGGAGTGAATTCCATGAAAAACGAAAATACTCTGGCTCGCAAAAAGCCTATGCTCTGGCTCACCATGACCGCTGTGTTTCTTGCAATGAATGTGGTGTTCAGCTCGTTCAGCATTCCCGTACCCGGTGGGCATCTTTATTTAAATGACATTGTGATCTGCACCGCCAGCATTTTGATGGACCCCGTTTCGGCCTTTATCGTGGACGGCGTGGGTGCTTTTTTAGGCGATTTTCTGTTTTACCCCGCACCTATGTTTGTTTCGCTGGCAACGCATGGCATTCAGGCCGTGGTGATCTCACTGTGTGCACATAGCCCGTTTAAGCAGAAGCCCCCGCTCGGCGCAGGCATCGGCGTTTTGCTGGGCGCGGTGATCATGGTGATCGGCTACACTTTAGGCCGTGCGTTTGTATACTCCACCCCCGAATATGCCATTATCAAGCTGCCCTTTGAAATGCTGCAGGCCGGTATCGGCGCTGTGGTGGGCATGCTGCTGTGCTTTTCCCACGGTCTTGCAGGGCGCTTTTATAAAGTGTGCGGCATTACTCAGTGATGTGCGCTCTGCCCAGACCGAAAGCCGCCCCGATTTTTCCATAGCAGGAAAAAATCGGGGCGGCCTTTTTGATTTTATTATCGCTCAGCGCCCAGCCTCTTTGGCCTTATGCAGGCGCTTTTGCTCATACATGGCGCTGTCGGCCTGCTGCAAAAGCGTGTTGACCGAGAGCGTACCGTGCCCTTTAGGAGCGCTGACAATACCGCTTGAAAGACAGTGCATTGTTTGACGGGGTCAAGCGTGAAGAATTTTACGGCAAAGCAGGCGTTGGCAGAT
>CAVGKH010000195.1:0-2481 GCA_963629755.1 Gemmiger sp.
GGCTGGGTTTTAAGCCCGCAGAGCATAGAGTGGGTTTTTAATAATTAAGGAGGATATCCCTATGAAAAAGATCGTAAGTGCTGCCATGGCAGCTGCCATGGCCATGAGCCTGGCTGCATGCGGCGGCAATTCTGCAAGCACCGCCCCTGCTGCTTCCGCCAACGCCGCTTCCGGCGCTGCTGCATCCGGAGACAGCATTACCATCGGCCTGCTGGCACCCCTGAGCGGTGATGTGGCCTCTTACGGCCAGGCTGTTCGCAATGGCGCTATGCTGTACATCAACGAGATCAATGCCAAGGGCGGTATCAACGGCAAGCAGATCAATGTGATCGAGTATGACGAAAAGGGCGATGCCACCGAGGCTGTGACCGCTTTCACCAAGATGGTGGATGAGGGCATTACCGCACTGATCGGCGATGTTACCACCACCCCCACCGAGGCTGTGGTAGCAGAAAGCCAGGAATACAATATGCCCATGATCACCGCTTCTGCTACAGCTGAGGCTGTGACCTACGATGCCGAAAGCGACACCCAGTATACCAATGTATTCCGTGCTTGCTTTATCGACCCCTTCCAGGGCACCAAAATGGCAGACTATGCCTATAACAAGATGGGCGCTACCACCGCAGGCGTGATCTACCAGACCGGCAACGATTACTCTGAGGGCCTGATGGCAAACTTCGTTTCTGAGTTTGAAGCTCTGGGCGGCACGATCGTGGATTCTGAGGGCTATGCCAAAGGCGATGTAGACTTTAACGCACAGCTCACCAACATCAACGCTGCAGGCCCCGATATTGTATTCTGCCCCAACTATTACGAGGATAACGGCAAGATCGTAAAGCAGGCCCGCGCCATTGGCATTGAGGTGCCCTTTGTTGGCGGCGACGGCTGGGGCGGCGTATGTGACTACGCCACCGCTGAAGAGCTGGAAGGCAGCATTTTCTGCTCTGGTTACGCAGGCGGCAGCAATGCCGACTGGGAGGCTGCTTACCAGGCTGCTTACGGTGAACCGTTCCCCAGCATGTTCAGCCCCTTGGGCTACGATGCTGCCATGACCCTGTGCATTGGCCTGCAGGCCGCTGAGGATGCCGGCTTGGAAGCAGGCAGCGATGAGTATAAGCAGGCTGTGATCGACGGCATGAAGAACGCTACCGTAGAGGGCGTTACCGGTGAGTTTACCTTTGATGAGCACAACAACCCCGTGAAGCAGACGGCTATCCTTACCATTCACGATGGTGCAGAGCAGCTGATCGAGATGTACTAATTAAACCCAAAGCAAAAAGCTGCAAGCATGGGCGGCCCGCCTTTTAGGGCGGGCTGCCTGCGCATTGCTTAAAAAGCAAAACCGTGCGGAGAAAACGCAGCTGATCACGCGCGTTTTTTCGGCACGGCTTTTTATTATTTTTCAGCACTTGTTCCTTAGTACCCTAAAAAGGGGGGAGTGCTGCTCCAAAAGCATAAGCCGGTAAGGCTTGTGCTCGTGGCGGAGCACTTCTTCCACACTATTCTATGCGAAAGGACCGGATAGATCTATGTCTAACTTTTTCAGTCAGCTTATCAACGGCCTGCAGCTTGGCAGCATCTATGCGCTGGTGGCGCTGGGCTACAGCATGGTTTACGGCATTATCCTGCTGCTGAACTTTGCACATGGCGATATTATCATGATCGGCGCCTATACTTCGTGGATCGTAATGGCCAAAATGGGCCTGCCCCCGGCAGCAGCTATTTTGGCAACCGTGATCGTCTGCACACTTTTGGGCGTGTTTATTGAAAAGGTGGCATATACGCCGCTGCGCAGCGCGCCCCGCATTTCACTGCTGATCACAGCCATCGGCATTTCGTATTTTCTCGAATACGGTGCACAGCTTATCTGGGGCGCCAGCGCGCAGGTGATCCCCAGCTACTATAATGTGGCACCTATCAGCATTGCCGGGGTAAAAATCAGCTTTACCGCCATTCTTACTATTGCGGTGTCGGTGGTCGCCATGATCGTGCTGGCACTGCTGGTGCAGAAAAGCAAGATCGGCAAGGCCATGCGCGCCGTTTCAGAGGATACCGGCGCGGCACAGCTAATGGGCATCAATGTAAATGCCACCATTTCGTTTACCTTTGCCATCGGCTCGGCGCTGGCAGGCATTGGCTCGGTGCTGTATTGCTGCCAGTATGCACAGGCTACCCCTACTATGGGCGCTATGCTGGGCTTGAAGGCTTTTGTGGCAGCTGTTCTGGGCGGCATTGGCTCCATTCCCGGCGCAATGGTAGGCGGCTTTGCCATTGGCCTGGCAGAGTGCTTTGTTTCTGCTATCGGCCTTTCGGTGTGGAAGGATGCCGTGGTGTTCGCAATTCTGATCGTTGTGCTGCTGGTAAAGCCCGCAGGTCTTTTGGGCCGCCAGCTGCAGGAAAAAGTGTAAGGGGGCTTAAAAAATGAAAGAGAGAAAAACGCTCCCCATGGCCGTGCGCTATATTATGAATATCGTGCTG
>CAVGKH010000195.1:2491-2951 GCA_963629755.1 Gemmiger sp.
CAATAAAACACTTTCTACCTATAACGCAAAAGTACTTATGCTGGTGGGGGTCAATATTATTCTTGCGGTCTCGCTGAATGTGGCTACCGGCTATCTGGGGCAGCTGCCTTTGGGGCATGCAGGCTTTATGGCGGTAGGTGCCTATGCCTGCGCCATTTTTACCAAAAGCTTTGACGGCCGCCTGCCGGAGGGCGTAAACTTTACACTGGGCCTGGTGCTGGCCGCAGTGCTGGCCGGTGCTGTGGGTGTGCTCATCGGCATTCCCGCGCTGCGCCTGCAGGGCGACTATCTGGCCATTCTTACCCTGGGGTTTGGCGAGATTATCCGAATCACTTTAAATAACATCGACAATGTGCTGGGCTTCAAGCTTACCTATGGCGCGGCAGGCTTAAAAAATATTCCCAAGTATACCAGTGTGCTGAATGCCTTTGTGTGGGTGGTCATCTGCTGCTATGTGATC
>CAVGKH010000196.1:0-362 GCA_963629755.1 Gemmiger sp.
GGTTTATCATGCGTAAAATTCTTTCTATTTGGTTTTTCGTCCTATCATTTATTCTTTTGTTTGAAACAAATTTTAATTTCACTGTTTTTATGATTTGCTACATTCTCATTACTGCTGTAGCTCATTTTTGCCTTTCTTGCGACCCGGAAGATATTATGGGTACTCCTCCCATGGTTCGGTCTTCTTGGTTCAACCTATACACGGCCGCTTCTATCGTCTCTTTTATAGGCTTTTCCATTCTTCTTATTCTTCATGTGGGCCTTATCGGTATTTTGTATGTTGTCGTTTGGTACGCCGTTTCTTTTTTCTGCCGTACGCTACTTATCAACATTAGCTACATTGTTTCTTTAATTAGTTGCATT
>CAVGKH010000196.1:372-2927 GCA_963629755.1 Gemmiger sp.
TCTCTGTTTTTGTTAATTTTTTAAACAAAGTGTTGCAAAAGTTAGCACTTGATGTTATATTAGTGTTACGGGATAAGCAACATCAACGGCAAATTTTATGTTTGTCGGCTTTCTTGTTGCGTTTATTTACTTTGCACTGCCATTATAATGCTAATAAACGCAACAGTCAATGCTTTAAGTTGCGTTTATTAGCATTTTGGTGCATTGCACAAAATTCAGTGGTGGTTTTTATGTTTTATGACAAATATGTTAGCTACTGCAACAAAGCAGGCATTGCCCCCACAACAGCCGCCGAAGAAATGGGTTTTAGCCGCTCCGATGCCACCAGATGGGGCAAAGGAAGCACCCCACGGCGAGCGACTCTCGAACGGGTTGCCTCTTATTTTTCCGCCAAGCTCAACCTCCAGTTGTCTTACAAAGAATTTGAAAGCTCCACAGAAATTCAGCCAGATCACGCAAGCCATGTTATGAACGATCTCGCCAACAGCGTAAATATCGCCATGTATGACGGTGACTCTTACGGCGAGGTTCCCGATGACATAAAAAATCTTGCCGCAGCTTTTGCATTAGCAAAAAAAGAGCAGGATATTAAAGATCCTGCTCTTAGAAAAATTGTAGATATATGCAAAGCAAATCCAGAATATGTGCAGCCGCTCTCTATCATGCTTGACCAGCTGATTCAAACGGCCGAAAGAAAAGGCGGTGCAAACAAATGAAGCGATTAGTAAATGCGATTTCCTTGCTTTTGGCTTCCATCACTTTGACGGGCTGTGTTTATGATCCGACCGAAAGCGAGATTAAATAAATTGTAAACGAGTATGCGCCCGTCTATGGATGGATTCAGGAAGATGAAGTCATAGATAATTTAGACACTTATTTTGAAAAATACGCTTCCTCTTATGGATATTACAAAAAGGATTCGTATGATTATGCTGCTTATGAATCCGGCCCCGTTCAAACTCCGTCTCCCACACCAACGGCCACGCCGACACCTACGCCTACCCCGTCTCCTACTCCCACGCCAAAGCCCACACCTACAGCAACGCCTAAGCCTACACCTGCTCCAACGCCTAAACCTACGCCCCAGCCGGTGCAGCAGCAAACGCAGAGCGAAACCGTATACATTACCAGAACAGGTTCAAAATATCATCGTGCGGGCTGCAGCTACTTAAAGAGTTCTATTCCAATCAGCAAGAGCGATGCTATTGCCGCCGGGTATACCCCGTGTTCCCGGTGCTATTAAAGCAAAAAGCCCCCGCTCAGCGGGGGCAGTTCATGCTTATTCATCAATGTGCAGCATTTCACAAGCTCTTCGGATGAATTCTTTATATGTATATTCGTCCAACTGTTTTACTCGTTCAATCAATTTAGCTAGGTTGTCATCCATAATTTCCTCACTTTCTTCGGTCGCTCCGTGTCTTGTGTAACTAAACTTACTATAGCGCATTTTTATTATCAGCACCATATCAAATTTGATACAATTTCAAGGCACTTTTGGAGCAAATCGACACAATGCAGCTCCAAAGTGCCTATTTTTATGTTTTGGGAGGAATCATAAAAATATGAAACACACCATCAAGCGAATATCCGAACTACTCTTATCAGCCAGAAATAAGGCCGGTGTCAGCCAGGAAGAACTTGCCGAAACCCTTGGAATGAGCCGTATCACTGTGCACAGAATGGAAACCGGCTCCAAGGTCCCCAACATGGCCGAATTTATCATGTGGTATAGGGCACTTGGCCTGAATTGGTTCCGTGATGTCCTGCGCCTGGCCCACCCGGAAATATACGATGACTTTGACGGCAGCGCCGCCGATACCGAGCAAAAACGCAACGGCCTGTTTCGTTATTTAGCCGAGTGCTCGCCGGGCGAAGTTGAGAAACTGGCTTTCTTGATTTTCGGCGAGCACGGCTCCGATTGGCCCTCCATGCTGGATGAATATACCGCCAATGCCCACTGCTCCATGCGCAGCCGCGCCGCCGTATGCCGCCTGGTGATTGAAAACTACGAGCTGGAAGAAGCAACCGGCGATTTGGTGGATCCCGATATAGCCAAACCCAACATTGCCAACCTGCGCGCAGCCCACGAAGCAGGTCAGCGTGCCGCCCAGCTGCGCCGCAACGAATATTCGAGGTGATCTCATATGCCCAAAACAAAAACCCGCTCCGATGGTCTAATTGAAAAAACCAAAACCATCAATGGCAAGCGTATGCACTTCTACGGTTCCACAGTCCGCGAAGTGCAGAAAAAGATCGATGAAGCTATTGCCTCCGCAGCCGAAAAAGCCGAGCAAGGCGATATGTTTGAAGATGTGGCCGCCTCATTCTGGGAATGGAAGGAGCCAAAGCTAAAATATGGATCCGTCAAAAATTACCGTTCCAAGGTTTACCGTGCCATTGATTGGTTCTCCGGCTATGGGATGAAAGAGATCACCAGCACCGATATCAATAACCGCTTGTCTCAAATGGCCATGCAAAACAGCTCTTATAAGGCTATTTCCGGGCAAAAGTCTGTGATCGGCTTGATCTATCAATATTGGTGTGCAAATATGGGC
>CAVGKH010000197.1:0-2913 GCA_963629755.1 Gemmiger sp.
ATCATATACATGATTGTTTGAAAGATTTACCACACGAAACCCGGCATCATATAAATCCCAGGCCATTTGGCCGGGTGTAGAGAAATGCGGATAATTAGATGGCTCAAATACATCGTTTACAAGGCTTTCCTGGTTGATCCAGTTCAAATCGAAACCGGCATAAAAATCAAGCATATTGGCATAGCAATAAGAAAAATCATATTGCTTGCCGCTTTCCGGATTTTCCGCAGCCCGCCGGGCAGCCGATTTATAGAGCCCTTCATGGATCAGATTGTCGCCGCTGGCCGAAAAGCGCACAATATCAGTATGAGGTTCCGGCGATACCGGCTCGTGCTCTGAGCTGGCGGCCGAACTGGCTATATTCGGCACGCTCGCTGTGGCCGAAGCTGCATCCTGGCTGCAGGCAGACAGCAGCGCTGCCATGCAAAAAGAGACAAAAAGTGTTCTATAAATTCGCGCGCTGGTCATTTTTCCATCATGTCAGCCATATTATAAAGGCCGGGGCCCTTATCGGCAATAAAAACGGCGGCATTCACAGCGCCATTTGCAAACACATCGCGAGACTGGGCAGAATGTGAAATTGTGATCACTTCATCAGGGCCGCAGAAAAGAATATCATGGTCGCCCACAATGCTGCCGCCGCGCACGGCAGAAATGCCCATTTCCTGTTTGCCGCGGGGCTGGCGAACGCTGTGACGGTCATATACATATTCATATTTGTTGCCGTTTACAGCATTTACCTCATCTGCGATCATCAAGGCGGTTCCGCTGGGGGCATCTACCTTGTTATGGTGATGCTTCTCCACGATTTCTACATCATAAGCATCGCCCAGCAAAAGGCTCGCCTCCTTGGCAAGCTTGATCAGTAGGTTGATACCCATCGACATATTGGCGCTTTTAAATACGGCACAGTGATTGCTCAGTTCCTGCAGCTCCGCCTGAATCGCATCATCCAGGCCGGTGGTGCAGATCACGCAGGGCAGCTTATGCTCGCGGCAGTAGTGAATGGCATTGCGGGTGGCTGCAGGGGCAGAAAAATCGATCAGCACATCACCCTTCACCGTAAGATCATTAAAGCTGGCAAAAACAGGAATATCGCCGTTGCTGGGGGTCAAGTCGATGCCAGCTACTACACGGCAGTCATTTCGCTGCGCGATAAGCTCCTGCAAAACCTTGCCCATACGGCCGTTGATGCCTTGAATAATAATATCTGTCATAATTTTTGTCCTCTCTTTTTAAACAGCAATACCCGCCTTACAGAAGAAAATACAGCCTGCAAGGCGGGTGTTTATTTTATACTTACAAAAGTCCTGCTGCGGTCAAGGCGCTGCGGATACGCTCCTTATTGGCTTCGTTGGGGTCAACGAGAGGCAGACGGCAGGAACCTGCTTTGTAACCCAACAGATTCATGGCATATTTTACCGGAATCGGGTTTACATCGCAGAACAGTGCCTCACACAGGGGCAGATATTTCAGCTGCATAGCCAAGCTGGCAGCAGGATTGCCATCAAACCAATTCTGGCAGATCTCGTGGGTCTCACGGGGAGCCACATTAGAAAGCACACTGATCACGCCTTTGCCGCCCAGTGCCAGCAGGGGAACGATCTGGTCGTCATTGCCCGAGTAGATGTTCAGCGCATCTCCGCACAGGTGTGCGATCTTGGCAACCTGGCTGATATTGCCGCTGGCCTCTTTGATAGCATTGATATTGGCAATTTTAGAAAGCTCGTATGCGGTCTCAGGCTGAATGTTTACACCCGTGCGGGAAGGAACATTGTAAAGAATGCAGGGCAGGCTGGTTGCATTTGCCAGCGCCGTAAAATGCGTGATCAAGCCCTGCTGGCTGGTTTTGTTGTAGTAAGGGGTCACCAGCAAAACGGCATCCACACCAAGCTTTTCTGCATTCTGTGTCAGCCGAATGCCGTGGGCGGTATCATTGCTGCCGGTACCGGCAATCACGGGAATACGGTGATTTACCTTCTTCACGCAGTAGTCGATCACACTTAAATGTTCTTCATCCGGCATGGTGGCAGATTCACCGGTGGTGCCGCACACTACGATGGCATCAGTATGCCCTGCGATCTGATCTTCAATAATGCGGCCAAATTCTTCAAAGTTTACCGTGCCATCGGCATTCATCGGTGTAATGATGGCTACAGCGGCGCCGGTAAAAACTGGCTTTTTCATCATATTGCATTCACCTCGTTCAAATCAATCCAAATAGCCCTTGGCAGCCAGCAGCTCGGCCAGCAGCACAGCACCGCCGGCAGCGCCGCGCAGGGTATTGTGCGACATGCAAACGAACTTGTAGTCATACTGGGTATCTTCGCGCAGACGGCCTACCGAAACAGCCATGCCGTTTTCCAAATTTCGGTCCAGCTTGGGCTGGGGGCGGTCATCCTCAGTAAAATAATGCAGGAACTGCTTGGGGGCACTGGGCAGCTCCAGCTCCTGTGCAGGGCCGCGGAAGTTGGCCCATTTTTCCAGGATCTGTTCCTTCGTGGGCTTTTTATCAAAGCTTACAAATACAGCGGCAGTGTGACCATCCGATACAGGAACGCGCAGGCACTGTGCCGTAAAGCTGGGGCGGGTCGCGGGAACGATCTCACCGTTCTCAATATGGCCCCACAGCTTCAGGGGCTCTTTCTCACTCTTTTCTTCCTCACCGCCGATATAGGGAATCACATTGTCCAAAATCTCGGGGAAGGTCTCAAAGGTTTTACCAGCGCCGGAAATTGCCTGATAGGTGCATACCAGACACTTGTCAACACCAAAATCGGCCATCAAAGGGTGAAGGGCGGGCACATAGCTCTGCAGGCTGCAGTTGCTCTTTACGGCAATAAAACCACGCTTTGTACCCAAACGCTTGCGCTGATAGGGAATCACCTCAATATGCTGTGCATTGATCTCAGG
>CAVGKH010000198.1:0-2905 GCA_963629755.1 Gemmiger sp.
CCCGTATCCTGCACCCCGACTGCCGCTTCGGCTGCCTCGGCCTCATCATCACCGATCGTTGCAGCCTCGGCGGCCGGTTCCTCGGCGCTTTCTGCCGGGGCCGCCGCCAGCACGCCCGCAATGCACGCCATGCACAAAAGCGCAGCCCCTGCCCTGCGCAGAGCGCTTTTTCCCATCGTCAGCACAAACATATCTTGCCTCCTGTTCCGGCCGGGGCTCTGCCCGGGCCGATGTTCACACACGATTTGCTAAAAGCTATGCGCTTTCTCTTGCCCACATGCGCAGGGCGGAGTAAAATAAAGAAAATCTTCCCTGCCATGCCGCCGCCCGCCAGCCCATGGCCAGTGCATTTTTTTCTTCGTTACGAATTTTCACATTTTTCTCATGATTGCATGCTACCATTCGAAATGTAAAAGAACACTTGCATGCTTTTCAGCCCCTGCCCGCCGGGCTTTCAGCCTCCCGCAGCAGCGGTTCCATTTTATATAACTTATATTTATAGGCTCACCCAAAGCCGCTTTTTGTTTATGTGATTATACAAACTGTATATATTGTATAAAAGGAGGAATTTTCCTATGCCCACTATTTTGATCGTTGACGATGAAAAGCGCATCCGCGAACTGATCCGCGAGCATTTAGAGTTTGCCGGTTTCACCTGCCGCGAAGCAGGCGACGGCAGCGCCGCCCTGGCCTCCCTCACCAGCGAGGGGGCCGACCTTGTGATCTTGGATATCATGATGCCCTTTATGGACGGTATGACCTGCCTGCGCGAAATGCGTGTCCGCCATATCCAGACCCCCGTGATCATGCTCACCGCGCGCGGCGAGGAATATGACAAACTGGCCGGTCTGGAATGCGGCGCCGATGATTATGTGGTAAAGCCTTTCAGCCCGCGCGAGCTTGTGGCCCGCGTAAAGGCCGTGCTTTCCCGCACCATGCCCAAGCCTGCCGAAGGGGCCGACAATTTCACCTTTGGCAAGCTGAGCATCGATACTGCCAGCCACAGCGTGCGCGTTGCCGGAAAAGAGGTCTCTCTTACCCCCAAAGAGTTCGACCTGCTCGTGTATCTGGCAAACAACAAGGGCCTTGCCCTCAGCCGTGAAAAGATCTTGCAGAATGTATGGCATTACGATTATTACGGCGAAGACCGCACCGTGGATACCCATGTTAAAATGCTGCGCGGCCACCTGGGCGAATGCCGCGGCTACATTGCCACGGTGTGGGGCATCGGCTATAAGTTCGACCCCAGCGCCGACCAGGAGGGCTGACCGCGCCCTTTTCTGCTCCCCTGTAAGTTCTATGGAAAGAAGTAAAATGTAACATGACCAACCCCCATTACAACCGCCCCCGGCACAAAGAGCGGCAGCTCAGCATGCGCGCCCGCCTTACCGTATTCCTGTGCGGCATGACGGCCCTTATTCTGCTGCTGGTGTGGGGGCTCACCACCTTTTTGCTGCAGCCCCGCTACAACCGCTTTATCCGTGCTCAGCTCAGCCAGAAGGTCGATACCCTGGTATCCATGATCGATGCCTCGCCCGAGCCCATCAGTGAGCGCACCTTCTGGAAGCTCAAGCTCAACACCGAATTCTGGGAGCAGGTAAACACTGCCATGAACGACGGCACGCTCGATGTGACCAACACCTGCGTAGAGGTAAGCGATGTCAGTTTACAGTATGTAAACTATGCCGAAAATCTTTACCCCTGCCTGGTGCACGAAAACCGCCCCACTGTAGGCTGGAGCACCAGCAATGTGTCCGACCGCGACACTGATGTTGCCGTAAAGTTGCGCAAGGCACTGTTTGAACAGGGCCAGCTTTACGAGATCGTAAGCACCAGCAGCGATGCCTCGCAAATGGTGGTGGGCCGCCTGAGCGCCGATAAGCAGTATGCTGTTATGATCAGCACCAACCTTCACCAGATCCGTATTGCAGGCATGGTCATGAATCAGCTTCTGCCCGCCATTCTGGGCCTTTTGCTGCTGGTGAGCCTGGCCGCCAGCGTGTGGTTCGGCGATTGGTTCACCCAGCCCATCAGCGAGCTTTCGGGTGCGGCCCGCCGCATTGCCAACGGCGATTACACAGCCCGCGTTGCCCGCACCGGGCAGGACGAAATGGGCCAGCTGGCCGCCGACTTCAACCACATGGCATCCGAAGTAGAGCGCACCAGCCAGCTGCAGCAGGAGCTTTTGGCCAATGTGAGCCACGACCTGCGCACCCCGCTTACCCTTATCAAGGGCTATGCCGAAACGATCCGCGATCTGACCGGCGATAACGCCGAGCGCCGCAATTCGCAGCTGGGCATCATCATTGATGAGACCAACCGCCTGAGCGGCCTTGTAAACAGTGTGATGGAGCTGAGCCGTGTGCGCAGCGGCAGCCAGCGCCCGCAGCTGGTCGATTTTGATATGGCCCAGCTTTGCAGTGAGGTAGCCGAGCGCTATGATGCCGTGTGTGCGCAAAACGGCTGGACTCTGGCCGTGCAGGCCGATGATCCCTGCCCCGTAAGCGCCGACCCCGCCATGATGGAGCGCGTTCTGCACAACCTTTTGGGCAACGCCAGCCACCACCTGGGTGAGGATGGCTGGTTTGCCGTGCGCTGCCTGCCCACGCCCGGCGGCTGCCGCGTAGAGGTGCAGGACCATGGCCCCGGCATTGCCAAAGAAGACTTGCCCCGCATTTTTGACCGCTACTACCGCAGCCGCAGCGACAGCGGCAAGGTAGGCACCGGGCTGGGGCTTTCCATCACCAAAGCCATTCTGCAAAGCCACGGCGCCGACTTCGGCGTAGACAGCGAGCTTGGCAAGGGCTCTACCTTCTGGTTCACGCTGCACGCCCCCGCCGCCAGGCCCAATGCCGAAAAAACCCGCCTGCCCGGCAAAAGCACCCCCGCCTCGTAGCTTCTTTCC
>CAVGKH010000199.1:0-1150 GCA_963629755.1 Gemmiger sp.
CTTCCGCACCGTGCTGATCTTGTATCTGTTCACCACCTTCCTGGGTGCATTCGTGGCCGTGCTTTCCAGCTTTTTGTTCCCCAGCACGCTGGTGCTTACCGAAGCCGCTACCAGCGTGGCCCCTCCCAGCGGCGTGAGCGAGGTTTTGGGCAACCTTTTGATGAACCTGGTCAGCAACCCTGTCAGCAGCCTGGCTAACGCCAACTATGTGGGCATTTTGTTCTGGGGCATCGTATTCGGCTTTGCCATGAAGAACGCGCACGATGCCACCAAGCAGCTGCTGGCCGATGCCAGCGCCGCCGCTACTTATGCTGTGCAGCTGGTGATCAGCCTGGCTCCCTTTGGTATCATGGGCCTGGTGTTCGACACCGTTTCTACCAACGGCCTGGGCGTATTTGCCGACTATGGCCATTTGCTGCTGGTGCTGGTTGGCTCTATGCTGTTCATCACCTTTGTTACCAACCCCCTGCTGATCTTCCTCAGCCTGCACACAAACCCCTACCCCATTGTGTTTACCTGCCTGAAAGAAAGCGCCATCACGGCCTTCTTTACCCGCTCCAGCGCCGCCAATATTCCTGTGAATATGGCTCTTTGCGAAAAGCTGGGTCTGGATGAAGACAACTACTCGGTTTCTATTCCTCTGGGCGCTACCATCAATATGGCCGGTGCTGCTGTGACCATTACCGTAATGACTCTGGCCGCAGCCAACACCTTGGGCATTCAGGTTGATTTTGCTTCTGCCCTGCTGTTGAGCCTGCTGGCTACGGTTTCTGCCTGCGGTGCTTCCGGCGTAGCCGGCGGTAGCCTGCTGCTGATTCCCCTGGCCTGCAGCCTGTTCGGTATTCCCAACGAGATTGCTATGCAGGTGGTAGGCGTTGGCTTTATCATCGGCGTGATCCAGGACAGTGTGGAGACCGCTCTGAACTCCAGCAGTGATGTTCTGCTGACCTACACAGCCGAAAAGATCAACGACCGCAAGGCCGCAAAAGCCGCAAACTAATTTTTATTTATAAAATATTCGTACAAGGGGCTCTCTGCTGGATTTTTTCAGCAGAGAGCCCCCTTGTGCTGTCTGCGGGCTTTTCAAATATGCCGATAGATTTTTGTCATAAAATGGATTTTTGTGTTGCCTCACAGCACAGTTATGGCT
>CAVGKH010000199.1:1214-2867 GCA_963629755.1 Gemmiger sp.
GCTATAATATTTTTAGTATATATTTTTATATGATTCAAAATCGGCAGAAAATCAGAAATTCATAAAAGCATAAAGGCAGGGCTTTTTCGCTCTTCGATTTTTTGCCGCATCGTGAAAGCCAAGGGAGGGAAAGCAACACTATGAAGCGCAAAGATTATATCAGCTGGGATGAATATTTTATGGGCATCGCCATGCTTACCGCCATGCGCAGCAAAGACCCCAACAGCCAGGTAGGTGCCTGCATCGTAAGCCCCGAAAACAAAATTTTAAGCCTGGGCTACAACGGCATGCCCATTGGCTGCAATGATGACGATATGCCCTGGGAGCGTGAGGGCGACGATCTGAATACCAAGTATATGTATGTATGCCATGCCGAGCTGAACGCCATTTTGAACAATGCGCACGGCAATCTGCGCGGCTCGCGCGTGTATGTAACCCTCTTTCCCTGCAACGAATGCGCCAAAGCCATTATCCAGAGCGGCATTCAGGAGATTATTTACGCCGAGGATAAATATCACGACAGCACCATCAACATTGCCAGCCGCCGCCTTTTGAATATGGCCGGGGTCAAATTTCGGCCCTATCACCCCTCGGGGCGCAAGGTAGAGCTTACGCTGTAAGCCGTTATTTTATTAAATTTAGGGAGGCATTTACACCCCATGAAAACCATTGTGATTGGAATCGCCGGCGGCACCGGCAGCGGCAAAACCACGCTGGCCAACCGCCTGTTTGAAGCTTTCGGTGAAAGTGAGATTAGTATGCTGAACCATGATGCTTACTATAAGCGCCATGATAATCTGCCTTTTGAAGAGCGCTGTAAGCTGAATTACGACCACCCCGACAGCTTTGATACCGATTTGATGGTAGAGCATCTGCGCCAGCTGAAAGCCGGGCAGGCGGTGGATATGCCTGTTTATGACTATACCCGCCACACCCGCTCGGATAAAACCGTGCGAGTGAATCCTGCTCCGGTGATTTTGGTAGAGGGCATTTTGATCTTTGCCAGCCCTGAGCTCTGCGATGAGATGGATTTAAAAGTATATGTAGATACCGATGCCGATGTGCGCATTTTGCGGCGCATTCTGCGTGATGTTAAAGAGCGCGGCCGCACGCTGGACAGTGTGGTGAACCAGTACCTTACCACGGTAAAGCCCATGCACGAGCAGTTTGTAGAGCCCAGCAAACGCAAGGCCGACCTGATCATTCCCGAAGGCGGGCAGAACAAAGCCGCTCTGGATATGCTCATTAAATGGGTAGCGAACCACTTGGGGCACTGATAGTTTGATTTTATAGTGTTAAAAGGCAGCAGGAAGGCAGCTTCCTCTGCCTTTTTTTCTATAGCTGCCCCAAAAGGCACTTGAAATTTTGAAGATATCTTACAAGATTTTTTCTGATTTTGGCGCTATAGTTTTTATTGGGGCGTATCAAAAAGTAAAAAGCAGCCTGCTTTTCAGCTTTTAATACGCCCCGGGAAAGGAGCAAAAAGGCATGAAGCAGCAAACGAAAGCTGTGATTTATGACAAAGCGCTAAAAATAGAAGCCTATCATTTCAGCGGCATCGCGCAGCCCTTTCCCAATCATTTTCATGAGCATTATGTGATCGGCCTTGTAGAGGGTGGGCAGCGTGTTTTATCCTGCAAAAACCTGGAATAT
>CAVGKH010000200.1:0-519 GCA_963629755.1 Gemmiger sp.
CTCCAGCATATTCAGAACACCGAAGATACAGGTCTTGGTGGTATCCGTCGGGCTTTTCTGATACGCCGGGGGGCTGGCCGGGCAGGCGGCATTGTAGATCTGGTCACAGGGAATATCATGCCACTGCTTCACATCGCCCTCGATAAAGGTAAAGTTCGGGTTCTGCAAAAAAGGCTCGATGTTGCTCATGCGGCCCGTAAACAGATTGTCCAGCACCGTTACCTGGTTGTTGGGGTCCTGCAGCAGCCGGGCGCACAGATTGCTGCCCAAAAAGCCGGCGCCGCCGGTAACTAAAATACGATTCATGCTCTTCTATACACTCCACTCGGCAGGCTGCCGCCCCCCGGCTCACGCAGCGGGTGCGGCCTATGTTCTATCCCTCTTGCTGCCGCGCTTTTTTGGCAAAAGCCCGCAGCAAGCCAAATTACCATTTTATAGAATAGCATATAAAACGCGCTTTTTCAATGCTGTTTGTGCATTTTACAAGGCTTTTGCGGGCATTTTTCCGCCTTTTCTCAG
>CAVGKH010000200.1:529-2864 GCA_963629755.1 Gemmiger sp.
TTTGCCAGCTGCAGCTGGTTCAGCTGCAATTCAAAGCTCTTGCGGGCGTTTTTTCCGCAGGTATCCAGAATCAGGCCGCACATCAGGCTCAAAAGCGCCGCCATCATAGTAAACCCACTCACGATCAGCGTGGGGAAGCGCGGCACAAGGCCCGTCACCGCGTATTCCGCAAACACAGGCACAAACATGCCCAGGCCCAATACGCCCAAAATCACCGAGATAATGCCGAAAAACGGCAGCGGCTTGTGGTCTTTATATAACCGCAGGATCGTGCACAGCACCTTGAAGCCGTCTGAAAAGGTGTTCAGCTTGCTCTCGCTGCCCTTGGGGCGGTCGCGATAGCCCACGGGCAGGCTGCACAGGCGGAAGTTTTTGTCCAGCGCATGAATGGTCATTTCGGTCTCGATCTCAAAACCCTTGCTCAAAACCGGGAAGCTCTTGGCAAAAATATAGCTGAAAGCGCGGTAGCCCGTCATGATATCGGTGATATTGCCCTTGAAAAAGCGGTTCACCAGCTGGCGCACCAGCACATTGCCGCTGTTGTGAAACGGGCGCTTGTTCTCGGTAAAATAGGTGCTTGAAAGCCGGTCGCCGATCACCATATCCATGCCCTGCTCCAGCACGGCGCTGCACATGGCGCGGGCATCCTCCGCCGGGTATGTGTCGTCGCCGTCCACCATCAAATAGCACTCGGCCTGCACCTCGCGAAACATGGCGCGGATCACATTGCCCTTGCCCTGGCGGCATTCGTGCCGCACAATGGCCCCGGCCTTCTGCGCAAGCACTGCACTATCATCGCTTGAGTTATTGTCATATACATACACGGCCGCCTCCGGCAGCGCCGCGCGGAAATCCGCCACCACCTTGCCGATGGTCTGCGCCTCGTTGTAGCACGGGATCAACACTGCGATCTTATCCATAAAAATCAGTTCTCCTTTGTCTTATCGTCCGGCTCGGGATAATCCGGCTCGTCCACCAGGCGCACGGCAATGCGGCTGGCGTGGTAGGCGTTGGTGTTGCGGTTCATCATTTCACGCACCAGCGTAAACACAGTGGCCAGCAGCGGCACGCCCAGCACCATGCCCAGCGCACCGCCCACAGCGCCGCCCACCATCAGCGCTGCCAGCACCCACATGGTGGGCAGGCCCACGCGGTCGCCCAGGATATGCGGCCCGATGATCTTGCCGTCCAGCTGCTGCAAAATCAGAATGATGCCCAAAAAGATCACGCCCTTGGTCTTGTTTTCCATTACCACCAGCAAAAAGCCGATCACCGCGCCCACGATAGGCCCCACGATGGGCACCACATTCGTAATGGCCACCACCAGCGAAACCAGCCCCACAAACGGCATTCCGGCCGCCGACATTGCCAGCAGCGTTAAAAAGCCCATTACAAGGCTGTCGATGCACTTGCCCTCAAAAAAGCCCTTGCACATGCGGTTGGTCACTTCGCACAGGTTAAACAGCTTGCGCACCTGGCGGCGGCTCAAAAAGCACCAGGCCAGCTTTTGCAGCTGTGCCAGCAGGCGCTGCTTGTCCAGCAGCATGTAAATGGCAAACGCCATGGCCGTTAAGCTGCGCACAAGGCCCATGCCCACGGCGCGCCCATACCCGATAAGCAGGTCGATATGGCCCGAAAGTTCCCACATGGCGCTCAGCACCAGGCGCGAAACATCCGTGATCTGCTCGCGGTACTGCGCCAGGTCTTTCAGCAGCTGATTATCCGGCAGACCAATGCGCAGCGAGAGCCGCCGCACCAGCGCCGTGGCTGAATCGTAATAATACGGCAGGTTTTTTAAAAGCAGCTGCACGCTTTCCACAATGCCGGGAACCATCTGCGTAATGAGCGCCGTGAGCAAAACGCCCACCAGCAAAACGCTGATGAGCACCGCCATCGAGCGCTTTTTTACGCCGTGGCGTTCCAGCGCCCGCACGGGGATATCCAGCAGGTAGGCAATGCCGATGCCCGCAAAAAAGGGGCTGAGTATCCCCCCTATCCACGAGATCACGGCCCAGGCCTTATCCCAGCAGTCGATCAGCAGATACAGGGCGATGCCCGCCAGCAAAAGCAAAAGCTTTTCATGAAAATCTCCGGCCAAATGCCAGCGCCCCTGCTTCATAAGCCCGCCCCCTTTTTTGAAAAGCTATCATAGCTGTAAAAACAGTTCTATTATAACATACTTCTCAAAAAAAGTATTACAAAACCAAAAACTCTTGCCACAGTCCCTTTGTTTTGTCACTGCCGGGGTTTTCCACATTTTTCAGGCCTTTTGTGGAAAATCAGCACTGCCGCAGGCAGAAAGCTGCAGACAAGCAAGCAAAGAAACCACAAAAAC
>CAVGKH010000201.1:0-2711 GCA_963629755.1 Gemmiger sp.
ACCACCACAAGTAGAGTCAGAGTCTACCGCACTACCACTATGCAAATCCCCAATATTTGGTCAAGAGCGCTGTTTGCTCTCAACAGTTAGCTATTATACAGAGTTATGGCAGCTTTGTCAATAAAAAATAGCAAATTTTTTTCAAAAATCATCAAAAGAAAAGCCGCAGCGAAAATTTTACGGCAGAAATCTTCAGCTCTGCAGCGGGTAAAAAGCTGGTGCGTGGCCCTTAAAAGCAAAAAACGGTGCATGGTGTTGACAATCGGCTTTTTGCCAGATACAATAGAAAATACGCAGATCATGCAAAATGCAGTGCGGAAGAGTGCACAGGAACTCGCTTTTCAAAGAGAGCCGGGCAAATGCTGAAAGCCCGGTGTAAAGCGCCGTGTGCTGTCGCTTCCAAGCAGACTGTGCGAAACACAAAAGTAGTGCAGCCCGGCTTGCCGCCGTTATCCGGCATTCAAGAGGCTTTTCTTTACAATTATAAAACAGAAAAGCAATTTGGGTGGTACCGCGACCTTAGATATTATAAAGGCCGTCCCATGGAAAAGTGATTTTTCGTGGGGCGGCCTTTTTTATGCCCCACAAGCAGCAAGGAGGAAACAATGAAGCAGCTCGCCAAACAGTACGACCCTGCCCAGGTAGAAGATAAGATCTACGAATTCTGGTGCAAGGGCGGTTATTTTCACACACAGATCGACCGCAGCAAAAAGCCCTATACCATCGTGATGCCCCCGCCGAATGTTACCGGCCAGCTTCACATGGGCCATGCCATGGATAACACCATGCAGGATATTTTGATCCGCAGCAAGCGTATGCAGGGCTATGCCGCACTATGGATCCCCGGCACTGACCATGCATCCATTGCCACCGAGGCTAAGGTGGTGGAGGCCATGCGCAAAGAGGGCCTGACCAAAGAGATGCTGGGCCGCGATAAGTTTTTGGAGCGCGCCTGGGACTGGAAAAACAAATACGGCAATCGCATCGTGAGCCAGCTGAAAAAACTCGGCACCAGCTGTGACTGGCAGCGTGAGCGCTTTACCATGGACGAAGGCTGCAGTGAGGCCGTAAAAGAAGTGTTCGTGCGCCTGTACGAAAAGGGCGGCATCTACCGCGGTAATTCGATGGTGAACTGGTGCCCGCACTGCAACACCTCGATTTCCAACGCAGAGGTGGAGCATGAAGAAAAGGACGGCAACTTCTGGCATCTGCTGTACCCCGTAAAGGAAACCGGCGAAATGCTGGAGCTGGCTACCACTCGCCCCGAAACCATGCTGGGCGATACCGCCGTGGCCATAAACCCGGACGACCCGCGCTACAAGCATCTGCATGGCTGCCATGTGGTGCTGCCGCTGATCAATAAGGAAATCCCCATCGTATGCGATGAGCACGCCGATATGGAAAAGGGCACCGGCGTGGTGAAGATCACCCCCGCGCACGACCCCAACGACTTCCAGGTGGGTCTGCGCCATGACCTGCCCATCGTGCGCGTGTTCACCTATGACGGCCATATGACCGGAGCCGAGGACAAAGCTGCCGCCGATGCCGTGTTTGCAGCAGGCAAGAACACTGTGAACGAGCCCCATGTGCTGGATTGCGGCAAATATGCCGGCATGACCACGATGGAGGCCCGCAAGGCCATTGTGGCTGATCTGGAAGCAGGAGGCTATCTGAAAGAGGTAGAGCCCCTCAAGCATGAGGTCGGCACCTGCTACCGCTGCCACAGCGTGATCGAACCCATGGTTTCTAAGCAGTGGTTCGTGCGCATGGAGCCTTTGGCAAAGCCCGCCATCGAAAGCGTGGAAAAGGGCGAGATCAAGTTTGTGCCCGAGCGCTTTACCAAGAACTATATCAACTGGATGAACGATACCCGCGACTGGTGCATCAGCCGTCAGCTGTGGTGGGGCCATCAGATTCCGGCCTGGTACTGCCAGGACTGCGATGAGACCATCGTGGCCAAAGAGGCCCCCTGCACCTGCCCCCGCTGCGGCAGCAAGAACCTGGTGCAGGACCCCGACACGCTGGATACCTGGTTCAGCAGCGCTCTGTGGCCTTTCAGCACCCTGGGCTGGCCCAATGAGGACAGCGAGGACCTCAAGTTCTTCTACCCCACCAACACGCTGGTCACCGGTTACGACATCATCGGCTTCTGGGTGAGCCGTATGATCTTCAGCGGTCTGGCTTACACGGGCAAGGCACCGTTCAACACCGTGTGCGTACACGGTATCGTGCGCGACAGCCAGGGCCGCAAGATGAGCAAGAGCCTGGGCAACGGCATCGACCCGCTGGAAGTAATCGACCAGTACGGTGCCGATGCGCTGCGCTTTATGCTGATCGACGGTTCCACCCCCGGCAACGATATGCGCTACAGTGAAGAAAAGGTAAAGGCTGCCCGCAACTTCGCCAACAAGCTGTGGAATGCTGCCCGCTTTGTGCTGATGAACATTCCCGAAGGCTTTGAGCCGGGTCTGCCTGCTGTGGAAGAGCTGGACATGAGCGACAAGTGGATCTTGAGCGAGCTGAACAAGACGGCCCGCGATATGACCGCCAACATGGACAGCTATGATATGGGCCTGGCCGCAGCCAAGATCCAGAACTTCATCTGGGATGTATACTGCGACTGGTATATTGAGATCTGCAAGAGCCGTTTGAACGGCGGCGATGAAAAGCAGGCGGATACCGCCCGCAAGGTGCTGGTGTATGTGCTGGAT
>CAVGKH010000202.1:0-1317 GCA_963629755.1 Gemmiger sp.
TGATATGGTCGATCGTAAAGCTGGCAATTTTTTCCATAATGATTCTCCTTGGCTGCTTTTTAGCTATATATTTTTAGCTATATAAATAAATCTATGTTTTAGTGTACCACAGCTTTGGCAAAAGCGCTATAGGCACAGGCATAAAAAGTGCGGCCTGCGCACAAAACGCGGGCCGCACAGTATAAATTCGGTTTGCTATCATGCCTTGAAGTAGCGCTTCAGCATGCCTTCCAGCGCCTTGCCGTGACGGGCTTCGTCACGGGCCATTTCATGCACAGTGTCATGAATAGCATCCAGATTCAGTTGCTTTGCCTTTTTGGCCAGCTCTACCTTGCCGGCAGTAGCGCCATACTCGCACTCTACACGCCATGCAAGGTTCTTCTTGGTAGAATCAGTCATGTTGGATTCGAGATCAGAGCCCAGCAGTTCGGCAAACTTGGCTGCATGCTCTGCTTCTTCGTAAGCAGCCTTTTCCCAGTAAAGGCCGATCTCAGGGTAGCCCTCACGATGTGCCAGACGGGCCATGCACAGGTACATGCCAACCTCGCTGCATTCGCCGGTAAAGTTAGCCTTGAGTTGCTCAAAGATATACTTCTTATCTTCATCAGAAATATCGGGGTTGTTCTTCACGGTTTTGCCGTATACGCCAAACTCATGCTCAGCAGCCAGAGTCAGCTCCGTGAGCTCTTTAAAAGCCTTAGAGCCGGCATTGCAGACGGGGCACTTTTCGGGGATAGAACCCTCTGCGATATAACCACAAACCGTGCAAACATACTTAGCCATAATAGTTTCCTCCATTCATATTCGCTATCGATTTAATTGGTAATCATTCCTATTTGTTATGCCGTAATAATACACTTTCCCTATATATTTGTCAATACTTCTTAGGAAAAATTCCTTATTTTTTTTCTCGGTCTTTATTGTCTATTGTATAGCGGGTCTTTTGCAGTGCCGGCAGCAGAATGCGAACACTTGCAGCTGTAGCGCTGCCCATGATAAGGCCTGAGATAAGCAAGACCGGCATATAATTCAGTGCAAGGGCACTAGACAAAATCAGGCTTGCCCCTAAAAGTTGCCCCGCATTGTGCGCTAACGCTCCGCAGACAGACATGATAAACAGTGTGGCCCCCAGCCTGCGCACAGTAATCATTATAAGCAACGAAAAAATGCCGCCTAAAAGTGAAAGAAAGCCAGCCGTTGCCCCAAAAAACAAAAAAGAGAAAAAAGCCTTTAGCACCGCCAGCGTAAACGCCTGGCCTTTACCGATAAAAAGCAAAGCATACATTACTACAATGTTGGCAAGGCCCAGCTTTACCC
>CAVGKH010000202.1:1327-2660 GCA_963629755.1 Gemmiger sp.
TAAGCCCCAAAAGCGGGCTGACAGCGCTTTCCATCATAGATAAGACAATCGCAAGGGCAAACAAAAGCCCCCCTAAGGCTACCTTTTCTGCGCTGCTTTTTGTATGCTTCATGCTGTTTTCCCCTTTAAGATAATGATGGTTTTATAGTATCCCGAAAAAAGTTTTTCTGTCAAGAAATCGGCAAAACTCTTTTATAATTTTTATCATAGCATACCCTTTGCCCGATTTGTTAAATATTGGTTAAAGCACTTGCATAAACAGTGAAAATAGTGTAATATTTTTAATATACTTTATTATATAGAGGTGCAATAAGAAAACTATGAAAAAATTGATTTCTATTGTTCTGTGCGCAGTAATGGGCATGAGCCTGACCGCCTGTGGCGGTTCTTCGGCCTCTGCCTCTGCCAAGGAATATAATCTGGATGATATTGTTTCTGCCGTTGAGGCCGTAAACCCGGTTTCCAACCCCCGCGATGTAGACGATTTTGCCTTGGAGAACGAGTTTATGCTGAGCAGCGATGATGTTGCTGCCTATAAAGGCGAGCTGAGCAACGATCAGGGCAACAGTGCCCAGATCATGGCTGTGCAGTGTGCCGAGGGCAAGGCTGACGAAGTAAAGAAGGCCTTGGAGACCTACCAGCAGAACCAGATTGCCTACTATGGCAACTATGCCGAGTTTGCCGATGGCCAGGCTTTAATCAAAGACGGCCGTATTGTGGCAAAAGGCGATTATGTAGTGCTTGTGTTTGCCAATACCGACGGTGCAAGCTACGCGGATATCGATAAAGCTCTTTCAGCTGCTCTGGATTGATTTTTGCCTGCTGTTTCAGCGCCGATACTCTGATTTTTGAGTATCGGCGCTTCGTTTGTTCGAGAGTATTTTTGCTTTTGTTTAGCTTATAAAAAGGAGTGTGCAAACCTTGGTTTTCAGCACCATCATTTTTCTGTTTCGGTTTCTGCCGATCACGCTGGCGCTCTACTACCTTGTTCCGCCCAAATTCAAAAACACGGTTCTTTTTGTTTGCAGCTTGATCTTCTATTCGTGGGGAGAAGTAAAGTTTTTCCCCATTATGATGGTGCTCATTCTGCTGAATTATGTGTGCGGTCTATGTATGGAAAAATTTCAAAGCAGCCGCTCGATGCTGCGCCTGTTTCTGGTCATTTCCGTTGTGGGCAGCCTTTCGATGCTGGTATTTTTTAAATACACCAACTTCCTGATCCGCTCACTCAACACCATTGCGGGCCTGCAGATTGCCCAGATCAGCGGGCTGAGCGTGCTGCCGCTTGGCATCAGTTTTTACACCTTCCAGACCATGAGCTATTCCATTGATG
>CAVGKH010000203.1:0-2637 GCA_963629755.1 Gemmiger sp.
GCTATAATAGTCTATTTTATGTTGAGGCACATCTCTTTTTATTTTATTTTCCTCGTTTCTATTGATAAAGAACGCCTTTATAAAAAGCCCGGCTGAATGCAGAACATCCGGCCGAACTTTTCTTTCTTATTTTATATATTAAGTGCCGTGCAGCCTTTATTTATGCCACACCGCTGGCTACCACCAGAATCACGGTGATGGTGCCCATAACGGTCCACAAGGCAAACAGCGGGCTTACAAATTTGACCCACTTTTTAAAATCAATACCCGCTACCGCCAGGCAGGCCATCAGGGTGCCGCTGGTAGGGAAGATCACATTGGAAAGGCCATCGCCCAGCTGGAACGCCGTAACCGCAGCCTGGCGTGTAACGCCCACCACATCGGCCAAGGGAGCCATAATAGGCATGATCACGGTTGCCTGGCCGGAGCCGGAATTGACCAGAAAGTTGAACAAAAGGTTGAACCAGAACATCACCGGCCCTGCAAACACATGCGGAATGTTATTGAGCAGCACGCCCATGCCAAACACGATGGAGTGCAGGATATTGCCGCTGTTCAGCACATACGAAACGCCCGAGGCCAGGCCGATGAGCATGGCAGAAAAGGTCATTTGGCGTGCGCCGCTCAAAAAGCCGTTGATAAAGCCTTCAAAGCCCATACCTGTTACAAAGGCTGCAAATACAGCCACCAGCAGCATGACTGTTGCCATGGTCGCCATGCCCCAGCCCAGTGCCAGAGAACCGTATACATACACGCCCAAGCCAACGATCAGGCCAATCAATGCCAGCGCATGACGGAAGGTGAACTCGATCTCGGCCAGGTCGCGCTCATCGGTTTTCTGCTCCCATTCGTTTTGGGGCACGCCCTGTGCCTGTACTTTATGTACATAGCGCATGATAAACAGCAGTGTAGGCACAAAGAATACGACCCAGATCACGCAGCGGAAGCCAAAGCCGGACAGCATAGGCAGATCGGCGATCTTTTGGGCTACCTGTACAGTCATGGCGCAGATAGGGCTGGTGGCATAACCGGAATACGCAGCGAGGAACATGATTGCCACAGCGGTAAGCCGGTCAAGCCCCAGCTTGCGGGAAAGCAAAAGGCCAATGGGGATAACTGCCACCACAGGGTTTGCCATAACACCGGTCGCGCCCAGAATGCTCATGATCAAAATCAGCACCGGCAAAACTACCGTAGAGCGCGTGCCCAGGCGGCGGGTAAGGTAGCTGATAAAGCCATCTACCGACTTGCTTTCCATCAGCACATTAAAATAGCCGCCCACCAGAAAGGTGAAAACGATAATATTGGCTGCGCTGCTCATACCGCCGAACACAGCGCTCATCAGGCCCCAGGGGCCTACCGGGCTTTGCTCTACCGTATGGTAGCTGGCAGGGTCCAACACGGTGCTGTCAGGCAATGTTTCGTACTTACCCGCCGGGATGATCCAGGTCAGGATCATGGCCGCTATCATGATGTAGAACACCACAATGAGCGCATTGGGAAATTTACGCTTGACTTTTTCTTTTGTTTTCATGATACTTCTCCCCTTTTTCTTATTTCAAGTGCACATTTTAGCACTGAAAGGCTTTTTAAAAATCCTGCGGCAGCTCTAAGATCATTGCTGTTAAGCGTTTTGCCTGCAGCAGCAGTGACGAGACCTTGGCGCATTCCTGCAGCGAATGTGCTCCCTCTCCGTGCACCCCCAGACTGCACAGTGCGGGCACGCCTGCGCGTGTAGCAAAGGCGCTGTCGGAACATCCCCCCTGCGATATGCCTTCCGGCACCGGGCCGCCCAACTGGCCGCATACGCTCTGATACAGGCTGAACAGCTGCTCCGTCTTGGGTGTTTTCTCCATGGCCGGGTAAAAGCCGTTTTGCTTCATACTGCAATGGGTGCCTGCTACGACCGGCTTATCACACAGGGCCTGCAGCATTTGCTGTGCTTCCTGGTATTGCGCATTGGTTTTATAGCGCAGGCCCACATCAAAGCGGCAGTAGTCCGGAATGACATTTGCGCCCTTGCCGCCCTGGATCACGCCGCAATTATAAGTAGTCTCGCCTAAAACCGAGGCATTTTCGATGCGGCAGATCATTTCAGCCGCCTGGCGAATGGCATTTGTGCCTTTTTCGGGTTCTTTACCGGCATGAGCGGCCTTGCCGAACACCTCTATTTCAAAAATAGCGCCGCCTTTGCGCTGCACCGTAACGCTGCCGTCCATGGTTCCGGGCTCACAGTTCAAGGCCGCCGCACAGCCCCTGCACTCGCGCTCAAACAGAAGGCCTCCCTCCCCTTGGGAAAACGAATGCGCCACCTCTTCATCGCCGGACAGGATCAGCTTAATCTGGCGTTCGGTGTAACCTATATGGCGCAGCGCCCGGATTGCATACAGCGCGGCCACCACGCCGCCCTTGCAGTCCATCACGCCGGGACCTGTTACCAGATCCCCCTTGATCTGAAACGGCTCTTTGCCGAAGGCACCGGTGGGTTGAACTGTATCCACATGGCCAAGCAGCGCTACCGGCTTTTGCGGTCCCGGCTCGGTTTCGGCTACAAAAGAGGAACCTGCGTTTTCATAGCGAATGATCCTGCGCTGCATCTGCATGGCATCGCAGTAGGTATCCAAATGCGCCATGATC
>CAVGKH010000204.1:0-2577 GCA_963629755.1 Gemmiger sp.
AAAGGCTACAAGGTGGCAAGTTTGGCTATCGTAGACCATTTTAACGAAGATGACACGCTGACCTTCCGCGAGCAGTAAAAAGAAAAAATATAAAAGATAAAAAGCGCCGGCTGCGCCCTTGTTACCAAAGGGAATACAGCCGACGCTTTTGCGCATCAAAAGGCGGATTTTCGGCAAAAAAGTACCTGATCTTGCGTGGCGATTTTTTGCAATTTATCAAAAATCAGCATGAGTAGACAAAGAATATAAAAAAATCATGTGCAAATTTTACAAAAGCTAAAAAATGAGAAAGGCTTTTTTGTCAATTTATACCACAAAAACCTTGAAAAAATTCCGCAAGGCTAGTAATATAAGATTATAGAAAACAGCGATGCCTTACGGAAAGTAACAAAAGCGCTCCGCACGGCGTTCGCTCAGCTTTCAGGGGAGGAAACGCTGTGAAAAAGTTAGAGAAAAACGCGCAATTTCCGGTATATCTTTTCCACGAAGGGAATAACTTTGAAGCATACCGCTATTTTGGTGCACACCCTGAAACTAGGGGCACCAAAACCGGCGTAGTGTTCCGCGTGTGGGCGCCGCACGCCAAGGCGGTAAGCGTGGTGGGTGATTTTAACAGCTGGGTGCCCGGCAGCCACGCCATGTATACGGTGAGCGATGGCATTTGGGAAACTTTTATTGAAGGTATACAGCAGTATGATGTGTATAAATACTGTGTGACCACCCCCAAAGATGATCTGCAGTTCAAGGCTGACCCGTATGCGTTCCATGCCGAAACACGCCCCTCGAACGGCAGCAAGATCTACGATATCGCAGGGTATCAGTGGGGGGATGCTGCCTGGCAGAAGGCACAGAAAAAGGCTGATGTGCTGAACGCTCCTGTGAATATTTACGAAATGCACGCGGGCAGCTGGCGCACCAAAGAGGGTAATGTGCCTTATAATTACGCCGAATTGGCCGATGAATTGATTCCCTACATAAAAGAGATGGGCTACACCCATGTAGAGCTGCTGCCAATCACGGAATACCCGTTTGACGGCAGCTGGGGCTACCAGGTAACGGGCTATTTTGCCCCTACCAGCCGCTACGGCACCCCCAAGGATTTTATGACATTTGTGGATAAGCTCCACCAGGCCGGTATCGGCGTGATCATGGACTGGGTGCCTGCGCATTTTCCCAAAGACGGTTACGGCCTTTATAATTTTGACGGCCAGCCCTGCTATGAGGACCCCAACCCCAAGCGCGGCGAGCATAAGGAATGGGGCACGATGGTATTCAACTTCGGCATGAAAGAAGTGCAGTCGTTCTTGATTTCGAGCGCTTTATTCTGGCTGGAGCAGTATCATATTGACGGCCTGCGAGTGGATGCCGTGGCCAGCATGCTGTATCTTGACTATAACCGTAAGGACGGCGAATGGGAAAAGAACATTCACGGCGGCAAAGAAAACCTGGAGGCCATTGAATTTCTGCGCAAGCTGAATACGGAAATATTGACCCGCCACCCGCATAAAATGATGATCGCCGAAGAATCCACAGCATTCCCGCTGGTGAGCAAACCGGCTTCTGACGGCGGCCTGGGCTTTAACTTTAAGTGGAACATGGGCTGGATGAACGATATGCTCAGCTATATGCAAACCGACCCTTTGTTCCGTGCAGGCAACCATAACAAGGTGACCTTCAGCTTTTTCTATGCCTTCAGCGAAAACTTTGTGCTGCCCATCAGCCATGATGAAGTAGTACACGGCAAGGGCAGCCTGATCAACAAGATGCCCGGCGAGTATGCCGATAAGTTTGCCAACCTGCGCACCTTCTACGGCTATATGATGGCACATCCCGGCAAAAAGCTGCTGTTTATGGGCTGCGAGTTTGCACAGTTTATCGAGTGGAACGAAAAACAGCAGCTCGATTGGCTACTGCTCGATTACGATGCCCATAAGCAGATGCAGACCTATGTGCGTGATCTGAATCACTTTTACTTAGAGCACCCGCAGCTTTGGCAGGAAGACTTTACCTGGGAGGGATTCCAGTGGGTCGTGCCGGACGACAGCGCGCAGAGCGTGATCGCCTTTTTGCGCAAAGACAAGGCGGGCGATGCAATGCTGGTGGTGTGCAACTTTAACCCCGTGGAGCGAAAAGACTATGCGCTGGGTGTGCCCGCGGCAGGCTCGTATAAAGAAATTTTTACCAGTGCTGATGAAAAATACGGCAGCACGGGCTTTCATAATAAAACGGTGCGCACGAAAAAGGGCGAGATGCACGGCTTTGAGCAGAGCATCCACATTACGCTGCCGCCGCTGAGCACGCTGTATTTCTCGGTTCCGTCTGAAAAGAAGGCTCTGACTAAAAAGGCAAAACCGGCGGCAAAAAAGCCCGCAGCAGCCAAAACTGCCGCAGCAAAAAAAGCACCGGCGAGAAAACCGGCAACGAAGAAGGTTGCCAAGACCTCAGCCGAAAAATAAGGCGGCTGCCTCTTGGGGCAGAAAATTCAGTAAAAAGGCGTAAGCCAAAGTATACCGGCTGCCTTTTGATACGCCCGGCATAAGGGCCGGGCTGCAAAACAATAAGGGGAGAAAATCATAT
>CAVGKH010000205.1:0-2541 GCA_963629755.1 Gemmiger sp.
GGGCTGATCTATGCGGCCGAAAACGGCTATGACTGCGCCATGCAGCTGGATGCCGACGGGCAACATCGCCCCGAATACATTGCCCCCCTGCTGAGCATGATCGAAGACGGCGTGGACATCGCCATCGGCAGCCGCTTTTTGACCGTGAAAAAGCCCAAGAGCCTGCGTATGCTGGGCAGTTATATCATCAGCTGGTCGATCCGCCTGACCACCGGCCAGGCCATCTGCGACCCCACCAGCGGCATGCGCATGTTCAACCGTGCCATGCTGGAGGAATTTGCCCAGCACTTGAACTACGGCCCCGAGCCGGATACCATCAGCTATTTGATCAAAAACGGTGCGGTGGTGCGGGAGCATCAGGTAAAAATGGGCGACCGGCTGGCCGGGCAAAGCTATTTAAATTTTATGCGCAGCGTGGAATACATGGTAAAAATGGCATTTTCCATTTTGCTGATCCAGTGGTTCCGCAAGCGCGATACCTCGAACCCCTACCCGGAAAGGAGCCTGTAAGCCATGAGTGCCGCTATTCGTATTTGCCTGATCTTAGGAAGCTTTTTTTCATTTCGCTATATGATGCGCCGCATTCGCAAGGCACAGGTGCAGATCGAGGATACCATTTTCTGGCTCATCTTTTCGATTTTACTGCTGCTGCTCTCGCTGTTCCCCGAGATCGCATATTATGCCAGCAGCCTGCTGGGCTTTCAGGCACCCATCAACTTTGTGTATCTGGTGATTATTGCGGTTTTAATCGTGAATCAGTTTTTAATGACCATTCGCATGAGCCAGCTGGACAGCAAGGTGCGCAAGCTGGCCCAGCGCGTGGCGCTGAACGAAGAAAAGATCGAGCGTGAAAAAGAGCTGTAACGCTTTGTTTTTACTGGGCGTACAAAATAAAGTTGTAAGCAGCCCTGTTTTGTGCTATACTAATAAAGTAATTAGATTTTAAGAAAGCGGAGGTTTTGAATATGGCATTCACCCCGAAAGTTACCTATAAAGGCAAACCCCTCGTTCGCTGCAACCGCGAGGTTTATTACGGAAATCTCACCGACCCTTACATGATCGGTATGCAGATCTTGAACACAAAAGAAGAAAACGGTCTGAAGATGGCCGATAAGATCCATGTGATGCTGATGAGCACCGATAACTCCAAGCCCCCTCAGGAGCGCATTCTGCGCCAGAGCAACAAGGTTGGCCTTTACAATGCGCTTTCCATCGGCGAGATCTGGCTGGAAAAGGCCTTGGCCGCCCCTGAAAAGAAATAAGCAAAAGCCTTTGCGCGCCTGCCCCGGCCAAACCGGCAGGCGCGCTGTTTTTTGATTTTAAAATTCTGCTGCTCTGCCGTTTTTAAGTGCGGCCAGGGCTGTTGCGCAGCTGTTTCTTGAACCATTTTGCTTTGCTTTTTGCAAGCCGAACTTCCTCGTTTTTCTTCCTGTTTTGTTGACTCGGGCAGTGAGTTCAATTACAATGTGAGCAGACGGCATTTGTGACCAAGGGAGATGAAATATCCATGAAAAGCAGAAAACTGGGAGATATTACCGTTTCGCCCATTGGCATGGGCTGCATGGGGTTCACAGCCATGGCTATGGAGAAATTCCCGATAGGGATTACAGCATAGCTGCCATTCGCAAAGCCTATGCGTTTGGTTGCACCTTCTTCGATACAGCCGAGGCCTACGGCCCCAATCTTCTGCCGGAAAACCGAGGCCACAACGAGCGGATCGTGGGAGAAGCCGTTCATGATTTCCGCCAGAATACCGTGCTGGCAACCAAGCTGCACCTGGATACTGCCGAGGTTGCTGCCAGCGGGCTGGAAAATGTGATCCGCAGCCATCTGGCATGCTCTTTGGAGCGCCTGCAGACTGACTATGCAGACCTTTACTACCTACCGCATCAATCCTGCTGTGCCCGTAGAAGCCGTTGCCGAAGTTATGGGAAAGCTTATGCAAGACGGCCTGATCCAGGGCTGGGGGCTTTCGCAGGTAGATGTAGATACGATCGAGCGGGCCCACGCGGTCACGCCCTTATCTGCGGTACAGAATATTTATTCCATGCTGGAGCGCGGCATAGAAGAGCATGTGATCCCGTATTGCACGGCACACAATATTGACGTTGTTCCATTTTCGCCCATTGCAAGCGGATTTTTATCCGGCAAGGTAACGGCGGCTTCTGATTTTTCGCACAGTGATGATGTACGAAAATTTGTTCCGCAGCTGCGCAAAGAAAACATTGAGGCCAACCAGCCGATTTTAAACCTGCTGGAACTATATGCCGAAAAGAAAGGTGCCACCAAGGTACAGATCTCTTTGAGCTGGATGCTGCACAAATACCCCAATGTTGTGCCGATCCCCGGCTCAAAAAATCAGGAGCGTATTCTGGAAAATCTGGGCACCTGGAATGTGACTTTGAGTGATGCGGAATTTCGTGCGCTGGAGGAAGCTCTGTCAAAGATTCCCGTGCAGGAGCACCGCGGCTTTGTAGAGCAGCAGGGCAGCAGCATCCTTGTGCAGCGGCACGAAGCCGATTTCGTCAATCACAATGAGTT
>CAVGKH010000206.1:0-2495 GCA_963629755.1 Gemmiger sp.
ACCATAAGCAGTACGATAATCAGTACAGCCAGCATGGGTAGCAGATCACGCATTTGATCTTTGAGCGAGATTTTTGCAATCGAGCTCGAAACAAACAGGCAAACACCCAAAGGAGGAGTGCACATACCAATGGTCAGGTTTACCGCCATGATCATGCCAAAATGCACCAAATCAATGCCCAAAGTTTGGCAAATAGGAATAAACAGAGGGGCAAAGATCACGATAGCGCTGGTGGTGTCAATGAAAGTACCAGCAATCAGCAAAACTATATTGATGATAAGAAGCATAACGATTTTGCTGTGCACATTGGCCTGAAGGAAAGCACTAATGGTCTGCGGTACCTGGTCAACGGTGATGACCCAAGAAAACAAAGAAGCAAGGGCTACGATGATCAAAATCTGGCCGGTGCTCTTGGCGGCGTTTACAAAGGCTTCCCAAATAGTTTTTAAGTCAAGCTCATGGTAAACAAAAATTCCAACAACCAAAGCATAGGCAGTAGCTACGGCAGCAGCTTCGGTAGGGCTGAAGAATCCGCTCATGATACCGCCCAAAATGATAAGCGGCATAAACAGCGCCAGCAGAGCATTACCGGCAGAGTGAATAATCTCATGCAGAGAAGCGCGCTTTTCTCGGCCCAGATAGCCGCGTTTTTTGCCTACAATGTAGCTGTAGATCATCAGACCTAAGCCCATAAGAATACCGGGAACAATGCCGCCCACAAACAGATCGGCTACACTCACACTAGCAAGTACACCATAAACAAGCAGGGGAATGGAAGGTGGAATGATAGGGCCGATCGAACCGCCGCAAGCCAGGAGCGGAGCAGAAAAAGTATGGTATAGCTCAGGGCGGCGGTCACGATATACATTGATAGACTGGCGAATGTCCTCAATCACCGAAAAATCAAGATCGGCAGTGATGATTTCTTCTTCTGCGCCCGCAGCGGCAAGTGTGCTGCCCCAGGGGTCATAGATATGAGAAGAACCGCCGTATACGGTTTCGCCTGCTTTACCGCAGGAATTGCAGGCAACTACAAACATTTGATTTTCAATGGCACGGGCAGCGGTAAGTGTGTCCCAGTGAAATTTGCGTAGAGCGGGCCACTGTGCGGGGATAAACAGAATATCCAAGCCCGTCAGCGCCATGGTGCGTACAAGCTCCAGAAAACGAACATCATAGCAAATAATGATACCGCATTTTTTGCCATCAAGCTCAAAGAGGGTAATGTGGTTGCCTTTCTGGTAATAATCGTGCTCACCCATAGGTGTAAACAAATGCGTTTTGTCATACTCGGCGATATTGTTACCGTTTCGATCAAAAATGTAGGAAGTATTATATATCTTGTTTTCCTTTACATTGGAAACCGAGCCAGCCACGATATTTACATGCAGTTCGGCTGCCAGTGCACCGAACATTGCTTTTACCCTGCTGCCATTTTGATCGCTCAAATCGGTCAGACTGTCTTTCGGAAAAAAGCCTGTATTCCAAGTTTCTGGCAAAACAATCACATCCGGCTCGGTAGCTGCTGCTTTGCGAATTAGCTGTTCGGCATGCTGAAAGTTGTAGTCTGGATCGGCAAATTTCATATCCATTTGAATGGCGCTTACCTTCATGGATCTGCCTCCTTTTATTTTTAAGATCTAGAAGTATGTCCTTGTGATATGTAATATATAACATATCACGAGGGGCTTGCCCAATTTCTTTTGTTACTGAATTTCACCAGAAAGAACTTAATAAATTGCGCTATGTTATATATAGGTGTGCGGCAAAGCCGTAAAAAGCCCCAAACAGCGTTAGAAGGGGCATATGGAAAATAGGAAAAGAGGACTGTCGTTTGTGAACAATAAGGAGCAGCCCATCGGGCTTTTGAACGGAAACAACATCATTTCACCCGTTACTATGAAGCAGCAGGCTTATGATTTGATCAAAGATGCCATATTGTACCGTCGGTTAAAAATTGGGACTACTTATTCACAAGATGCTCTGTGCAATGAATTGAATATCAGCCGAACGCCTGTGCGTGAAGCATTGCTGGAATTGCAAAAAGAGGGATATATTGAGATCATGCGCGGTAAAGGGATCCAGGTGATTCCTATTACACAAAAGCGTGCACTGGATATTGTAGAAGCCCGTTATTATCTTGAAATCAATGGCGCACGATTGGCAGCTAAGCGGCGCACAGACGAAAACATTGCAAACATGGAGCGCTTGCAGCACCAGTTGGAAAATAAGTCACATTTCGGCCAGCCACGAGATCCGTATCAGCTTGATCGCCAGCTGCATCATGAAATTTTTTTGGCGGCTGGCAATACCTGGATGGAAGAGGAAATAGAAAAGCTGCGAGATCATTTTCTGCGGATTGAAACACAATCTGCCTTTGAAAGCAGTGACCGCACGGAACAGGTAAACCGAGAGCACCGCCAGATTTTGGCAGCAATTCGAGAACAGGACGAGCAAAAAGCTGCGGAGGCGATGCGCTATCATATGGATTGCAC
>CAVGKH010000207.1:0-2488 GCA_963629755.1 Gemmiger sp.
CCTCAAATTCCGCTCGATGTATGCCGACACCCCGCATGATATGCCCACGCATATGCTGGGCAACGCGCAAAGCCATATCACGCGCGTGGGCCGGGTGCTGCGCGTTACCAGCCTGGACGAACTGCCTCAGCTGTTCAATATTTTTGCCGGGCAGATGAGCATCGTAGGTCCGCGCCCCGCACTCTGGAACCAGGACGATCTGATCGCAGAACGCGATAAATACGGCGCCAACGATCTGGTGCCCGGCCTTACCGGCTATGCGCAGATCAATGGCCGCGATGAAATTCCCATTGAGCAGAAGGCAAAGCTGGACGGCTGGTATGTGCAGCATATCGGCTTTATCACCGACTGCAAGATCATTCTGGGCACAGTGGCGGCCGTTTTTACCCACAAGGGCATTGTGGAAGGCGAGCACCACTAAAACAGGGCATATTTTTTGTTTTCAATTCTTTGAGGCATGGCGTGTTCGGCGCTGTGCCTTTTTTTGCGCTTTGGCAAAAAGCTCGTCGCTCACCAGCCGCCACTCGGGCCGCAGTGTGCAGAACTGCCGCTCGGGCGGGGGCATTCGGCGCTTTCCCGTTAGAAAATCGGCTACCTCGCTTTTGCTGCATACAACGCGCCCTGTGTAAAGCGGGTTGTGCAGAATGCGCGAAACAGCCTTTACGCTGAAAGGCTTTCCGCAGGCCGTGCAGTGCCCATCGGCATTTAAAGCGGCGGCGATGCGCGCCATAGACCAGCCCTTTTGCACATACAAAGCAAAAATTTTCTGCACGGCAGCGACTTGGCTAGGCTCTGGCTCCAGCCGGTAGTGCCCCAGCTGCCGGTAGCCGAACACGAGGTTGGGCACGCGGCCCTTTTGGGTGCTGAGCTGCTTGCCGAATTTTATGCGCCGCGAAAGGCCGGCTGATTCTTCCTGTGCGATGGCCGAGAGCACCGTTAAAATAAATTCGCTGCCCGTGCTGCTGCTCAGATCGGCATTGACGAACAGCACCTCAATGCCAAGGGCGCGCAGCGTGCGCACGGCAGATAAAAAATCCATCACATTGCGCGCCAGGCGGCTTACATCCTTTACCAGCACCAGCTCAAAGCGCTGCGCGGCGGCATCCTGCAAAAGTCGCGCCAGCTGCGGGCGGCCCTTTATGCGTGTGCCGCTTTTGCCCTCGTCGCCGTAAATGTGCACCAGCTCATAGCCGCGTTTTTGGCAGTAATACACAAAAAAATCGCGCTGTGCGGCATAGCTGTTCAGCTGCTCGGCTTTTTCGGTGGATACCCGGCAATAGGCCGCGGCTCGTTTTGCCTGCATACGATCACCCCTTTTGTGACTACTATATGCGCAGTGGTCAATGGGGGTGAACTCATGCAGCCCTATATCGTGAAAAAAATTACGGATGCCAACGGCAAAATTGTGCAGGAAACAGCACCAACGGTGCGCCGCCGCGTGATCTCTGAGCAGACCAGCGTCACCATGCGCGAGCTAATGGAGTACACCGTAACAGACGGCAACGGCAAAAATGCGGCCGTAGAGGGCTACCGGGTAGGGGGAAAATCCGGCACCAGCCAAAAGATGGATTCTGACGATGAAAAGGCGCGCATCGCCTCATTTGTGGGCGTAGCGCCCATTGATGACCCCAGGCTGGCCGTGCTGGTGTGCCTGGATGAGCCCCATAGCTGGACGACGGCTGGCGGCAGCCTTTCGGCCCCGGTGGTGGCCAGCGTGCTGCATGATTCGCTGGAATATCTGGGAGTGCCCCGCCAGCAGGCCGATTAACTGCGCGGCGGGCGGCCTAAACTAAACAGGATAGGCAGGCTTTCTAAACAGGGGAGGGAGAACATGGAACACGCCAAAAAAATGCGCCCTATCAGTATGAAAGCGCTGTTTGGGCAGAATGCGGCGGCGGATATGCCGCTTTTTCTGCTGGTGCTCACGCTGCTTTGCTTTGGGCTTATCATGCTGTTCAGCGCCAGCTGCGCGGTGGGCCTGTACCGCCGCGGCGATGCCTATGCTTATATCCGCCCGCAGCTTTTGTATGCGGCCCTGAGTCTTTTGGTCATGTGGGCTGCCAGCCGGGTGGATTATCATATCTATCACGCACTGGCCTGGCCTTTGATGGCGCTTTCGCTCGTGCTTTTGGTGCTGGTTTTGTTTATGCCGGAATACAACGGCTGCAAGCGCTGGCTGGTGCTGCCGGGCCTCGGCACGCTGCAGCCCAGTGAGATTGCTAAATTTTCG
Source organism: Gemmiger sp. (assembly GCA_963629755.1). Lineage (GTDB taxonomy): Bacteria > Bacillota > Clostridia > Oscillospirales > Ruminococcaceae > SFIE01. The sequence goes on from CAVGKH010000207.1 coordinate 2,231, forward strand.
GTGGTGCTGTTGTTCAGCCATATTATATCGCTGAACTACCCGGCCATGGGCGGCTTTAAGGTGGGTGTGCTGCCCTTTGCGGCCATACTCGGGGTGGTCACGGCCCTCATGCTGCTGGAGCCGCACCTTTCGGGCACGCTGCTGATTCTGGGTATTGGCGCGGTGCTCATGTATGTGGGCGGCACCGGGCTGCGCTGGCCGGGGCCGGGGGCGCGGCGGCCATTGCCGCTGCCGTGGTGCTCATGCCGGACCTTGTGC
>CAVGKH010000208.1:0-2447 GCA_963629755.1 Gemmiger sp.
TCCCTATGGCCATGCGCGCTATGAATATATTGCGGCCCTGGCGGTATCGGTGATGATCTTGGTGATCGGCGTAGAGCTGGGCAAAGAAAGCCTTGGCAAGGTGCTGCACCCGGAGGCGGCCGTGTTCAGCTGGCTCAGCGCCGCCGTGCTGGCGGTTTCGATTTTGGTAAAGCTTTGGATGGCAGCCTTCAACCGCAAGATCGGCAGAATGATCAATTCTGAGGTGTTGATGGCAACGGCGGCCGACAGCCGCAACGATGTGGTCTCTACGGCAGCAGTGCTGCTTTCGCTGTTTATAACAAAGCTTACCGGAATTGCGCGCGTGGACGGCCTTATGGGGCTGGCTGTGGCAGTGTTTATTCTGTATGGCGGCATCGGCATGGTGCGGGATACGCTCAGCACATTGCTGGGCGAAGCGCCGAGCCCGGAATTTGTGAAGCAGATCGAGGATACCGTGCGCAGCTATCCGGGCGTTTTGGGAGTGCATGATCTGATGGTGCATGACTATGGCCCCGGTCGTCGCTTTGCGGTGCTGCATGTGGAGATGCCTGCCGAGACCGATGTGCTGGAAAGCCACGATTTGATCGATAACATCGAGCGGGATCTGTGGCAGAAAGAGAATATCCATGTAACAATCCACTATGACCCCATCGTAACGAGTGACCCGCATGTGGAAGAGGTGCGGCAGCTGCTGCAGCGGACGGCAGCGCAGCTGGACCCTGCACTGAATATCCACGATGTGCGCCTGGTGGTGGGTAAGACCCACACCAACGCTGTGTTTGACTGCGTGGTGCCGGCCGACTGCCGGCTGACCCACGAGGAGATAAAGCAAACCCTTACTGCCGCCGTACGGGCGGCTTACCCCGATCACTACTGTGTGATCAAAATGGAACAAAGCTACACGGGCGGCCACGAATGAGCCGCGCAGGAATGTATCGGAAAAGGACGATTTTTGCAATGCCGGGCTGCACGGCGCGGAAACCGGCGGCATTTGTAAAAATAAAATGCGTTTTCGGCTTTTCGGATACACTGTAGGGAAAGGAACTGCAAAATGATCGTTGAACGCTACAAAAAAATGCTTTCGCAGGAATCTATGATCCGCCAGATTTTTATGTACGGCAAAAAGCGCGCCGCTGTGATCGGCTATGAAAATGTGTTTGACTACAGCCTGGGCAACCCCAGCGTGCCCTGCCCTAAAGAGTTTACCAGCGCCATGCAAACGCTGCTGGCAGAAAAAGAGCCTGTAGCGCTGCATGGCTACTGCCCCAACCAAGGCGACCCTTCGTTCCGCCAGGCCGTGGCAGAAAGCTGTGCGCGCCGCTTTGGCGTGCCGTATGAGGCAAAGCATATATTCCCCACCACGGGCGCTGCCGGTGCGCTGGCGCATGCGTTCCGCGCGGTGGTGAACCCGGGGCAGAAGGTGCTTACCTTTGCACCGTTCTTTTCAGAGTATACCCCTTATGTGCTGGGCGCAGATGCCGTGCTGGAGGTAGTACCGGCAGATACCGAGACCTTCCAGCCTAATTTCGACAAGCTGGAGGAAATGCTGGACAAAACTGTGGCTGCCGTGCTGATCAACACACCCAACAACCCCAGCGGCGTGGCATATTCCTGCGCGAGCATGCAGCGCCTGGGCGATATTCTGCGCCGCAAGAGCGTCGAGTACGGCCATGTGATTTTTTTGATCAGCGATGAGCCCTACCGTGAGATCAGCTATGCAGGGGCAGAGCACCCTTACCCGGCAGCCTATTATGACAATACGCTGACCTGCTACTCGTTTTCAAAGAGCATGAGCCTGCCCGGCGAGCGCATCGGCTATGTGGCGGTAAACCCCAAGGCCGAGGGGGCTGATTTTATGGTGGATATGCTGGCGCAGATCAGCCGCGGCACAGGCCACAACTGCCCGCCCAGCATCATTCAGCAGGCTGTGGCACGGTGTGTGGACTGCACCAGCGACCTTTCGGTGTATGAGACCAATATGAACCTGATCTACAATAAGCTGGTGGAGCTTGGCTTTACCGTGGTAAAGCCCGGCGGCACATTTTATATCTTCCCCAAGTGCCTGGAAGAAGATTCGATGGCATTCTGTGAAAAGGCCAAAGAGTTTGACCTGCTGTTGGTGCCCGGCGATGGCTTTGGCGTGCCCGGGTACTTCCGCATGGCGTACTGCATCGATACCGAAAAGGTGCAGCGCAGCCTGAAAGCGCTGGAAAAGCTGGCCGCAGCTTACAAAAAGTAATATTATAAAAATACAAACCCGGCCCTGCCTGTTTGGCATATACTTCAAACAGGCAGGGCCGGGTGATTTTATAAAAGCGTGCGGCTTTGCGCTTTGCATGAAAAAGCGGAGAATAAAGAAATAAGCTCGAACCTTTAAAAGATTCGAGCTTATTTTGGTGGTCCTTTCGTGACCCAGTACGAACATTTTTGCATTCGGGAATTCCCCG
>CAVGKH010000209.1:0-2348 GCA_963629755.1 Gemmiger sp.
TCCTCCAGCGCATCGCATTTTTCCCGCATCAAATTATGGTCACGATATACTTCCGGGTCATTCATTTCGTTTTCCAGCTCTACAATGCGCGCACCGATGTCATCAATATCTTTTTCAATCGTTTTTAAGCGGTTTCGTGCTTCCGCCCGGCGGCGTCGCTCCTCTTTACCGTAGCCTCCGCCTTGGCTTCCGCTGCCGGATTCCTGCCTTACAGGCGCTGCAGGGGCTGTGCCGCGCCCCATCAGCTTTTCATAACTCTCATACAGCTTGGCTTCCCCATTCTCTAAATACAAAATAGGGCAACCGAGCGTATTCATCAGGTAGCGGTCATGCGTGACCAACAGCAATGTTCCCTCATATTTCGAGAGGGTCTGGGTCAGGCCCTCTCGTGTGAATATATCCAAATGGTTCGTAGGCTCATCTAGGAAAAGCAGATTGGGTCGTTCCAGCACCATTTCAGCAAAACGCAGGCGGGCCAGCTCACCGCCGGAAAGCGCATCGCAGGGCTTAAATACATCTTCACCGCGGAAGCCGAAGCGTGCCAGATGGCTGCGCACTTCCAGTTCGGTAAAGCGCGGATATTTGCTCCAGATCGCATCAATCACGCGGCCGCCGCGCCGGATCTGCTGCTGCTCAAAAATGCTTGCTTTTACCCCCGCGCCGGTACGCACCATACCGCTGCTGGGCGGTGGCCATCCAGCACCTGCAAAAGGGTCGATTTGCCTGCGCCGTTGGGCCCGGCGATCACCAGCTTGTCACCGCGGTAAACGATTTGGTCTAAAGAATGCAGCAACTCCCGGCCGCCGATTTCAATATGCAGCTGCTTTGTTATAAGCACCTCGTTATATGGTGTTACATCAAACTCAAAGCGGAAATTCATTTCGGTGTGACCGGTTTTTGGGGCCTCGGTGATCTCCAGCTTTTCCAGCTGCTTACGGCGGCTCTGCGCCATTTTGGTAGTAGAAGCACGCACGAGGTTTCTGGCAATATAATCTTCCAGCTTAGCTGCCTTTGCCACATCGGCATCATGCTGCTTTTGCTGCAGTGCAACAGCCATTTCTTTTTGCGGCAGATAGGCAGAAAAATTGCCTTTATAGGCAATCAGTGTTCCCTGCTCTACCTCCCAGATCCGGTTGCAAATACTGTCGAGAAAATAGCGGTCATGGCTGACTACCAGCACAGCGCCTCGGTACTCTTTTAAATAATTCTCCAACCATTCCATCGTGGCAAAATCCAAGTGGTTGGTAGGTTCGTCCAATATCAGCACATCAGGCTTTTGCAGCAGCAGCTTTGCCAAACGCAAACGGGTCAGCTCACCGCCGGAAAGCACACCGACGCTTTTTTCGTATGTTTCGGGGCCAAAATCCATGCCATTGAGCACCTTGCGGATCTCCACATCCATATTATAGGCATCCATAGCATCCACGATCGCACTCATGCGGCCATGCTCGGCTAACAGTGCTGCATCCCCGGGGTTTATCGCAAGCTTTTGGTCCATGATACGCATTTGCGCCATTGCCTGAATCGCCGGGGCATACACGGTGCGCATTTCACCGTACACATTCAGCGATGGGTCCAGTTGCGCATTCTGCTCCAGATAGCCAATCGTTACATTATCGCCGATATTCATTTCACCCTCATCGGGTGTATATTCTCCGCACAGCATGCGGATCAGCGTAGTTTTTCCGGCACCGTTTTCACCAATAATGCCAATACGGTCTTCTTTTTCTACCGAGGCCGTGATGCCATGCAGGATCACGCACTCGCCAAAGCTTTTTCCAAGCCCTTGTAATCCGATCAACATAATAGTTTTATCCTTACTTACTCAAAAATACCGCCGCAGAATTTTTACGGCGGTATACAACTTATTTCACTTATACAGCATCGCTTTGATGCTTGCGGTTTTTAAGGCCCACATTCTGAAGCTCGTCTTCCTCCATAACAATGGGGTAAAGCTCTGCCAGCGTGCGCACCTCATAAGTAGGCGTTACAGCGCTTTCGTTGGCCGCAGCCGCAGCATTGACCCAGCAGGTATCCAGGCCTGCATTCACGCCGCCCTGAATATCCGCTGAAAGGCTGTCGCCCACTATCAAAACCTTATCGGCATGCTCGATGCCCAGCTTTCGTATGGCAAGCTGAAAAATTTTGGGATTCGGCTTTGAGATACCCACCGCTTCTGAGATCAGCACTTCATCAAAATACTTTTCAAAGCCGGAAAGCTTCAGCCTGCCGCGTTCTACCGATTCGGTTCCGTTAGAAACCGCCACCATGGTAGCCACCTCCGAAAGTTCCTGCAGGGCCTCTTCTGCCCCGGGGATCACATCGGCATGTGTGGCAAGGTGCTCAGT
>CAVGKH010000210.1:0-2311 GCA_963629755.1 Gemmiger sp.
GATTGGCAATATCTATGTGTTTCAATAGAACTATTAAAATACGGGTCTTTTATTTATTTTAAATCCGGCCCTGATATAAAGGTAGGCTATTGTATTATGTTTCAGCGTTTTCGAGATTGGTTTTCCCGCTTTATGATCGGCCGTTACGGCAGCGATGGGCTGAACCGTGCCATGAGCATGGCATCGCTCGTGTTTTTGATCATCGGCATGTTCGGCCCCCGCATTTTTTATTGGGCTGCCGTGGTGCTGCTGATCTTGAGCTATTTCAGAATGTTCAGCTATAACCGCGAAAAGCGCTATGCCGAAAACCTGGCCTACTACCGCGCCACCCAGCAGCTGCGAACCAAGATCAACAAATACAAAAAGCGTTTTGCCGAGCGTAAGTATTATCACTATTACCGCTGCCCCCGCTGCCGCCAGGAGCTGCGTGTTCCCCGCGGGCGGGGCAAGATCGAGATCACCTGCCCCAAATGCCGGGCCCAGTTTATAAAAAAGAGTTGAGCGCTTATGTTTGGTTATGTAAATGTAAATAAAAACGACCTCACCCCCGAGCAGGCCGAGCGCTATCACAGCTACTACTGCGGGCTCTGCCGCTCGCTGCACAAGCAGTACGGCTTTACCGGCCAGGTAACGCTTTCGTTTGATATGGTGTTTTTGAGCATGCTGCTCAGCAGCCTGTATGAGCCGCTGGAGCAGACCGGCACCGATGCCTGTATTCCGCACCCGATCAAGCTCCACACCTGGGTGGGCAATGAGTTTGTGGATTACTGCGCCGATATGACCATTGCATTGAGCTACTATAAGCTTTTGGACGATTGGCGCGACGACCACAGTTATGTGAGCCTTTCGGCGGCAAAAATGCTGCAATCGCGCCATCTGGCAGTAGCTAAAAAGTATCCCCTGCAGTGCGCGGCCATTCATAACCGACTGTGCCAGCTGGGCCAGCTGGAAAAAGAAAACTGCCATGATCTTGACCGTGTGAGCAGCTGCTTTGGCGAAATGCTGGCCGCGATCTTCGATGCCAAAAAGGATATGTGGAGCAGCCCTTTGCAGGAGATCGGCTATTCGCTGGGGAAATTCATCTACCTGATGGATGCCTATGAAGATTTGGAAAGCGATATCCAGAAATGCCGTTACAATCCCCTGCTCGGCATTGCCGGAAAGCCCGGCTATGAAGAGCACTGCCACGATATACTGACCATGCTTATGTCGCAGTGTGCAGCCGCCTACGAAAAGCTGCCCTGCATTCAGGATGCGGATATTCTGCGCAATGTGATCTACTCGGGCGTGTGGACCCGGTATCACTTGCTGCAGGCCAAAAAAGAAAAGCGCCGCAAAGGCGCAGACGGCGCACAGGAAGCGTCGCAGCCCAGTGTGAAGGAGCAAAAACCCAATGAATGACCCGTACAGCGTTTTGGGCATTACCCCCAGCGCCACCGAAGAAGAGATCAAAAAAGCGTACCGTAGCAAATGCAAGGAGTACCACCCCGACCTGCACCCCGGCGACCCTACCGCCGAGGATAAATTTAAAGAGGTGCAGGCCGCCTACAGCGAGATCATGAAGATCAAGCAGGGCGGCGGCAGCTATAGCAGCGGCTATGGCAGCAGCGGTTACAGCTATGGCTATGGCTATGGCTCACAGCAGCGCAGCGGCTACGGCGGCTACAGCGGGCAGCAGCAAGACCCCTTCGGCTTTGGATTTGACCCCTTTGAAGCGTTTTTCGGCGGCAGCGCGGGCTACAGCCGTGCCGGTTACGGCAGCAGCGGCCAATCGCAGGAGCAGGATACCCGCATGCAGGCTGCGCGCAATTATATCAATGCGCGCCACTATACCGAGGCTTTGCATGTGCTGGAGAGCATTCCCATCAGCGAGCGGCGCGCACGCTGGTATTACTATGCAGCCCTGGCCAGCAGCGGCCTGGGCAACCAGGTAAACGCGCTGGAATATGCCAAAAAGGCTGCCGAGCTAGAACCCGGCAATTACGAATACCAAAACCTGGTAGACCGCTTGCAGAACTACAGCCGCAGCTACCGCAACATGAACAGCGCTTACACCACGCAAAGCTTTGGGCTGTGGCGCTGGTGCATGCCCTGGCTGCTGATGAGCTTTTTGTGCCGGTGCTTCCCGTGCTTCTGTTACTTTTAAGGCAGCCATTTACGGCATAAAGCTTGCTTTGGCATTTTATAAGAAATTTGTATCTGAAATCTGTGCATTTTTATAAAGACATCTGGGTGCAGGCCGCGGTTTTCCGGCGGTCTGCACCCTTTATTTTTATTATTTCCCGGTTTTTTCTTCATTTTATAAGTGAAA
>CAVGKH010000211.1:0-2296 GCA_963629755.1 Gemmiger sp.
GATACCAGGCACGCCGCAGCCGGTGCCGATCAAGATAGGAATGAAGCTCTTACCGCTCAGGCCGAAGCGGCGGAAGATACGGTCCATGATGAAGGCGATACGAGCCATGTAGCCGCACTCTTCCAGGAATGCCAGGAACAGGAACAGCACCAGCATCTGAGGCACAAAGCCCAGCACAGCGCCAACGCCTGCGATAATGCCGTCCAGGATCAGGCCGCTCAGAACCTCGCCGCAGTTCAGAGACTCCAGCAGGTTGCCTACCAGCACAGGAATGCCGGGCACCCAAATGCCATAGTCTGCGGGGTCGGGCTCTTCGCCGTCAAAGCTTGCGAAGGTCTCGGCAGCCTCGGCCAGCTCTTCGCCGGTATAGGTCACATCCTCGGTAGCCAGAGTTTCCTCGTCTTCCATGGTGTAATCAACGGTTGCATCGGCGGGCACGGTAGCGGCGAACTCGTTCACAGCAGCCACAGCAGCAGCGCCGTCGTAGTCTTCGCTCTCGCTGTCGATAGCAGCGGCCAGCTCTTCGCTGCCGTCAGCCTCAACAAAGGCGTTGATCACATTCAGAGCATCGCCGTAGGGCTCTGCATCCTCTTCGTAAGCAGAAGTGCCAATGCCAAACAGGTGCCAGCCATCGCCGAACACGCCGTCGTTGGCCCAGTCGGTACCCATGGTACCAACGGTAGTAACAGAAATGTAGTAAACCAGCCACATGACCACTGCGAAGATAGGCAGCGCCAGGATACGGTTAGTCACGATGCTGTCGATCTTGTCGCTGGTGCTCATGCTGTGGGCGGCAGCGGCCTTCTTGATAGCGCCGTCCATCACCTTATTGATGTAGGCGTAGCGCTGGTTGGTCACAATGCTCTCGGCATCGTCGTCCAGCTCAGCCTCACAGTCAGCAATGTGCTGCTCGAGGTGTGCCATCAGGTCGGCGGGCAGCTTGAGCTCCTCCTGCACCTTGGAATCGCGCTCAAACAGCTTGATCGCATACCAGCGCAGGAAGCGGGGCTCTACATGGCCCTGAATGGATTCCTCAATGTGGGCAATGGCATGCTCTACGCTGCCGGTAAACACATGAGGCTGATCCTCGATCTTCTTTTTGCCCTCGGCCAGAGCCAGTGCAGCCTCAGCGGCCTGCATGCAGCCCTCGCTCTTCAGTGCGCTCATTTCTACCACGGGGCAGCCCAGGCGCTCAGAGAGCTTTGCGAGATCCAGCTGATCGCCGTTCTTGCGAACCAGGTCCATCATGTTTACAGCCACCAGCACGGGAATGCCCAGCTCGATGAGCTGTGTAGTGAGGTAAAGGTTACGCTCGATGTTGGTGCCATCTACGATGTTCAGAATGGCATCGGGCTTTTCGCCTACCAGATACTTACGGGAAACCACTTCCTCCAAGGTGTAGGGAGAAAGAGAATAAATACCGGGCAGGTCCTGAATGATCACATCGCTGTGGCCACGCAGCTTGCCCTCCTTCTTTTCAACAGTAACGCCAGGCCAGTTACCAACATACTGGCTGCTGCCGGTCAGGTCATTGAACAGGGTAGTTTTACCACAGTTCGGGTTGCCTGCCAGTGCAATCTTCAACTCCATGCTTTTCTCCTTTCAAAAAGTTAGGTAAATCTAACTAATATTCCCTAAAAAAGCGGTACAGCACCGCTTTTGGATATCGTAAGAATTACTCGACCTCGATCATTTCGGCATCGGCCTTGCGCACGCTCAGCTCGTAGCCGCGCAGGTTCAGCTCCATGGGGTCGCCCAGAGGGGCTACCTTGCGCACATGGATCTCAACGCCCTTGGTGATGCCCATATCCATGATGCGGCGCTTTACAGGGCCTGCACCCTGGATCTTCACCACAGTCACGGTCTCGCCGACCTTTGCCTCTTTAAGAGTTTTCATAAAGTGATTACCTCCTTCAAATCATGATCCGGTTTGCCATGGCTTTATCCAAAGCGATCCGGCTTTCTTTGACCTTGATGATCAGGTTGCCGCCCATATCGTTCATAACCGTTACAGCAGCGTCTACCACAAAGCCCAGTTCGGCCAAATGCTGTCTGACTTCATCCTTACCGGTGATCTTGCGGATTACTACCGGCTCGCCAACCTTTGCCATTGTCAGCGGCATCATACCCAATACACTTCCTTTTTTCAAAAGAATTTTCTTTTCATGGCATAGCTATGCCAAACCGCCGAGGGTTAGAATCTTCTAACCCTCGGAAGCAGTTATAGTTTACTATAGCTAACTTTTGTTGTCAATCCCCTGCCAAAGCGCCGTGCATAATTTTGTACGCTTTGGAT
>CAVGKH010000212.1:0-2282 GCA_963629755.1 Gemmiger sp.
ATATTCTCGCACACTTCGCCGACCTCTTCAATCCGGCCTCTTATTTGACGCTTACTTAAAAAGCACTTAAAGCAGATAAACGGTGAACACATTTCACCGTTACTGCATACATTAAAATGCCCCGCAGACTTTACTGTAAAATTTTGCAGAGCCTGCGGGGCTGATCTATTTTTATGTTTATTGCTTATATTTCGTATTACAGCAACGGAATGCCTGCCTGCTGGAACATCTGGCGGGTATCACTGTCCCACACACTGCTCTGCACCTCGCCGATATGAGCGCTGCCCAGCAGCAGCATACACAAGCGGCTTTGGCCAATACCGCCGCCGATGGTCAAGGGCAGCTTACCAGCCAACAGCTCAGCGTGGAAAGGCAGCTTGGCGCGCTCAGGGCAGCCGGCCAACTCCAACTGCTTTGCCAGGCTTTCGGGCGTTACGCGAATGCCCATGCTGGAAAGCTCAAAGCTGCGGCCCAGCGTATCGCTCCAGAACAGGATATCGCCGTTCAGCGCCCAGTCATCATAGTCGGGGGCACGGCCATCATGCGGCTTGCCGCTTTTCAGCTTGCCGCCGATCTGCATCAAAAATACGGTTTTCTTCTCTTTGGCAATGGCATCCTCGCGCTGTTTGGGGGGCAGATCAGGGTACTTATCCTCCAGCTCCTGCGAGGTGATAAAGGTCACTTCGCGGGTAAGCAGCGGATGCTGCTCCAACTGCGGGAACATCGCGCGCAGCGTCATTTCGGTAGCGCACACGCTGTTTACAATGCTGCGCACCACGCCCTGCAGATATTCCAGATTGCGGTCTTCGACGCGGATCACCTTTTCCCAATCCCACTGATCCACATAGATGCTGTGCAGGTTATCCAGCTCTTCATCGCGGCGAATGGCGTTCATATCGGTATACAGACCATTGCCGGGCATAAAGTCATAATCGCGCAGAGCCTTGCGCTTCCATTTAGCCAGGCTCTGCACCACCTGGCACTCTTTGCCGCCATCCAGCATATCAAACTGCACAGGGCGCTCTACGCCGTTCAGATCATCGTTCAGACCTGTGCCCACTTCTACGAACAGCGGCGCCGAAACGCGGTGCAGGCTGAGCGCGCGGCTCAAGTTATCCTGAAACAAGCTCTTGATCAAGCCAATGGCGCGCTGGGTATCGTAAAGGTTCAGCACGGGCTTGTAGCCCTGCGGAATAAATGCTTTGCTCATACTATCTTCCCACTTTCCACTTTTTATATGCGGGCGGCCCTTATTGCGCCCTTAGGATCAACAATATATAAAATTATGCCACATTCCCGATAAAATGTAAAGAATACTGTGTGCTGTTTTTATGGATTTCCGGCTGAAAAGCCGTTTTGCTGGTTTTCTTTGTGCAAATATGAGAAAAACCTAGAGCTAAAGAGAATTTATCACAAAAAAGCAGAAGCAAATTGCCCGGCACTTTACAGCAAGCCCCATATAATCTCGGATTTTAAGTAAATCAATATACCTCGCAAAATCGCCACAGCGATAATTCTTTTTCATTATACATGATGCTTTCTTTTTTGATGGTATTGCTGGACAGATCATAGTAATACAGTCCATCGCCTTCTTCTCCGTATGAGCAAACGCCTACGCTGTTTTCACCCACCATAAAACGAGGCCTTTGTGTTTCGATTTGTGCAGAAGAGCGAACGAGAGTCTGCTCTTCTTTTGTATTGATATTATACATCACAAGGTCGCAAACGCCCTTTGAATACTCGTTATAATACCGATCGAATATAACTTCATCATCGTTTGCACCCCATATCACTTTTCCAATACGGCTATGCTCTACATTGTTTCCAAATATCAATTTTTCTTCCCCGCTGTCCAAGTCAACAACATGAATTCCCGAGGCCAGGCACAGCATACCGGGCTCTTCCCAATTTTTTTCAACTGACATATTTCTGCAAAAACTTGTTGCATACATGATTTTTATCTGGCTCGGGGAGAGAACCGGCATTCCAAACTCTACATAATTATATACTCCGTTTTCTTCTGCCGGTATATAAGTCTCCCCGCCATACTGCTCTATCAGCGCGTTCAGTTCTTCCTGGTTCATCAGCTACAGTTTGATTTGCTTATCATAGTGTTATATTATCCGGCATCCAGGATAGATAGGTGATCTGCGGATCATATGCATTTTCATCAAAGTATGTATCCGAGGTATTTTCTGCCAGATTTTCTACGGCAATACATACTCCCTGCTTCATCAGCTCATTTTCACAGAGAAGTGTTACCTTGCACTCGCTGCCGTCGT
>CAVGKH010000213.1:0-2243 GCA_963629755.1 Gemmiger sp.
CACCTGGTTTGGGACCAGGGGGTCGCAGGTTCGAATCCTGTCACCCCGATTGATAACTCAATATAGTAGTTATACATATGCGGGTGTAGTTCAATGGTAGAACACCAGCCTTCCAAGCTGGATACGTGGGTTCGATTCCCATCACCCGCTTTGACACCTACATATCGTTTTTAATGTGTGTCCGTAGCTCAGCTGGATAGAGCAACGGCCTTCTAAGCCGTGGGTCGGGGGTTCGAATCCCTTCAGGCACATTCGGTTCTATACCGAATATAATATGGTGGGTATAGCGCAGTTGGTTAGCGCGCCAGATTGTGGCTCTGGAGGCCGAGGGTTCGAATCCCTCTAGCCACCCCACCGCGGGTTCGCTTTTATGAGCGAACCCGCTTTTTCATAATGGGCCGTCGCCAAGTGGTAAGGCACGGGACTTTGACTCCCGCACTCGTGAGTTCGAACCTCGCCGGCCCAACCAATCGGCAGTTTCCGCAAGGAGATTGCCGATTTTTCTATGCCAGGCGGCGCTGTAAAGGCAAAAACATTGCATATTGGGAAAAATGCACAATTATTTGTCAAAAACGCTTGACTTTAGTACCCCGTTTTGGTATAATTCATACTTGTAAAGTAAATTGCTTTACAGAAACCGAAAGGAGAGGCCCCATGAGCAAGAACCTGCAGATCAGCTACCTGCTGGATTTTTACGGCGATATGCTGACGGATAAACAGCAGGAAGTCATGGAACAGTATTATAACGATGACCTCTCTTTGGCCGAGATCGCGGCGAATCTGGGCATTACTCGCCAGGGAGTGCGCGATTCGATCAAGCGCGGCGAGGCTATTTTGCTGGAGCTGGAGCAGAAGGTTGGCTTTGCGGGCCGCTACCGTGCGGTGAGCGAGGGCTTTTCCCGCTTGGAAAAGCTGGCAAAGGATATCCGCTTTGCCAACAGCAGCTCGTATGCGTTTTCGGATGAGATCGATAAAGCCAGCAAGGAAATGCTGCGCATTTTGGATGAGCTGCAGGGCCAGGAGGGCTGAACATGGCATTTGAATCACTTTCTGACCGTCTGAACGGCGTATTCAAAAAGCTGCGCGGCAAAGGCAAGCTGGGCGAGGCTGATATCAAGGCCGCCATGCGCGAAGTGCGCATGGCACTGCTGGAAGCCGATGTAAACTATAAAGTGGCAAAAGACTTCTGTGCCCAGGTTTCTGAGCGTGCGATGGGCCAGGAGGTTATGGACAGCCTGACCCCGGCGCAGCAGGTCGTAAAGATCGTAAACGAAGAGCTTACCAACCTGATGGGCGGGCAGGAAGCAGCCCGCATCCATATTAAAAATAAAGGCCAGACCGTGATCATGATGTGCGGCCTGCAGGGTAACGGTAAAACCACCCACGCCGCCAAGCTGGCAAAGTACTTTTTAAAAGAAGGCCGCCGCCCGCTGCTGGTTGCCTGCGATGTGTACCGCCCGGCCGCTATCGATCAGCTGCAGGTGTTGGGCAGCCAGATCAATGTGCCGGTATTCACCATGGGCACCGAAAAGCCGCCGGTGATCGCGCAAAAGGCGCTGGCGCGTGCCCGCGACTACGGCAACGACATTGTGATATTGGATACCGCCGGCCGCCTGCAGATCGACGAACAGCTTATGCAGGAGTTGGTAGACATCAAAAACGCCGTGCAGGTAGACGAGACTCTGCTGGTGGTGGATGCCATGGCTGGCCAGGATGCCGTAAATGTGGCCAAGACCTTCCACGAGAAAATCGGCGTAGACGGCATTATTCTTACCAAGACCGACGGTGATACCCGCGGCGGTGCAGCGCTTTCGGTGCTGGCCGTAACGGGCAAGCCTATCAAGTTCCAGGGTACCGGCGAAAAGCTGGACGATCTGGAGGTTTTCCACCCGGGCCGCATGGCAGGCCGCATTTTGGGCATGGGCGATGTGCTGAGCCTGATCGAGAAAGCGCAGGAGAGCGCCGACCAGGAAAAGGCCGAAAAGACTGCCCGCCGCATGATGGAAAACAAATTTGATATGAACGATATGCTGGATCAGTTTGCCCAGATGAAAAAGATGGGCGGCATTTCGGCGATGCTTTCCATGATCCCGGGAGGCAACAAGATCGACCCCAGTCAGGTGGATGAAAAGCAGTTCGTGCATATCGAGGCGATCATTCAGAGCATGACCCCCGCCGAGCGCGAAAAGCCTTCGATCATCAACCCCAAGCGCAAGCGCCGTATTGCGGCAGGCAGCGGCACC
>CAVGKH010000214.1:0-683 GCA_963629755.1 Gemmiger sp.
GTTTAAAAAATTTTCAGGAAAAATGTGTTTATTCTTCGCCCTGCGGCTCCTGTGTTTTGGCCTTTTTACGGCGGGGCGGGCGCTTTTTCTTGGGCGGCGGCGCCGGGTGCGCCTCTACATAGGCTTCATACAAATCCGGCCTGCGCGCCGCTGTGCGGGCCAGGCTCTGTTCCTGGCGCCAGGCAGCGATCTTGGCATGGTCGCCGCTGCGCAGAATAGGCGGTACGCTGCGGCCCTCCCAGGTTTCGGGGCGGGTGTACTGCGGATATTCCAAAAGGCCGTCCCAGTAGCTTTCCTCCTGGTAGCCCTTTTCTTCGGCCAGCACACCGGGCTGCAGGCGCAGCACACTGTCGGCCACCACCAGACTGGCCAGCTCGCCGCCGGTCAGCACATAGTCACCGATGGCGATCTCTTCGTCGGCAAAGGCTTCGATCACGCGCTCGTCGATGCCCTCATAGTGCCCGCACACCAGCAGAAGGCTGTCGTAGCTGGCCAGGCGCTTGGCGTGCTCTTCATTATAGGTTTTGCCTGCCGCTGTTAAAAACACGATGTGCGGCTCCGGGCGGCCCTGCTCTGCCACCTGGCGCCGGATCTCACGAATACAGTCGGCAATAGGCTGTGCATACATCACCAGCCCGCAGCCGCCGCCATAGGGGTAATCATCGGTCTGCTTCTGCTTGTTC
>CAVGKH010000214.1:693-2196 GCA_963629755.1 Gemmiger sp.
AATCGCGGATCTGATGGCAGTGTGTTTCAATGCAGCCCTTTTTCTCGGCGCGGCCGATGATGCTCTCGCTCAGCACCCGCTCGCACATTTCAGGAAACAGGGTGGCGATATCGATTCTCATGCCCATGTTATTCTTTATCTCCGTTCACAGCTTCATCAAACATGCCGGGAATAGGGCTAATGCGCACGATGCCCGCGGCCGGGTCGATCTGTTTTAAAAATTCGGGCACTGCCGGGATCATATGCTCGCCGCCGGCTGCATCCTTGATCGTGTAGATATCCTGCGCACCGGGATGCGTGATGTCTTTAACCTTGCCGTATTCGCGGCCTGTTTCGGCATCCAGCACCGTGCAGCCGATGATATCCTGTATAAAATAGCGGCCCTTGGGCAGCTTTACGGCATCATGCGCCATATACAGGATCTTGCCGCGGGCAGCGCGGGCGGCCTCCATATCCTGCACGCCGTCCAGCGTGATCAGCACCAGGCTGCCCTGGGCGCGCACACTGCGCACCTGCACAGGGCGCTGGCCCTGGGCATCCCAATACAATATTTTGATCTTTGCCAAAAAGGCCGCGCTGTCGCAGCAAAGCTCAGCTTTCATTTCGCCGCGCACGCCATGGGTCGATACGATGCGGCAAGCCTCCAGATAGTCCTGCATTGCAGTTCTCCTTTAAGTTGATACACAAAAAGAGGCCCTTTGCACGAAGGCAAAGAGCCCCTTGATTCTGAGAAACGGATCAGTCGATCTCAACGATCGCTTTTTCGCCCTGGCGAACGGCTGCAGCCCGCATGACGATACGAATCGCCTTTGCAATGCGGCCCTGCTTGCCGATAACGCGGCCCATGTCGTCTTCTGCTACATGCAGATGGTAAACAACGGTGCCGTCCTCGCGGGGATCGTCCACAGTTACAGCAACTGCGTCCTTGTTCTCTACAAGGCCCCGGGCAACTGCCACTAACAGTTCCTGCATAAGCTACTCTCCTTCGTCCCGATTACTTCAGAATGTCGGATTTCTTCAGCAGAACGCGCACGGTGTCGGTGGGCTGAGCGCCATTGGCGATCCACTTCTGAGCCTTCTCGGCATCGATGTTGATCACAGAGGGCTCTTTGGTGGGATCGTAGTAGCCGATCTCTTCGATGAAGCGGCCATCACGGGGGAAGCGGGAATCAGCCACGACCACACGATAGAAAGGAGCCTTCTTAGCGCCCATGCGGCGCAGACGGATTTTAACTGCCATTTTTGTTACCTCCAAAAAATGTTTCAATAAAAAATTTGTTTCGACCCACACGGGGCATTTATCGTATAAACCCCGGGCCGAACCGCCCCTGTTGGGTCATACCTATAATAAAATGATTTTGGCGGCTCAAAAGCCCATGCCGCCGGGCATCCCGCGCCCCAGCCCCAAGCTGCGGGCAAAGCCCTTGGGGTTGCGCTTTACCTTTTTCATCATCTTCTGCATCATCTCGAACTGGCGCAGAAGCTTATTTACCTCTTCTACGC
>CAVGKH010000215.1:0-2180 GCA_963629755.1 Gemmiger sp.
CATGGTGGCCATTCTGAAAAATAGCACTCCGTAAGGGAAGAATGCCCTGTTCTGAGGAACTCTTGGGCGAAGGCCAACCGTGACGAAGAATAGGGCATTCTTCCCGAAGATAGTGCGCCCAACCCCCCATTTTTTCAACAAAGCCGGCAGCCGCTGTGGAAAACTCTGCAGCGGCTGCCGGCTTTTACTCTTTTATTGCCAATCGTTTTGGCTTATGCGTTCAGGTGCTTTTTCGCGGCAAAGAAGTCCTTAGTCTCTTTTACCACCACGCCGTTCAGTGCAAACAGGGCGATCATGTTAGGAACCGCCATCAGGCCGTTTACAATATCGGCAATGTTCCACACAGCGGCCACGGTCATGTAGGGGCCAACGAACACGCAGGCGATATACAGCCAGCGGTACACGGTCAAGAAGCCATGCTCCTTGCTGCCCAGCAGGTACTCAAGGCAGCGCTCACTGTAGTAGTCCCAGCCAAGAATGGTGGTAAAGGCAAAGAACACCAGGCAGATCATCAGCACAAACGAAGCCAGCTGCGGGGGAATGGGCAGGCCCTGCTGGAATGCGTAGCTGGTCACCTCCACGCCCTCCAGGCCGGGCTGCTGCCATGCACCGGTGATCACGATGGAAAGGCCGGTCATGGTGCAGATCACGATGGTATCGATAAAGGTGCCGGTCATGCTCACGAGGCCCTGGCGCACAGGCTCTTTGGTCTGTGCGGCGGCAGCGGCAATGGGGGCCGAGCCAAGGCCAGCTTCGTTCGAGAAAATGCCGCGGGCAACGCCCTTCTGCATGGCAACGACCATACTGCCCACAACACCGCCGGTAATAGCTGCGGGGTTGAATGCACCCTTCACGATGGTCACAACAGCAGCCGGAACCTCGGTAATGTTAAACAGCACCAGAGCCAGTGCAAAGATCACATAAATGATTGCCATAAACGGCACGATGATCTGGCTTACGCTGGCAATGCGCTTTACGCCGCCCAGCAGTACAGCCGCCACACACAGAGTCAGCAGCAGCGAGCCGATCACCACGGCCCAGGAATAATCGCCCAGGCCCAGCACATTCACGGTGTGCTCGCGGTTGGGGTCAAAGAAATTGCGGATCGCGCTGGTGATGCCGTTCACCTGCGAGAAAGTGCCAATGCCGAATAGGCCCACCATGGTGCCGAACACAGCAAAGATCTTGGCCAGCCAGGTCCAGTTTTTGCCCATGCCCTCCTGGATATAATAGAACGGGCCGCCCAGGCTGTGGCCGTCGGCATCCACCTTGCGGAACTTTACGGCCAGCAGGCCCTCAGAATACTTGGTAGCCATGCCAAAGAAGGCCGCAACGATCATCCAGAACAAAGCGCCGGGGCCGCCTGCGCATACAGCGGTGGCCACGCCAACGATGTTGCCGGTGCCGATGGTCGCGCTCAGCGCCGTGCACAGTGCGGCAAAGCTGCTGATCTCACCGTCGCCGCCCTCTTCGTTTTTCATCATCCAGCGCAGGGCCAGCGGCAGGCGGCGCACCTGCAAAAGCCCCAGACGAGCCGTCAGCAGAATGCCGCCGCTGAGAATAAGCACCATCAGGGGCACGCCCCATACCAGGTCATCGATCTTTACGATGAGTGCATTGATCATTTCCCACATACAAAACTTTCTCCCTTTTTTCAAATATTCGGCAATCGCATTTTTGAAAGAGCTTCAGAAGAAATGAAAAAAGACCGGCTCGCTTTGCAGCAAGTCGGTCTCTCTTATCCATTTCACAAAAAGCAGCCAATGCCGAAACAAAAACCAAATGCAGCGCCCCGCCTGCCTTTTGGGGCCAGCTAAAGCCTGCTGCCTGATTTTTCGGGCATCTTCCGTCCTTTTGCCTGAGAGATTCCACGCGCTGCGTGTTTGCACCTTCGGCCCCCGGTTTCGTCCGGGCTTCTCCAGAAGTTCGATCCATTGACAGTTTCTATTCCAAAACGGGAACACCTGAGAGTTTTACTCCTTCGGCGGACTGCTGTGCAGCCGCTTTCCTGCCAACTTCTTTTCGTTTTTAATTGCCAAGATTAGATTACTACGCCGTTTTGCTTTCGTCAAGCCCCTTTTTAAAATCACCGGCTTAACTTTTTGAAAGTTTATATCTTTTTTCACCAAAAAAATAGAATGAATTTTTACACTATAACTTATAGACAAATGGATTTTTCG
>CAVGKH010000216.1:0-2178 GCA_963629755.1 Gemmiger sp.
TAATCAAAATATTCGTGCCACCAAATTCATTTACAATAATACGCACAAGGTTCTTCAATTCTGAAATTGCTTTATCACAGGCAGAAGAAACAGCGGTATCAGAAGTATGGCTGGCTTCATCAATGGTATCGTGATAAATGTAAACCACATCCATAATCTTTGCGGAGAATCTTTTTCGTACACCATCCGATACACGGATGATTGCGACCGTAAGGGCAGCCATCACACTCAGATTTTTTCTTTGGTGGTTCTGCCACAAGATAGTAGCAATTTTCTTTTCCTAAGCTGCATCCCTTGCGACTGCCTTTCCAGAAATAGCACTGAGAGCAATCATTCGGTTTATCTGCTGCATATAAAGTTTTGTTCAAATTCAGTCCTCCAATCCTTATTGCCCTGATTTTGGGCATAAAAAAAGAGCGTCTATCCAATCCCCGTTAAGGGACGAATAAACGCTCGTCGTAAGTATCTTATTTAATTTCAGTCCATGCGAACCATCAGACCTACCAGAGAACTTGCCGGAACTCCAACTAAGTACCACCCCTGGTCGCTCCAGTCATATTCGATACGAGTAGGCTTCCAACGGTTGCCGACTTTCACATCCATGCAGGTTCCGCAATGCAGACCACCATAGTATTCTTCCAATCCAAATCGTACATCCATACGCTCGGACTGCTGATCGTAAACTAAAACACCCTGTTTCATAAGCACAACCTCCTGTTATTCTAAGTATAGCCATACTTTTTTGAGTGTATTCAAGGTATCCTTATTTACCTTTTCAGAATCCCATGATATGATGATTTCAAGCAAATTTTATTTGGACAAAATCAGCGAAAACCATTGATTTATCTGGGTTTCTTGGCTTTGTCTTATTATAACAGGATAGTCAATCCTGCGCACGATCCCGGTTGCCTTCATAAGCCTTGCATTCCTTTCTATCGCAAATCTGAAAACAGCACTCATCCAAGCGGCCTGTTTTGCGATGGGCGCCTAAAGCAAAACTATAGCGCCATATTTTTCCTATCCTCTGCCAGATTTTGTGCTATGCAGGTAGTATGCGGCAGCTAAGGTAAATTATTCATAAAGCAGCAAAAGCGCCGCACAGGCAAAAGCCATGTGCGGCGCAAAACAGGTTTATTTTGCCAGCAGATTGGCCCGGGGCACGATCTGGCCGGTCTTTTTCATATGCTCAATGGCATTTTTTTCCAGCTCTGCCTTTTTACGGGCCTTGGCCATGAGCGTTTCAGCTTCCCCGGGCTTTACCACCACAACGCCGTCGGCATCGCCCACGATGATATCGCCGGGCTGTATTTCCACTTCGCCCAGCATAATGGGCACATTTATCTTGCCCAGGCGATCCTTGCCGCCCGAACGGGGCACCGTGCAGCGGGCAAAAATGGGTACGCCTGCCTCTTCGCAGCCCTCTTTATCGCGGAAAGCGCCGTCGATCACCACGCCCTCCACCTTCTGCATCGAGGCGCAGAAGCTGCGGTAGTCGCCCCAGCAGGTTTGCCGGGTAAAGCCCTGGGCTGCCACCACCAGCACCTGGCCGGGCTTGATTTCCAGCAGGGCATCGGGAAGAATGCCGCTCACGCCCGCCGGGATCTCGACCGGAAATGCCGGTCCCACGATTTTTTTCTTCGTGGCCATGCGGTGGATTGCCGGGTCGAGCACGCGGAACTCGGTCATGCCGTCGCACAACTCGGTAGTGCCAAAACCGCGCAGCTCTTCTATGATTTGGTTCAGTTCCATTATTTTTTCTCCTTTAAGCGGGCCGCCTACAGCCTCAGATCACCAGGCTGTAAATGCCGATGACTGACATCACCGCCAGCACGGCCAGGTTTAAAAACGACACTGCAAACAGCTCTATAAACAAACGATTCTGCGGAAAGCGCTCTTCGGCATTTTCCTGCTGTGCCACACCGGCCATGATCAGCGCACCGGTGGTAGAGATGGGGGTATAGCCCGCGATAGTGCCGCCGATCACCACCATGGCTACCAGCTGCATGCCATCGGCCCCAATGCTGGCTGCCAGGCTGCCGCACATGGGCACCAGCGTGGGGAACACAACGCCCAGGCCGGACGAGAAGAACGACATAAGGCCCGCGGTAAGCGCCATGATGGGCGAAGCGCTGCGGGGGCCCATCACAGATTCCAGCGCTGCGACCATCAGGTCAATGC
>CAVGKH010000217.1:0-2155 GCA_963629755.1 Gemmiger sp.
GAGCTGAATGGTGCGCACATTGCCGTTCTGCACCACCAAAAAGGCCACAGGGGCCACGGTAACGCCTGCGCCGCTGCCGCCGCCAAACAGGTCTTTATCGTTTTTTCCTGCAAAGTCCGACCCGCCCGTGCCAACGCCGAAGGTCACTTTGGAAACCGGCAAAATCGTGGTGCCCTCCGGGGTGGTGATAGGGTCGCCGATGATTGTATTGGAAGCGGCGAGCTCACGGATCTTATCCATGGTAACGCCCATCAGATCCTGCAGCGTATGGTCAGCCATTGTAGAATTCCTCCTTATTGTTTCGCAGCCGTTTTTCGCATAAGCAAAACGGCCTTATAAAGCATATAAACTGCTATTACAACTATTATATACAGCTGTGCAGTGATTTTACAAGAAAAATGTTTTTGCGCCTCGCTCTGCCCGGCAAAATCGGGCTGAATGGATATGCTTTTTACCTGCACATCAAATAAATTCCGCACCATGGCATAGGCCGTGCCCAGCGCCGCGTGCATACGCCCGTAGGTGAGCGCCGTCTGCGCGGCATCCTCCCCTTGCACCGTATACCGAATGCAGAGGTCACGAATATGCACGCTGCGGCAAAGCTTTTTGATGGCCCAGCCCGATGAAGCCAAAATTTGCAGCGCCAGCCTGGGGGTGATTTTACGCTTTGCGTGCCCTGCGACCTTAGCCGAAGCCTGTGTCGGGGCCTGCTTTTTTTTAGAGGCTGCGGGTGATTTTTTCTTTTTGCCGAGCTTGTGCGGATAAAGCGGCAGCAAAAGGCCCAAAAAGCCGCCGCGCAAAGAAAACTGCCTGCTTTCATAGCTAAGTTCTGCCTGTGCCGGAAGCAGCAGTAACACCAGCACTGCCAGCAAAACCGCCGCCAGCACCCAGCCAAGCACCTTGAGTATCATCAGCAAAGCTGCTGCCACTTGCGTTCACTCCCCTTCTGCCAATTTTACAGCTTATTCGGCGTTTTCGTCTGCTGCCGCATTCAGCGCTTCGGCAGGCGGCTCATCCTCATGCAAGGGGGGCAGATCTTCCAGCGACTGCAGGCCGAAGGTGCGCAAAAACACATCGGTCGTACGGAAGCTGATGGGGTGGCCCGGCAGGTTCAGGCGGCCTGCCTCTTCAATAAGCCCTTTATCCAGCATTTTGCTCACGGTAGAGCTGGAATCCACGCCGCGCACTTGCTCGATAAAGCCGCGCGATACCGGCTGGTTGTAGGCAATGATCGCCAGCACCTCCAGAGCCGCCGGGCTCAAAGGCACATTGCGGCGGTTATCCATCAGCTTTTTGACCATGCTACCGTACTCGGGGCGGCTAGCCAGCTGCCAGCGGTCTTCCAGGCGCAAAAGGCACACGCCGCGGTCTTGCATATCGTATTCATCGCGCAGCAAAAGCAGCTGCTTTTCTACCATAGGCAGCTCGGCGCCGATGGCTTCGGCCAGCTTTTCGGCCGTTACCGGGTCACCGCTGGCAAACAAAAGCGCTTCCACTGCACTTTTACAGGTTTTCTGATCCATTATTCACTCTCCTGCTTTCGGTGGCGGTGATAATCCATCGAAAGCTTTTCTTCGTCGGATATTTTCAAGCGGCCCGCACGCACAAGCTCCAGCACGGCCAAAAAGGTGGCCACGGTCTCGCTGCGGCTGGCCGAGCGGTCAAACAGCTCGCGCAGATGGGCAAAGCGGCCCTTGATCATACCGCGCAGCACATGCACCACGCGCGAGCCTACCGAAACGAACGGAGCCTGCACCAGAGGCTCAAAACTTTCCTGCGTGGGCCTTGTGCGGCGGGTGCGGCGGCCTGTAAGCGCCTGCAGTGCCTGCGGCAGCAGCATTTTATCGTGCTGCAGGCGGTAGTCTTTTTCCAGTTCTACCGGCATGGGCAGGCGCACGGCATAATAGTTCTGTTGCTGCAAGGCCCCCAGCCGCGCCGCGATCTTTTTGCACGCGCTGTATTCGATCAGCTGGCCCTGCAGCTCCTGCTTCATGCGCTCAGCCTCTTCGCTGCGGGGCAAAAGCAGATAACTTTTCATTTGCACCAGCTGCGCCGCCATATCAATAAATTCACTGGCCACATCCAGCCTGCTTTGCTGCAGGCCGCGGATCAGCAAGGTATACTGCTCGATCAGCTCTAAAATGGGAATATTATA
>CAVGKH010000218.1:0-2129 GCA_963629755.1 Gemmiger sp.
CTGTGCGATGCGAGGCCCGCAGGCAGCCATTGGCAATATAGCGGGATTCTCCGTTTGGCAGCACTTCTTCAAGATATGCAATAAAATCGGCATCGTTCTGGCTGCAGGTCACCCACAGATCCACGCTTACACAACCGTTGATCTCGTTTTCATACATTCTGAACAAGGGCGCACTGGTAAAGGTAAGGCCTTTGCTGTCTACCTCAGGTGCCATATCACCATTCCAGTCCAGATGCATTCTGTCGATCGTTGCCTTGCCGTTTTCTACAAACACCTGAATGCTGGTATCTACCTGATAATCTGTGGTTTTCGTTTCTTCCGGGCGGAACTGTGAAAGCGTGCCGTCGTTCACTGAGGCAACCGTGCCAGACTTTGCCGGATCAAGATACAAGGTCATCGGGCGAACGGTTTCCAGCGGCCAAGAATCACTGCAGCGCCATTCTTCACCCGGTTTGGCGTTTTCTACATAATAGAAAAACGGCGGACGGGTATCAAAGCCATTGTCTATGCCTTTCAGCAGGTTGTCAAACCATTTTAAATGTTCGGCACAGAAGTCAAACATACCGGCAGGCTTATCCGGGTTGCCCCGGCGGCTTTGAAAATGGTCCCACGGGCCTGCCACAATGCTGCCGCCCCACTCCTTAGCAGCCATCAACTGGCCGAAAATGCCGGATTCGATCTCTCCTGCAAACTGATGCAGGCGAATACCGCTTTTCTTATATATATCAATATCTGTAATAGGCGGGATCGTAATATTGGTTTTTTCACCACCAAAATGCGGATGTTCATCATCCCGGCACATATTATCCAGCAAAAGCCAGGTCATAAAATTTTTGTTTTTACCATACTGACCTTCCAGATAAGCCTGGTAGGCCATATCGCCATTGGTATCTTCCTGCACAGGCTTCACCTTTTTCAGGCGCTCTTCCTTGCTTACAGGGCCTTCCGGTGCTGCCGCCCCTGCGGGTGGGGCGGGCATTTTAGGCACTGCCGAAACACCGTTTGGATAGTCCTGATAATAAAAATCGGGGTTGGCCACTACCGGCGTAATGCCTTTCAGCACCGGACTGGGAGCAGGTTTGTTCACAGCGGCGGCAAACTGGATCAATGCGCGATTTGATCCGCCGTAAATGGCGCACTGTCCATCGCTCCACACCTGCTGCCCAACCCAGTTCAGCACTTCGGTCACATCATGGCGATCCTGCTGCGTTACAAAGCTGGTGCAGGTGCCAAATGAAGCGCCGCAGCCGCGCAGCTCCAGCACCAGCCCCACATAGCCATAAGGAACGCAATGTTGGATCACATCCGGCCCGTTGGTAAAGTTTGTATCCTCAAATCGGCCATTGCGCGAGATCAGCAGAATAGCCGGGAATTTTCCTTCCGCAGCCGTGCCGTCAGCTTTGGCCGGGCGCACGATATCCAGTGCCAGGCGGATGCCATCATGCAGTGTCACATAGCGGGATTCTAGTTTGATTCCGGCATAAGCAGGCTCCCCAAAGCCTTCGTATTTGCCGGGAAGTGAATTTCTTTTCATGTGTTTCAGCTTCCTCCATCGAGCCGCCGAGCGGCTTTTGAAAAAGGCGGGAAGCATATAAACGGAAAATTGCTTTTCCCATGCTTCCCGCACCGGGCATTATAGCGTATTTCAGGTTATTTGGCAGCTCTGCCGCTGTTGGCATCGATCTGCTTGCCCTGCACCTTCATGCAAACGGCAAACAGCAGCAGTGCGATCACGCCGGGAATGATCATGGCCAGGTACATATGCTGGAAACCGAAATTATCGATCAGCACACCAACCAGTGTACCGGCGATCACGCTGCCAATATCTGCACCCAGCATATAAGTAGCGTTGGCTGCACCTGCACGCTCGGGCGAAACGGTACGCATGCATACAGCGGTCATTACAGGCTGTGCACCGCCAAAGCCAAATGCAAACAGAACAGCGGCCACCAGTACCAACGCAAAGTTTTTGGTAGTGCCAAGCAATGCCAATGAGGCGATCATCAAAAGGAAGCAGGGATACATGGTTTGGCGAACGCCGATCTTATCGGCCAGATAACCGCCCAGACCGCGGGTGATCACATTGGCACCATTGTACACGCTCATGAACAGGGCGATCTGTGCAAAGC
>CAVGKH010000219.1:0-2123 GCA_963629755.1 Gemmiger sp.
CAGCGCTCTTTCGGAGGGCACGCGCACCATTCTGCTCACGGTGCTGCTCTCTGCGGGTGCCGCCGTGCTCTTCCCCATTAAAACAGAGGAGGACGAAAGCCATGCCGAATAATTACTACTATATTGCGGTAATGGCGCTGGTTTCTTACGCCATTCGCATCCTGCCGCTCACACTGATCCGCAAGCCGATCCGCAACCGTTTCATTCAGTCGTTTTTGTATTATGTTCCCTATGCCACGCTGGCCGTAATGACCTTTCCGGCCATTATTCATGCCACCCAAACGCCGATTTCGGGTGCGATCGCGCTGGCCGCCGGTATCATCGCCGCCTGGCTGGGCGCAGGGCTGTTCCCTGTTTCGGTGATCTGCTGCGTGCTGGTATTCGTGATCGAGCTATTCGTATAAAGCATACCAAAGGCCCCCGGTGCCTGCTTTTTAAGGCAGGCACCGAGGGCCCCGTTTTTTATATTTTTTTCTTTACAGCAGTGACTTAACGCTCTGCGCCCAGGCCTCGATCTCTGCTTCCGATGTTTCCAACTTGTCACCGCCGGTCGAGTCAAACTTTACCTGCATATCACAAACCACATCTGCACCGATGCACGCATTTTTCATATCCTTGATCACATGGCCGGGCCAGCCGCCGTTTGTCATAAACGGCACAACGGTTTTTCCGGCAAAGCTATTTTTGTGCAAAAGGGTTTTTACCGCCGGGGCCATCGTATACCACCAGGTAGGCGTGCCCACGGCAATTACATCGTAATCGGCAATATTCACAGAAATCGGCTTGAGCTGCGGCTCATACCCCCGGTTTACCTCTCGCTGTCCCTGATCTACTACCTCGTTATAGCTGCCGGAATACGGCACGGCGGTATCGATCTTTAAAATGTCACCGCCCGCGATGCTCTGCAGCTTTTTGGCGATCCGCTCTGTATTGCCGTTAGACCATGAATAATAAACGATCAATAATTTTTTCATGCTTTTTCCTCCCCAGCCCACTTTGCAAGGGCTGCCTTTGCGCTGTCTACACTGCTGCCATGAATGGCAAGCCCTTTTGTGACTGCCGCACCCTTGGCCGCACGCCGGATATCTTTTTCTGTATCAGAAAGCCCGCTGCCCTCGTGGGTGCAGAAGGGATGGATCGTTTTGCCCGTAAAATTATAGGCCTCTAAAAAAGTATAAACGGCCATGGGCATCGTTCCCCAGTAATTAGGATAGCCTAGGTAAATTTCATCGTATCCTTCCAGGCTTTCGGGCATCGCCGTCAGCTTTGGCCGCGCCTGGCTCTGCAAATCGGCCTTGGCCTGTGCAATGCAGGTTTGATAATTTTCAGAATACGGCTCTGCCTGCTCGATTTTAAACAGCTTGTCGCCCGTTATTTCAGCCAGCATTTCTGCCGCCTTTTCGGTGTTGCCCACGGCGATGCTGCGGTAGGCGCCGCCAAAGTAATTTTCTCCCGCGCGGGAGTAATATGCGATCAAAACAGCCATGTTGTGCATCTCCTTATCCGTCAGTTTCTATTTTCTGCCTCTATTGTAACGCTTAAAAGCACAGCAATCAATTTTGCTTTTTGCTATTTCAAATAAGAAAAACTTATTTGAAAATGCTGCCCGATAGATTTTTCTTTTCCCCTGCTGTTTAGTATGATATAATATATTTCTAATCCATTTTTGCAGGGAGGCATATTATGAAGCGCATTTTGTTCGTCTGCCACGGCAACACCCTAAGGAGCCTCGAAAAAGCCTGTTATATCAACGGTTTTCGTCCTTCAAACGGCGCTTACTACACCAAAATTACACCATTTGTGGAAAGAGCCTTGGTGTGACGCATTTGGGAGGTATATACTAAGCCGTCCCCGCAAAGTCTTGAAAATAGCTGAGATATATATGACGCTCCCGCCTGTGTTTTGCAGACGGGAGCTTTTTTCATGCATATTTTTAATGCCGAGCGCCCCCTATCATTCTTTCGCCGCATATCTGATACGCTTGCTGTATGCTACATGATTCTCCCACAAATAACATCACAGTAAATTATGAGAAGGAGGCTCAATGTGATGTTTGATTATTATGACACGCTCATAACCCCGGAAGAAGCGGCTGAAATACTGGGATGTGGAATGAACACCAT
>CAVGKH010000220.1:0-2122 GCA_963629755.1 Gemmiger sp.
GCGCGGAGCCGCGCTGACTGTGCTTTACAAGTAACTTTAGTGATAAAAATGAGGATGAGACCATGATCGAATTAAAAGTGACCAGCCTTTTGCCCACACGGCTGGATAAATATCTGCTGCAGGAATTTCCCACGCTGGGCCTGGGCCGCCTGAACAAGGCGCTACGCGAAAACAAGATCAAGCTGAACGGCAAAAAGCAGCCCCTGAATACCCGCGTGCTGAACGGAGATAAGATCACACTGTATTTAAAAGACGAGCAGCTTGGCCTGGCAGAGGCCGCCGGCCCGCTGTATCTGCGCGCGCGCTGCCCCGCCGAGATCGTTTACGAGGACGATGCGCTTTTGGTGGTGAACAAGCCCGCCGGGCTGATCGTAGAGCAGGAGGGCGAAGCCGATACGCTGATGAACCGCGTGATGCTGGCCCTGCATAAAGAGGGCCGCCTGAACGGCTGTTCGCCGCGCCTGTGCCACCGGCTCGACACCGGCACCAGCGGCCTGGTGCTGGTAGCCAAAAACGCTAAGGCCGAGCAGTTTTTTACCGAACTGATCCGCCAGCGCGCCATCAAAAAGCGTTATCTGTGCGTGACCTTTGGCCGCCCGCAGCCCGAGAGCGCCACGCTGAACGGCTGGCTTTATAAGGATGCAGAAAAGGGCCTTGTGTATGTGCAGAACAAAAAAAGCCCCGGCGCCAAAGAAGTGATCACCAAATACGAGACTGATGCTTTCAGCGGGCGGCTGGCCTTGCTGAAGGTAGAACTGGTCACTGGGCGCACACATCAGATCCGCGCGCATTTGGCCAGCATCGGCTGCCCCATTTTGGGCGACAGCAAATATGGAAACAACGCAGCCAACCGTGAGCTGCGCTGTAAATACCAGGCCCTCTGCGCCTGGGAACTGGCCATGCCCGAGATCAAAGACCCCGCCTATGCCCATGTATCGCGCAAGGTATTTCATGCCCCCAAGCCCTGGTATTATGCGCAGATCTTGGACGGAACGCTGAAATAAAGCCTTTGCCCTGCTTTTTCGCTTTTTGGGGCAAAACTTCGGCAAAATAAGATAAAAGTTGAACTTTGCCCCAAGCTATATTATAATAGATGGGGTTTGTGCGAACCTGCAAAGGAGAAAAGCTGTATGCCTACTTATACCACCCATTCCCGTGAAGAGACCGTTGCCCTTGGCAGGCGTGCGGCCGCCGTGCTGCCTGCCGGAAGCCTGATCTGCTTTACCGGGGGGCTGGGCGCAGGCAAAACCGCTTTTTGCGAGGGGCTGGCACAAGGGCTTGGTTGCATTGATGAAGCCAGCAGCCCTACCTTTGCCATCGTGAATTATTACCGCGGGCCCAGGCCCTTGGCGCATTTTGATCTTTACCGCATTTCTACCGAAGAAGATCTGAATGCCGCCGGATTTTACGATTACCTTGACCAGGGTGTGACCGTTGCCGCCGAGTGGAGCGAAAACTGCGCTGAGCTGCTGGCAAAAGAGCACCCGATTTATATTCATATTGAATGGGTGGACGATACCACCCGCAAGATCACTGTGACGGGGGCATCATTTTGACGATTCTTGGCATTGATACCGCAGGCCGCACCATGAGCGTGGCCCTGCTGCAAGACGATACGCTGGTTTGCGAGCAAACGCTGGCTACCGGCCTGACCCACAGCGAGACCCTGCTGCCCACAGTGGATTTGGTTTTAAAGGCAGCAGGCAAAACCTGCGCGGATATCGACCTGTTCGGCGTATGCGCCGGGCCAGGCAGCTTTACCGGGCTGCGCATTGGGCTTTGCGCCGTAAAAGGGCTTGCCTTTCCTACTGGTACGCCGTGTGCCGCAGTTTCCACCTTAGAGGCGCTGGCCTATGGGCATATAGGGCAGGGCACTATTATTGCTGCACAGGATGCCCGCCGGGGCGAAGTGTATTGGGCTGCCTTTGATGCCCAAACGCACAAGCGCCTCACACAAGACGATGCCGCACCGGTAAGCGCGCTTCGCGCTTTGGCCGAAAGCTGCCCCAAGCCGCTTTTGTTTGTGGGTGACGGCGCTTATTTATGTTACCAGGAATTTGCCGCACTGCCGGGCGTGATCGTGTGCCCGCCCGCGCTGCGCACAGGCCGCGCCGCCGGGGTG
>CAVGKH010000221.1:0-2091 GCA_963629755.1 Gemmiger sp.
AAGCGATGACTGGGCAAGCGAACTACTTCCGTCCAATGCTCCTCTGAGTTGCAGATCCTTACAACAGAACGATTGACTTTTGAAGCTGAGCCTTATCCTGGGGCTCAGCTTTTTTCTGCCATTTGACGCTTACGTTTTTCTTTATAAAAACAGCACAAATTTGATTTTTTAAAGCAGTGCCAAATTTTTAAGCGCGAACATCTTTCTTTTGCAAAATAAGCCAGACGGCTAAAAACAGCAGGCGCAGCCAGAAGATGCAGCTTAATAAAAACAGCCCGTAGTGCCCGACAAGCACATCATTGCTTTTGTTGGCGTTCATGCCTGCCTGCATCAGGGCGTAGGGCCAGAGCAGAGAGTACCCCTTGGCGCCTGCCAACATGCCGGCAATCCGCCAAACAGACCCAGAAAGATGGGAATGGCAAAGCTGCGGATCAGTATGGCCAGAACCAGTTGTGCAGCAATCACGGCTAGCGTACCCACTGCCCCGCGCAGTAAAAAACAGTAGCAGCATGGCGAGTGGCCAGCCGGGCAAAGAAATCATGCCCGGCTCAAGCGAGGTTTGCAGTTCGATCCCTAAAGTGCCCAGTATGGCCTTGCCGCCAAATAAACTTCGGCGGCTTTGTAATGTATATAAAAGCTTTGGCGCAGTACCTTTTATTTCTATATCCCACAGGCGGCTGGCAAAAACGGCCAACCACACCGGCCCCGCCCTCGGCCAGGCAGGCGACAAGCTCGGCCAAGGCAGCATCTGAAAGCGGCGCAAGCTGCAAAACGCCCGGTTCACTGACTTCAGAAAATCGAATGCCCCGGTGCTGCAGAATAGCCACGCCCTTGGGCATATCCAGCAGGCGCAGCAGAATGCGGCCGCGGCTTTGCTGCTGCCCTTTTGATAGATATTAAATAATCTGAACCTGCCGAAAAATACAAAACTGGGGGTTTCTTGCGGGTCAGATGTGCGGTATACTATATAATTAAGAATAGGAAAAGGACGGTATAAAAACATGAGCAGCAAGGTGCTTTTGATCAATGATCTCGCGGGCTACGGCAAGGTGGCGCTCAGCGCCATGATCCCGGTGCTTTCGCATATGCAGTACGAGGTGTGCAGCCTGCCCACGGCGCTGGTGAGCAACACGCTGGATTATGGCAAATTTGAAATACTCGAAACCACCGATTATATGAAAAACACACTGCAGGTGTGGGATCAGCTGGACTTTCAGTTTGATGCGGTGTCTACAGGCTTTATTCTTTCCAAGCCGCAAACCGAGTTGGTGCTGGATTTCTGCCGCATGCAGAAGCAGAAGGGCACACTGATCTTTACCGACCCTATCATGGGCGATGAGGGAAAGCTTTATAACGGCGTGGGCGAAGAGACCATCGCTCTTATGCGTCAGCTGATCGGCGTGGCTGATTACATTGTGCCGAACTACACCGAAGCCGCCTATCTTGCAGGCGTGCCCTATTGCCGCGAGGGCTGCACCCGGCAGGAACTGTATGATATGGCTGCCGCACTGCATGGTGTGGGCGCGGGTTCGGTGCTGATCACCAGCGCGCGTATGCTGGTAGACGGCGGCAACCCCATTCAGTGCGTGGCGGGATATGATGCGGCGGCAGACCGATATTTTATTTTGCCGTATGAAGAACTGCCGGTGCGCTTCCCCGGAACGGGCGATATTTTTTCGGCTGTGTTCATGGGGCACATTTTAAAGGGCGAAAACCTACGCACGGCGGCCCGCGCGGCCATGGATGCCGTGAGCCGTATGCTGGCAAAAAATGCCGAAAATCAGGATAAATACAAGGGCATTCCCATAGAGCTGTGCCTGGAGGAGATCGCACTGTGAGCCGCCCGAAAATCAAGATCACACTGATCGACCGCAAGGGCCCGGTGGGCTGCCACCGCGGGCATAAAATAGGCCAAAGCTGGGATTTTGACACCCAGCGCGGCGAAATCTGCCCCATGGCCATGCATGTGGCATTTTTGTATATCGACATTCTGCGCTACGGCGGCAGCATTCCCGGCCAGCCCGAGGGGCAGGCAATATTCAGCTGCCCGGATGCCGATACACTGAATATTTTTAAGGTAGAGGCCGTACC
>CAVGKH010000222.1:0-2071 GCA_963629755.1 Gemmiger sp.
GCGCAGATGCTGCTGGATGCCCGTGCGCAGAGCGCCGGTGCCCTTGCCGTGAATGATCACGATACTGCCGAGGCCGTTCATGATGGCATGGTCGATAAACTGATCGACCTCCAGCAGGGCTTCGTCTACCATCTTTCCGCGCAAATCCAGCTCCATACCCGCGCTGCGGCTGCCTTCGGCACGCTGCACACGGCCGCCGCCCGTGCCCATCTGGTGGGGCTGGCGCGGCTGACGGATCTTTGGCTTCGGGGCCTCCTGCTTATCGGGGGCCTTGAGGTTATGCAGCGGCACCTTGGTTTTTAAAATGCCCGCGCGCACCTCTACAAGGCCTTTACGATCCGGCAGGGCCATAACAACGGCGCGCTGGCCCATATCGGCGATCTCGACCTCCTGCCCAATGCGCACCTCGGTAAGCGGGGTAAACTGGGCGCGCCGCACACGGCCTGCTTCGCCTGCCAGCAGCTTTTCGGTATCGCGGCGCGCAATTTCGCGGGCACGGATCGCACGCTGACTGGCTGCTGTTTTTTCGTCTTTCTGCAGCTTGCGCAGTTCATCGGTAAGCGAATAGGCTTCCTCCTGCACCTGCTGCACCATTTTGCGCGCTTTCTGCCGGGCGGCTTCCAGCTCGGTCTCGCCCTGCCGAATCAGCTCCTCGCGCTTTTTGCGGGCACTTTCCAGCGCATCGGCGGCCATGGCCTTGGCCTGCTCAGCCTCGGCCTGGCTGGCCTTTAACTGCAGCTTCAAATCATCCAGCTGGCTGAGCACACTGTCCAGCCGCTTATCATCGTTGGAAAGATGTGTGCGCGCCATGTCGATCACTTCCGCGGGCACACCCAGGCGCTCGCTGATCAAAAAAGCGTTGGATTTACCCGGAACGCCCACGCTGAGCTTGTAGGTGGGGCGCAGGCTTTCTACATCAAATTCGCAGCTGGCATTCACCACACCGGGCGTTTCAAGCGCGAACACCTTCAGCTCGGCATAGTGTGTGGTGGCCAGGATCAGCGCCCCCTGGCGGCGCAGTTCTTCGATCACGGCCATGGCCAGAGCCGCACCCTCGGCAGGGTCGGTGCCCGCGCCCAGCTCGTCCAGCAGCACCAGCGTGCCGCGGCGAGCCAGCTTTAAAATGGTGATGATCTTTTTCATGTGGCCCGAGAAGGTGGAAAGGCTTTGCTCGATGCTCTGCTCATCGCCGATATCTACCAGATAGTCTTGAAATACGCACACCGTGCTGCTTTCATGCGCCGGGATCAAAAAGCCGTGCTGCGCCATAGCGCAAAGCAGGCCGGCCGTTTTTAAGCTTACGGTTTTACCGCCCGTGTTGGGGCCCGTGACAACAATGGTATCATAGTCTTTGCCCAGGCACAGATCTACCGGAACGCAGGTTTTGGGGTCTAGCAGCGGGTGGCGTGCCTTGACCAGGTTGAACCAGCCCTCGCCCGTTACCTGGGGCATAAAAGCCCCTTGTGCAATGGCAAGGCGGCTTTTGGCCAGCAGCACATCGATCTGCAGCATGGCATCATAGCTGAACTCAAAGCTGGCGGAAATACCGGCCACCTGCTCGGAAAGGCTGGCCAGAATGCGGGTGATCTCGGCCTGCTCCTGGCTGCGCAGCTGCATGATGCGGGCGTTGGCCTCCACTACGGCAGTAGGCTCAACGAACACTGTAGCACCGGTGGCCGAAACATCGTGGATCACGCCGCCTACCTCGCCGCGGTATTCCGCTTTGACAGGCACCACATAGCGGCCGTTTCGCAGCGAGACCACGGCATCCTGCAGGAACTTATTGGTGGTGCTGTTTTTCAAAATATTTTCCAGCTTATCACGAATGGAATTTTCCTGCTGGCGGATCTTACGGCGCAGGTCGGCCAGCGTATTGCTGGCATTATCGGCCATTTCGTCCGAAGAGATGATGGAATCGCTGATGGTCTTTTCAAGATAGGGCTGAGGAGCCAGCGCATAAAAAAGATCGTCTACCGGCAAAAGGTCGTGCTCGGTAAGGCCGTACCACTGCTGCAGGCCCGCAAAGTTGCGCAGTGCACCCGCTACCATGAGCAGGTCGTTCATAGAGAGC
>CAVGKH010000223.1:0-2051 GCA_963629755.1 Gemmiger sp.
GATTTCTTTGATTGACTACCATAAGAAATTACACTACTCTCAAACCTCAAATCTTAAATTCGAGGTTTTGAGATTCCCTGCACACTACAAAAACAGGGTGAATTCTTTATGGTAGCCAAAGGACTTTAATGGCATTATAGCACAAACTTCTTTTGCTTTCTAGCCAAAATTCAGCTGGCATAAATCGGCATCCAGCACCACGCGTTTTTCGCCGGGCAAAGCTTCCGGTTCGTGCGATTCCAGTAAAAGCAGTTTACACTTTTGGTAAGCTGCGGTTTTATATAATTCCAGAATCTCTTCGGTTTTTAAATAGGCGTGCAAATTCACAAACAAAAATACATCTTTTTTCAAAAACTCTCGGCAGGCACGCAGATAAGAATCCAACTGCTCCAAAAGAGTGCCCGCCTCCGCTTCCAGCTGCATTTCGCACGCTTTCAATAGGGCAGTACCGTTTAAATGCTCGGCAAAAATAACCGGGTAATCCACTTCTTCCGCAAGCTGGGCCAGATACCCTTGTAAGGCCGAAAATGCCGCATTGGTTTTGGCAAAAGTTTCTTCGCTCCACATTTGCTTTTCCAGCCGGGCATACAGCGCATTCAAGATTTTCTTCTGGTTGGGGTCAGCGGCAAATGGGTCAGCAACCATTTCCAACCGCTTTTCTGCGGAGATCGGTTCATTGTTTTCGTAAAAGCCGCATTCCGCCATGCCGTTTTGCACAAGTTCGTGCAATTCTCCCAGCAAATTCGTAAAAGCCGTTGGGTTTTCCACGCTCAAAACAGCCGGGTGGTTTTCGTCAAAAATCAAGGGCTCGTTCAATAGCTTCCAGCAAAAATTCACAGGATCACCAGCCTTTCATCGGTGGCCAGGGTCTCGCTTTCCAAATTTCCCACCGCAAATTCAATGGCGTTATACTGCTTTTCTGTTATGATCATAAGCTGCACAATACCGGCCGCCGGGCTTTGCGCCAGCACCGAACGCCGAATCGCTTCGGCGGCGGTGGCATTCAGTGCAATTTTGCTGTAAACCGATTCCTGCATCATCAAAAAACCGGTTTTTATTAAAAAGCGCCGAAAGCGGGCATACTCCCGGCGCTGGGGTTTGGTTTCTACCGGCAAATCAAAAAACACGATCACTCTCATAAACCGATAACTCATAAGCTGTAAAATTGTATTTGGGCAGCATCTTCGCTGTTCAGCACATCAAAGATGCTTTTGCAATAAATGCGAATAGCGCCGGGTAAATATTGGCGTTTTCCGGCAATGGTTACTTCGCTGTTCAAAAGATTGACTAGTTTTGTTTTTTCTTCGGCTTCCAGTTTTTCGGGGGCCATTTGCAGAACTACTCTGTCTACCAAGGGCCGAAAAGGCTCCATCAAATCCGAGGCCAGATTGAACGGGTTGAACATATTATCATGAAATAGCCCTAACTGTGTTAAGTAGCCTGCTGCGGTAATTTCCCGGTTAAAGGCAGAAAGCAGAATGCTGTAGCCGTAATTCAGCGCTGCATTCACCGGAATATCGCGGCTGCGGGTAAATTCGGCCCCAAATAAGGCGTTAAAATACACCTTGGCCGCATGGCCTTCGCGGTTGGTGGCATCTCCGGGCAAAAGCTGGGTCAAATACTCCTGCAAAAGCGCTGCCTGGGGCAGCTGGCACTGCTGCAAAACGAAGAATTGATTTTTGATTTTTTCGCACACGATCTCCGTCCATACCTGCTCGCGCACAAAGGGTGGCCAGCCGATTTGCGCGCGGATTTTGGCACTGGAATCATGGCTGCCGTAATACGGCACAAGCTCTGCCTGCGGGTTGCACTTTGCATCGCAAAAGATCACCTTGATCTTGCGGGCGGTCAGCTCGCTCAGCAGGCAGGCCGTGAGCGAAACGGCGGTATTTTCAATCAGCAGCACCGCCATTTCGTTCAGGTTCACGCGGGTGGTCTTTTCCTGCCGCACTACCATCTGCCCCAGTTTCAAGTCCAGCTTGGCAGGCCCGCGAACCACCACTGTGCGCCAGCTCATAAGTCATTCAGGCATACTTCGCTTGTAAAGTAGC
>CAVGKH010000224.1:0-2028 GCA_963629755.1 Gemmiger sp.
GCTGTATACGCTTTATACACCGCATAATTTTCGTTTTG
Source organism: Gemmiger sp. (assembly GCA_963629755.1). Lineage (GTDB taxonomy): Bacteria > Bacillota > Clostridia > Oscillospirales > Ruminococcaceae > SFIE01. Next base: position 39 of record CAVGKH010000224.1, read on the forward strand.
CAGATACATCTCGATCAAATCTGCAATTTCGCTTTCATCGTCCACGATCAATATTTTTTCCGGCATTCGGCTCATTTCTTTCGCTGTGGTTTACTGGCCCTGGCCTTTATCAGGTAAATATAATTTCCGCCCCAAAAGGCGCCAAGGCCAGCTTTGCATTTTTGAAGCACTGCAGCCCAAACGGAATGCCGATGATGGTGCAGCAGAGCAGCAAGCCGTTGCACAGCGCAGCCAATGCCAGCGGAATACCGCTGAAGATCATCCACAGGATATTTGCGAGCAAAGATAAGGTGTTGCCGCCATATTGAACCTCTTTGCCAAACGGAAAAAACGCAAGCGCGGCAAGCTTGAAGCACTGCCGCCCAACTGGGATGCCAACGATCGTAATGCTCCACAAAATACCGGCGATCCCCCAGGAAAGGCCCTGCCACAGGCCGCCGCACAAAAACCATATGATATTTCCTAAAACGTACATTTCTGTTTTTCCTCTATTCGACTTTAAAAAGATTCGGCACTATTGCGAAAAGCCAAAGCACTGTTGGATTTTATTATAGCATAAGCGGCCAGGGCGCAGGAATAAATTTGCTGTTTTTCTTTGATTTTATGGGGTTATATAGAGAAACTGGAAGATTTTATAGAATTCTTCCCGTTTACAGCAGAGGATCCGGCCGATAAAGCCGATGCAGCTATTTTTGCCGAGTGCCCCAGGCTTTGAGCAGAATACCGAAAACCAGAGCCAGCGGTACCACTGCCAAAATGCTGCCTGCCAGAAGCTGTGCTTGGTCTAGCACCGCACTCGAGGCAAGATAAACCGAAAGCGGATATTTTTCTTTTGACTGGATATATGCCATGGGAAATTCGAGCTGATTCCACTGCTCGGCCAGCGTGATCAGGCAGAGCAGCAGCACCTCGCGCCTGCGCTGGGGCAGAGCGATTTTTAAAAGCACCATGCCGCTGCCTGCGCCCAGAGCTTCGGCCGCCTCGATTTGCTCAAGAGGTATGCTTAAAAAGCCTTGCCGCATGATAAGCGCACCGAGCGGCGAAAATATTCCCAACAGAATCAGCGCCCACAGGCTGTTTAAAAGGCCGAGGGCGCGCAAAATAAAATACTGCGGCAGGAGCATTGCCTGTGCCGGAAGCAGAATCAGGATCATACACAAAAACAGCAGCAGCTTTTTGCCCGGGAAGGTATAACGCGCCAGGCCCCACCCCGCCGGTATGCCGATAAGCAGCTGCCCTGTTATGCACGCAAAGCACACCAAAAGGCTGTTTTGAAATGCTTTTAACAGTGCTTCGTTTTGCAAAAACTGCCAAAGGCTCAGCCCGCTGTGCCTGCAGACGAGCCAGACCCCAGCCCCAGCCGGAGAAAGCGCCGCAAGCACTATGCCGTATAGAATGATTTGTGCCAAGAAGCTTATAGATTTTTTCATTTTCGGTGATTACTTTTCTGCAAAAGCCTTTTGCACAGTGCCGCTGCGGCGGCGATCAGCACGATCTGCCATATAGAGGCAGCCGCCAGGCGCGGGATATTCAAATTGGCAAAATTGTTATAGTAAAAGTGCTGCAGGCTGTAGATGCTTTTATCGGGGTGTGTGCCGCCCAAAAGATAGCCTTCACGAAAAATGCGAAAGGCGGCCATCAGCGAGGTTAAAAGCAAGACCCCGGCGGCCGGTAAAAGCAGCGGGATCTCGATTTTTCGCACCAGTTGCCAGCGGCCCGCGCCAAGATCCATGCCGGTTTCTAAAATTTCGCGCGGGATCTTTTTGAGGCCAGCGCAGAAAATTGCCGCCGTGAGACCGCCGGACTTCCATAAATAAACCAGAAGCAACAGCAAAAAAAAACTTTGAGGCGCGATCTCTTTCTGCCCGGTGAGCAGCTCGGCCCCGGCTTTAAAAAAGGCTACACTGCACCCGGCTGGGATAAACGCTGGGAGCAGCAGCCATCCTTTAGCCGTAGCTCGATTAGCACGTAATCTTCATAACTCAGGTGT
>CAVGKH010000225.1:0-2025 GCA_963629755.1 Gemmiger sp.
TGTATGCCCTGCTTTGCGCGCGATTTCATAGCAGTTCAAAATATCCTGTGCGGTATGCCTGCGGCCAATGCGCCGCAGCACATCATCAGAAAATGTCTGCGGGTTGATCGAAACTCTGGTCGCGCCGTATTCTTTTAGCACCCGCAGCTTTTCTTCGTCTGTACAGTCGGGCCGACCGGCTTCTACCGTATATTCGCCTATAGCGGCAAGGTCAAAGCATTCGCGCACTGTGCCCATCAGCTGCCGCAGCTGCGCAGCTGAGAGTGCCGTAGGCGTGCCGCCGCCGATATAAATGCTTTTAAGATACATGTGGTTTGCCGCTGCTTCATCGCGGATCTTTTCCACCTCGCGGCAAAGGCAGTCCACATAAGGCTGTACCAGCGAACGGTCTTTTTCCACAGTGCGTGAAACAAAGCTGCAATAGCTGCAGCGCGACGGGCAGAACGGTATACCGATATAAATACTATAGTTGCGCGGGGCAGCGGCTTCAATAACAGGTCTTTGCAGATTTGCAATGCCAAGAGCCAGGTCAAACTTTTCCGGCGTGCAGTCAAAATGGCCTAAAAACAGGTCTTGTATCTCCGCTTCGGTTTTTCCGGCGCGCCGTGCATCGTGGATCAGACGCACAGGCCGCACGCCGGTCATCATGCCCCACGGCGGGCGAATGCCGGTGGCCTTTCGCAAAAGCCGATATAAAAGCGCTGCCAAGGTGTGATCCGGGCGCGGGTCGTCCGCTTTTCGCACCTCACGGCAGCTGTACAGCCTGCCGTTCTGGCGCAATGCTGCCCAAAAATGTTTTTTGCCGCAGTGCGCACGGATCAGATCTGCCCGATCTTTCGCTTCCGGCTTTTCGGTAAGCAGCTGCGCACCGGGAAAAAACACCCGGGCCAGATGCTCTACCTGGTAGCCGCTGTGCAGCCCAGTAATATAGATGCGCATGGCGATCATTCCTCCATGAACTCGCGCAGGTAATAATTGTGGCGCTTCTCGTCCGCCATGGTAGAAAATGCTTCATGCCCGGGCAGAACGCGTGCATTATCCGCAACAGGCAGCTCCAGCAGCTTTTCCATGCTCTCTTCCATCTGTGCCATGCTGCCGCCCGGCAGATCGGTGCGTCCAATGCTGCCATGGAACAATGTATCGCCGGTAAAGAACATGTCGCCGCATAAAATCACCCAGCTGCCGGGCGTATGGCCCGGGGTATGCCAGGTTTTAAAGGTAAGCTCGTCCACCTTGATCTCGCCGCCGTCTGTGTAGCCGCTGTCAATATCTTCCTTCACCATCGGCAGACTACGGTTGCCCTGTGCATCGGCAGGATCAAGATATACCTTGCAGCCCCATTTTTCTTTCAGCTGCTTCACGGCTCCCACATGGTCATAGTGCCCGTGCGTGCACAGAATATGCGTAAGCTTTGCGCCGGTCTGCTCTAGTGCCTGCTCATACAGCGCTGCATCCGCTGCCGGGTCGATCGCCACGGCGCTTCCTGCCTCGGTCACGAGCAGAAAAGTGTTGGTGCAAAGCGGTGCAGGGCCGGTAATGTGAAATGCTTTCATGGTTTGTATCCTCCATAATCATTTTTTCCATTCATCGGTATCAATCATAATCGTTGTGGGGCCGTCGTTCACAAGCTCTATCTGCATATCCGCGCCAAACTCGCCGTGCTGCACATCATGCAGGCCCTGTTTTTGCATTTCCGCCAAAAATAGCTCGTAGGCTTCCACAGAAAGCGGGGGCTTTGCTGCCCGGATATAGCTGGGGCGCTTGCCCTTGCGGGTATCCCCATACAGCGTAAAATTGCTTACGACCAGTGCCGAATAGCCAAGCTCCGCCGCGCTGCAGTTCAGCTTTCCGTCTTCGTCTGCAAACACACGCAGATTTGCGCATTTTTCAGCCAGCTTGGGCACGATCTCCAGTGTATCATCAACACCCACACCCAGCAGCACCACGATGCCACGCCCGATCGATCGCGGTGCGCCGCCGTTTACGGTAACGGTTCCGCCGCCACGGTCAGAGCGAATAGCTGCA
>CAVGKH010000226.1:0-2006 GCA_963629755.1 Gemmiger sp.
GCTGTGTGCCGCACTTGCTGCAAAAAAGTGCACCCTGCGGCTCTTCTGCGCCGCACTGCGGGCAAACGCGGGCAGCAGCCTCTTTTTCTTCTTTGGGTTGCTCGTTTTTCTCTGCCTCCGGCTCGGCAGAAACCGTATATTCAGCCTCTTCACCAGCCTCAGCTTCCTCAGAGTCCATGCTGCTTTTCAGCTGATCCATACTCTTTTCAATTTCGGCAATGGCAGCAATGTACTGGTCAACCAGAGGCTGATTGCTCTCCCCAGCCTTTGCCAGGCTGTAAACCAGTGCGCCCAGCTGGCGCTGCGATTTGCTGAGCTTTGCCTGCAGATCCATCAGCTGCAGCTGGTCACGGCCCTTACCGGCCAGCTCCTGTGCTGTTTTTTTTGCACGGCCGGCAAGCTCCAGGCCCTGTTCTTTCAAGCGGTCAAAATCGAACTCCATCGTAAAAACCTCCGTTAGGGGCAGTGCAAAAGCGGCCTGCCGCCCTGCAAAGCTGTGTATTTTCGGCACATAGGTCTAGCAATAGTATAACGGGCCAAAGCGCAAAAAGCAAGGGGCCGTTTGCGCCTTGGCCTATGCTTTTCAGGTCTCATTTCCAAAAAATTCGCGCAGCATGCTGCTTTCAGGGATCACCGATACCGGCAGTGTTTCAAAACGGCTGAAACGGCCTACCAGTGCATTCAAACGGTTAGAAAGCTCGTGCTCCGCCGGAAGCATGCCCGCCATGGGAGCCACCATGCCCGCCAGCACGCACACTTCATAGCTGAAAGCCGTATCGATCAAAAGGTTTGCCTCATTTTTGAACACCTTGATATAGCGGTCTTCCCCTTCGCAAACACGGTCCCACAAAGCCAGCGTGCGTTCTGGGCTGTGGCCGCGGAAGCGCACATCGCGGGTCATGCGGCGGGCAAGTCGGATATCGCGGGTGCTCAGCATGCGCTCGCCGTCCTCGTCAGAGTATTCCTCGCGCAGGCCCGCGTAAATTTTAAAGCACGAATTATCGGGCAGCGGTGCCGTCATGATCGGGTTCAGCGCATGGATGCCTTCTACGATCACAATGCCACCATTTGCCGAAATATGCTGCCATTCGCTGGTACGGGATTCCGTTGTAAAATCAAACTGCGGCACATCGCACTCGCCGTTTTTCATCAGCTGCTTCAGGCAGTTCTGAATACAGGGCAGATCCAGCGCCATGATATTTTCATAGTCCTTGCTGCCGTCAGGCAGGCGAGGATATACTTCTTTATTGAGATAAAAATTATCCAGGCTGATCACCTGTGCGGGGCAGCCGCGCAGCGTAAGTGCATGGGCAAGCTTGTTGGCCGTAGTCGTTTTGCCGCTGGCCGAAGGACCCGTAAGCATTACGATCTTTCGCCCGCTTTCCAGCACGGTGCCGGCCGCCTGAAATACGCGGTTTTCATACTGTGTTTCGCAGCGCTGCACAAAGCGCTGCGTGTTTTCAGCGGCCACATTGATCAGGCTGTATTCAACGAGCCTTTTGGGAATCCAGATTGCCGGCATAATAATCAGTCACTCCTTCTTTTCGCTGTAGTATCGTTTCAAATCCGCTTATATATTCGCCGGGGTACTTATAATTGAATATGCGTTGGATCTTGCAGCCCGGTTCACCGCACAGCTTGGTGGAAGCCCCGGCCCCGGCCGCTAAGATCGAGTGTATTTCTTCCATGATATAAATATTATACAGCCCTTCTTTGCTGGGCTTGCACCAGCCGGTATTTTCGAGATTCTGTAAAGTATTTTTCTGCCGGTACATATAATACGGCCTATAGCCTGCCTGGGCCAGAAGGCTGCACTTTCCCAACATGGCCGCCACATTGCCGTAATCATCCGGGCTGTGGTCGATCACAAGGTTTGAGGCCCTTTTTAAGGTAAGCGTATGCACTGTGATGTTTTCGGGCTCCAGCGCGATCGCCTGGCGCAGGCTGGCTTCAAAGCCCTGCACGGTATCCCCGGGCAGCCCGGCGATCAGATCCATATTGATATT